>NZ_BAFS01000209.1 GCF_000308415.1 Nocardia asiatica NBRC 100129 | reverse complement strand
GGAGCCGTTACCAGGATCTGGCCCGCGACCGTGCCGAGGGCGCCGACGGCGACGATGCCGCCGAGGCAGCCGACGGCGGCGGCCGGGATGAACGGGCCGAACATGCCGACGATGGTGGCGGCGGCGACGGTCGCTCCGGCGATGCCGCCGAGGATGCAGCCCACCGACGCGCCGCCGATGCCGCCGACGAGGGTGCCGATGGTGGCGCCCATGGAGATGGTGCTGGTCATGCGGGACCAGGCGGCCTGTTCACGGTCGTACTCGGTCTTCCACGGCGCCTTATCCTCGAACGGCAGGGCGACCGGCTTGTAGCTGGCGTGGGCGAGGTCGAATTGCGGGGTGAGGGTCGCGGTGCGTTCGGAAATCTCCGCGACGATGGGGAATTCGAACTCGTCGACCCGGAAGGTCAAGGGTGCGCCCGCGACGACGGTGCCGTCGGCGGCCTTCAGCTTCACCACCTGATCCTCGACCACCAGCGAGCCGGAATCGGTGGTGATGACACTGGCCGTCTCGGTGGCGTGAGCGGTGAAGCCGATCGCCTCGGCGGTCGCGGTGTCGGCGGTCGCGGTCTCGACAGACGTGCTGTCCACCGGAGCGACTTCGGCGGAACCGGTGCCCGCGGCGATGCTCAGAGCAGCGGTCGTGAACGCGGCGGCCAGGGCTAGTTTCGTGATCTGCATCGGAAATCCTTTGTTTCGAAGGCATGGCGAAGCGACGGCCATACCAATGACGTTCGGTAGGTCGCGGGAGGAACGGGCCTGCGCCCGCGGGTGTGTGGTTAAGCGGCGGCGCGCACCCGTCCGGCCAGGCCGATCAGCACGTCGATCGCGAGGAAGGCGAGCAGGCTCGCTCCGACCAGCGGGACGAACCAACCCACCACCAGCCCGGCGGCCACCAGCGGTACGGCCAGCCACAGCGAGGTCTTGCGCAGCGCGCCGCGCCGCGGAGCCCGGCCCGCGGCGATCCGGCCCGCATCCCGGGTCGGCCGCCTGCGCCACCACATCAGGTAGCCGCGCACGACCACGGTGATCAGTCCGATCATCGCGGCGAGCAGCAGCAACTGATTGAGCAGCCCGAACATCAGGCCCATGTGGAACTGGATACCCCAGTTGGTGAGTTTGGCCATCAAAGGCCAGTCCGCGTAGGACAGACGATCGGTGACGGCCCCGGTAGCACCGTCGACGGCGACCGAGTCGACGGTGTACGTGCCCGGCATCCGGCGTTCCTTCACCGCGAACGCCTTGCCCGGCGCGGCCGGGACGGCGATCTCCACCGCCTGGGTGATGCCGTCGGCGCGAGCGGTGGCGTACACCCGATCCAGCTGAGTGACCTGTTCGGCCGAGTCTGCGGAGGCGTGCTCGGTGTGGCCGCCGCCGTGGTGATCGGAGCTCGAATGCGGCTCGGACGCAACAGCTCCGGGGAGCGCGATGCTGACCGCCGGTGTGGTCCAGTTGAACTGCTCACGCAGTTCGGTGATGTTCGCGCCCGCGTAGGCCGACCAGGTCATCCCGGTCACCGACAGCAGCAGCGCCAAGGGAAGCACCCACATCCCGACCGCGCCGTGCCAGTTGAGGGTGCGCCCCCGCGCGCGCTGCGAACGGTCGGCGGCCAGCAGCCAGCCCCAGCCGTTTCGGGCCCGGCGGTTGCGTACCCGGCGTACCCACAGGACCAGACCGGCCAGCGCCACGATCCACAGCCAGGACGCGGCGAGCTCGCTGTAGAGCCGGCCGGGCTCGCCCAGGTGCAGGTCGCGGTGCAGACGGTCGATCCACGTGCGCATCGGCAGTGCTCCCGAGCTGCCGTAGACGACGGAATCGCCCACGGGCTGCGCGGTGTACGGGTTCACGAACACCGCCCGCCGCTCGGATTCACCCAGCGACGGGTCGCTGAACAGCACCCGGGTGCTGTCTTCGGCGCCCGCGGCGGGTGCGACGGCGACGAGGTGCAGGTCCGGCCGCGTGGCGATGGCCGAGCCGACCTGCTCCGACAGCGGCTTCGGCGTTCCGCTCTGGGTGACGGTAAGCAGGTCACGCGACGCGATCGACTCCAAGGTCGGCGCTATCGCGTAGAGCGCGCCGGTGACGGCGGCGATGAGAACGAACGGCCCGACGAACACCCCCGCGTAGAAGTGCAGCCGCATGGCCAGCGCGTACAGGCTGTTGCGCACGGTGGTCCGGCCTGGGCCAGGGGAGTCCGACGGCTCCGGTAAGTCGGCGTCGGAAGTGATTGTCTCTGTTGTACTCACGGTCGTTTCGTTTCTGACGGCGGAACCCGGAGGGACGCGAACCGTGGTCCCCTGGTAGCCGCGCACGGCGGATACCGCTTGAACGGGCGCCACGAATTCGTGCGGCGACAGCCCGCGGGCCGGACGCAGGCGAAAGCATGGTCCGGGGTATGGGTTCGCGACCCGGGCTGGGCGTCGCGGACGCACGCTCAGGCGTGGGCACGAAGGTGCGGGGCGACGCTGTGCCGCACGGTGGAATGCCGTGGCGGTGAGCAGCACTCACCCCACGTGCGCCGTGCACCGGGTGTGGGGAAGATTCAGAGAACGACCGCGAGCGGCGGAGCCCTCGTGCGCAGCGCCTCGGCGGCGAACACACGCAGGACGACTCGATCGCGATGGACCGTACGCAAAGGAGCGCGGTCCGCGACCGCAGGCAGAGTGTGCCGCAGCGGAAGGACGCGGCACAGCACCGCGGTACCGATCCGGTAGGCAGCTTCCGCGCCGCGGATCACGATGGCGGCCGCGACCGCCGCGCACACGTGCGCGACGAGCATGGCCGGAGTCAACTGGGCGTCACCGTGATGCAGGTGGCCCGAGTCGAGACCCATGGTGAAGTGACCGAGCAGCTGTCCGGCGACCAGCGCCGCGACCAACCCGGCCGACGTGTCGCGCAGCGGGGCCGAACCCGCCACCAGCGCGCCGATCACGGCCGACGCTGCGGCGAGCAGCGCCAGCGCGGTGGTATCCGGCAGCATGCCGCCGGAAGCCCAGCCGTGCGCCGCGACGGAAACGGCCCCCGAGATCGCACCGGCCGAGCCACCGCGCACCCGCGCGACGGCGCCGCGACGTGCCGCGGCAGACCGGTCGAACTCGTAACTCACCCGCTGATGATAGCCGACCGATTGCACGCGCTCGACCGCATCGGCTCGCGCCGACAGCCGGTGCGACGTGCGGTTTCCGAATAGGAAAACCCGGTCTTCCGGGCCGCGCGGCCCGGAAGACCTCGGACGCGCGCCACTCAGCCCGCGTCGACCTCCATCTCGATCAGCGGCTTGCGCAGCAGCTTGCCCGTCGCGTTGCGGGGCAGCTCGTCGAGGAAGACCACCTCGCGCGGGACCTTGTACCGGGCCAGGTTCGCCTTGACGTAGTCCTTGATCTCCTGCGGGTCCCGCTTGGAATCCGGACCGGGAACGACGAACGCGCGCAGCCGCTTGCCGAACTCGCGGTCGTCCACACCGACCACCGCGGCCTCGAAGATGTCGTCGCGACCCGCGATGAGATTCTCCACCTCGAGCGGGAAGACGTTCTCGCCGCCGGAGACGATCATGTCGTCGTCGCGGCCGTCGATGTACAGCAGTCCGTCGGAGTCGAAATGCCCCACGTCACCGCTGGACATCATGCCGTCGACGACCTCCTTGGTGCGGCCGTCGGTGTAGCCGGTGAAGGCGAAGCCGTTGTCCACGAAAATGGTTCCGGTGACGTTCGGCTCGGTGATCGGTTTGCGGTTCTCGTCCAGCAGCACGATCCGGATGCCGACCGGAGCCTTGCCCGCCGTGGTCGGCGCCTTGCGCAGGTCCTCGGGGGTCGCGACGGTCATGACGGCGCACTCGGTGGAGCCGTAGAGGTTGTAGAGGCTGTCGTTGAAGTGGTCCAGCGTGCGGGTCACCACGTCCGGCGCGATGGCCGAGCCCGCCGCGAAGATCACCTTCATGCTGCTGACGTCGTACTTCGACAGCACGTCGTCGCCGAGGTCGAGGATGCGTTGCAGCATGGTCGGCACCACGACCAGCGAATCCGCCTGGTACTTCGCGATATTGGCCAGCGTCAGCTCGGGGTTGAAGCGGCGCTGCTGGAAGATCACCCGGTTGCCCAGCGCGAGACCGAGGGTGAACTGGGACAGGCCGGTGCCGTGGAAGATCGGCGCCGCCATGATCATGGTGCCGTTGTTGGGCAGCGGCACCCGGTCGATGAACTGCGCGGAGGCGAACGGGCTCACCCGATCTCGCGGCGCGCCCTTCGGCGTGCCGGTGGTGCCGCTGGTCAGGATGATCATGCCGCCGGGCTTGGCGGGAGCGGGCAGCGGCGCGCCGGACTGCCCGGCGATCAGCGAGTCGATCGTCGGAATGGCCGGGTCGGCGTTGTCCTTCTCGTCCACCCAGGTCAGGATGCGCGGGATCGCCGCGGGGATGGCGCTCATCAGATCGATGAACTCGCTGTCGTGCAGCACCGCCTTGACGTGCTCACGCTCGGCCACGTCGGCGAACTGCGGCTTGGCGAACCCGGTGTTCATCAGCACGCCGCGCACGCCGAGCTTGCCGGTGGCCAGCAGGCTCAGCACCATGCCGCGGTGATCGCGCGCCAGGATCGCCACCACGTCACCGGGATTGATGCCCTTGTTCTGCAAGCCGCGGGCCAGGGCGTTGGACTGTTCGTTGAGCTGGCCGAAGGTCAACTCCCCGCGTTCGTCGACGATCGCCGCGGCCTCCGGCCTGGTCTGCGCGGCGTGCATGACGACACCGGCGAACGGCCCGAACTTCAAGACGTTGAACGCCGACCGCGCCGCATGGTCGGGGCGCAGCGGATTGAACAGCCGCCGCTTGACCATCACGTTCACGCCTAGGGCCAGATCGCCCGCCTTGCGGGCGGTGCCACCGAGCGCCGGGAGGGAAAGAGACATCGACGACAACCTTCCGACGGTGCCACCCGGTGATCCTCCGAGTGGTGCGAACCGCAATTTCGAGTGCCAGTGCTGGTGCTTACACTAGCAAGCTCCTGTAACCGGATGTGTCACGTATCTCAGCTCAAGCTACCTGCTGGTAGCGGGGTGAGCGCGCCACTCACCCCGCCCGTCGATCAGGCCTGGACCTCGTAGTCCACCAGCACGCGGCGCAGCAGCTTGCCGGTCGCGTTGCGCGGCAGGTCGTCGAGGAAGACCACCTCGCGCGGCACCTTGTAGCGCGCCAGGGTGTTCTTGACGTACGCCTTGATCTCCTCGCCGTCGGGCGAATGGCCCGGTTCGGGAACGACGAAGGCGCGCAACCGCTTGCCGAACTCCACGTCGTCCACGCCGACCACGGCGACGTCGAAGACGTCCGGCCGCTCCAGCAGCAGGTTCTCCACCTCCTGCGGGAAGACGTTCTCGCCGCCGGAGACGATCATGTCGTCGTCCCGGCCGTCCACCATGAGCAGGCCGTTCTCGTCGAAGTGGCCGACGTCGCCGCTGGACATGTAGCCGTCGATGATCTGCTTGTGCCTGCCGTCGGTGTAGCCCTCGAACGGCGCGCCGCTGCGGATGAAGATGCGACCCGTGGTGTTGACGGCGGTGACGCGCTGGTCGTTCTCGTCGTAGAGCCGCACCTCGCAGGTGATCGGCGCGCGCCCGACGGTGCCCGGTGCGAGAGCGAGGTCCTCCGGGGTGCCCACGGTCGCGACGGCGCACTCGGTCGAGCCGTACAGGTTGTAGAGCACCGGGCCGAACGCCTCGGTGGCCTTGATGGTGAGTTCGGGGGACAGCGCCGAACCGGCCAGCACGATCGCCTTCAGCGAGGACGTGTCGTACTTCGCCCGGATCGCCGGGTCGAGCTCGACCATCCGGTGCAGCATCGTGGGCACCGCCACCAGCATGTCGGCCTTGTGATCGGCGACCATGGCGAGCGTGGCCTCGGCGTCGAACCGGCGGCGCACCACCACCGTGTTGGACAGGGCCGCCCCGACCAGCCAGGTGGCCAGGCCGGTGCTGTGGAAGATCGGCGAGACGATCACCTGGGTGCCCCGCTGCGGGAACGGGATGCGGTCGACCAGCTGCGCCGTGGACAGCGGCGTGACCTTGGTGCGCGGCGCACCCTTCGGCAGGCCGGTGGTGCCGCTGGTCAGGATGATGAAGCCGCCGGGCTTGCTCGGCGCGGGCAGCGGCTCGGTGGAGTTCGCGGCGACCAGGTCGTCGAGCGTCTGCGCGCCTGCGGGCAGCGCGGTGCCCTCGTCGACCCACGTGAGGTAGCGCGGCAGGTCGGCGGGCAGCGCGTCGAGCAGGCCGAGGAACTCGCTGTCGTGCAGCACCGCCTTGACCTTCTCGCGCGCGCACACCTCAGCGAACTGCGGCTTGGCGAACCCGGTGTTCATCAGCGCGACCCGGACGCCGAGCTTGCCCGCGGCGGCCATGGCCAGGATCAGGCCACGGTGATCGCGCGCGAGGACGCCGATCACCATCCCCTCGGTGATGCCCGCCGACTGCAAGCCGCGTGCGATCGCCGTCGATCGGTCGTCCAGCTCGCGGTAGGTAAGCGCGCCTGCCTCGTCCACGATGCCCGGCGCGTCCGGGGCCACTCGCGCGGAGTGCCGGATGAGCGTCGCCTGGGGGCCGAGGATGCGCGATTCCTTCATCGTCCGCAATGTCTCCAGCGGCTTCTTCGGATCGGTGACACCCCGGCTGCGCAGCACCCCTAGCGCCTTCACGGCCTCCAGCTTGTGGGCCAAAGTCATGTCGAAAAACCTCCACAAAACCCTCGCTTCGGTCCTCGACCTAGCGAACCGGTACGGCGTGTTGACTTGCCACCGTAGCAGTGCGGAGTGTGGCAGGTCACAACTAAAACGGACAAATCCGTCTCGTTTGGGTTGCGTCCGCCGCAGGTGGGGGGCGGTTCTCGGTTCGATTCGGTCATTTCGCCCGCTGTTACCGGCCGGTAGGGATACCCTCGCAACGTCTCGAGACCGCTCGAAGGGAGACGCGGCCAATGTCCGATCCGACGGACCGGAACCCGTTCATCGATGTTCCCGGCGACCTGCCCGGCATCCGGGGCCTGTTCGCTTTCAAACCCGAAACCGGCGCGGCGCTGAGCGAACTGGCGCAGACGCTGCTGCGCGGCACTTCGCCGCTGACGCCGGGGGAGCGTGAAACCATCGCCGCGTACGTGTCCGCGCGCAACCGGACCTATTTCTGCACGCAGTCGCACGCGGCGACCGCGGCGGTGCTGGTGGACGGCGGCCGTGACCTGATCGATGCGGTCATCGAGGACGTGGACTCCGCCGCGATCGATCCGAAGCTGCGGGCGCTGCTGCGGATCGCGGACAAGGTGCGGCAGTCGGGGCTCGAGGTGACCCCGGCGGACGTGGAGAACGCGCGGGCCGCGGGCGCCGCGGACGAGGACATTCACGACGCTGTGCTGGTCGCGGCCGCCTTCTGCATGTTCAATCGCTACGTCGACGGCCTGGCGACGGTCGCGCCCCGGGAACGGGCGGCATACGAGCAGATCGGTGGACTACTCGCCACCGCCGGGTACGTCGCCGCCGGCGCGGCGCCCGACTCAGCGGCGGGCGCTGGCCAGGGCGACCAGTAGGGGAACCACCCGGGCGGCGGGGACCTCGAATCGCCCGCGGCCCGCGGTGTGCAGCCAGCCGACCGCGGCCAGCTGACGCAGATGGTGGTAGATCTGGCCGGAGGTGCCCACCCCGTCCACCCCGGCCAGTTCGGCGGCGGTTCTGCGTCCGCCCATGATCTCGCGCAGCAGGCGCAGCCGGACCGGGCTGCCCAGCGCGGCAAGGCATTCCGCGGTCTCGGCCCAGTCGTCCTCGATGAGGTCGCCGGTGGTGAACCGGGCCTGCCATTCGCGCTGCTGATCGTTGGGCAGGCGGACCGACCCGGCGAAGACGACGCCGCCGTTGGGCTCGTCGGCCGCCGCGAACTCGTCCTGCAGGCGGGTCACCGCCCACTGCTCGGTGTCGGCCGGGAGGGTCTCCGGCCGCAGTTTCTCTTCAAGCTCGCTGAGCCGCCACTCCAACTCGGCGACTCGGTCTTCCAGATTCACGACTGCAAAAGCTACGGAACTACGAAATCTCGGACAAACCGAAGTCTCCGGCCCCCGCGGCGGCGGGAGCCGGAGACTACGCGCTCAGTTGTAGACGGACGCAGCGGCCTGCTCGTCAGTGAGGGCGAGCATACGGATTTCAGCGGCCGCAGCGGTTTTCGGCCGCAGCGAGAACGGGCCGACGACCGAGTTCGACGCTCACGCGCCCTATCATGGCGCTAGCGTTCCAGCCGTGGGCGAGGGCCTCCACAGTGCCTCGTCGATAAAAACCGTTCCGTATGGTCTGGGCGAGGGTAGTGTGGGTTTCGAGGCGACCGCCGGATCGGCGGCGGCGGCGACCGTATCTGTACGGTAGGCCACCCACTCGGGCGTCATCGATCGCAAGTGAGCGGAGAATCCAGAAATGCATCGAAGTAACCGGCATCCTTTGTTCAGCCACCCGGCTGAGGCCGCCGAGGTCGACGCGCCTGACCTCGGTGCGGTTCGTCTGCCCGTTTTCAGCGACGTCGTCACCGCGGCGCCTTCGGCGGCGATCGACGAAGCGGGATCGGTCGAATCCGGCGGCGATTAGTGCATCCGGCCGGCCGGGCATGGGACCTGGGATACGCCGCCTGCTGGCGGCTGGTACGCGCCTTGCCGGAACCACTGGCCGTCCGCCTCTTCGACGCGGCGGCCGACCGCGCGGGCCGCGACGGTGGCCCGAACCAATTGCGCCGCAATCTCGCCCGGGTATTGGGCACCACACCCGAGGAGGTGCCGCACACGCTGGTCCGGGCGAGCCTGCGCTCCTATGCCCGCTACTGGCGCGAAGCCTTTCGGCTGCCGTCGATGGACCCGGTACGACTGGCCGACACCATCGAATCCTCGGCCACCGGGCTCGAACACATCCACCGAGCGGTCGAACGCGGCACCGGCGCCGTACTCGCCCTACCGCACAGCGGTAATTGGGACCTGGCGGGAGTGTGGCTGGTGCAGCGCGTGGGCTCGCCCACCGTCGTCGCGGAGCGGCTCGCGCCGGAATCGCTGTTCCAGCGTTTCGTTCGCTTCCGCGAGAGCCTGGGGTTCGAGATCATCCCGCTCACCGGCGCCGCGGCGCCGCCGTTCCCCCAGCTGATCGCCCGTATCCGGCAGGGAAGAATAGTCGGGCTGCTGGGTGAACGCGACCTGTCGGGCCGGGGAGTGCCGGTCGCCTTCTTCGGTGAACCGGCTCGGCTGCCGGCCGGTCCGGCGCGACTGGCGATCGACACCGGCGCGCCGCTGCTTCCCGTGCACTGCTGGTACACCCCCGACGGATGGGGAGTTCGTGTCGATGCCCCCATCGACACCAGCCGTGGAGTGCGCGATACCACCCAGGCGCTGGCAGACCGATTCGCCGCCGGTATCGCCGCGCATCCCGCCGATTGGCACATGCTCCAACCGCTCTGGACAGCCGACTTCACCGCAGATCAGCTCGCTCGCCGCGCCCGGAGTCAGCCGGACTGACCGATCGGAGTGTTCGAGCTGCCCTCCGTCTTCTCGGACGTCCATAGCCGCACTATCGCCAAATGTGGCCCTTGGAACCGTCATTCGCTTCAATCGTTGCTCAGGAAACGAAAATCCGGTGCGAGTCCGAGAAGCTCGCACCGGAATTCGTCGTCGGATCGCCTAGTTCGGCGTCACTTCAGCTCGGCGCTGGTCTTGCCGAGGACGCGGCGCGCCACGATGAGCTGTTGGATCTGCTGGGTGCCTTCGAAGATGTCGAGGATCTTCGAGTCGCGGCCCCACTTCTCCAGCAGGGTGCGCTGGGAGTAGCCGATCGCGCCGGCCAGTTCGACGGCCTTGAGCGTGACGTCGGTGCCGGTGCGGCCAGCCTTCGCCTTCGACATGGACGCCTCGAGCGAGTTGGGTTTCTTGTTGTCGGCCATCCAGGCCGCGCGCAGGGCGAGCAGGTAGGCGGACTCGTAATCGGCTTCCATCCGCAGGAATTCGGCGGCGGCGGCATGCTGGTTGTTGACCGGGGTGTCGTAGGAGATCTCCACGCCGGCCGCGGTCAGGATCGAGCGCAACTCTTCCAGCGCGGCGCGGGCGACGCCGATCGCCATCGCGGCGACGAGCGGGCGGGTGTTGTCGAAGGTCTGCATGACCCCGGCGAAACCCTTCTCCACGTTGACTTCCGGGCTGCCGAGGATGTTGTCCTTGGGAATCCGGCAGTCCTGCAGCAGCAGCACGGCGGTGTCCGAGGCCTTGATGCCGAGTTTGTGCTCGAGCCGCGCCACCGAGAGGCCGGGAGCGTCACGCGGCACGACGAACGACTTGATCGCCGCGCGCCCGAGGCTCTTGTCCACCGTCGCCCACACCACGATGTGGGTCGAGCGCTGACCGGCCGTGACGAAGATCTTCTCGCCGTTGAGCACCCACTCGTCGCCGTCGAGCACGGCGGTGGTGGACACGGCGGCGGAGTCGGAACCGAAGGACGGCTCGGTGATCGCCATCGAGGCCCACACCTTGCCGAAGCGCTCGAGCTGCTCGTCGGTGGCGACGGCGGCGATGGCCGCGTTGCCCAGGCCCTGGTAGGGGATCGACAACATGAGGCCGACATCGCCCCACGAGGTCTCCAGCGCGTTCAGCAGGGCGGACATGTTGCCGCCGTTGGTGTTCCCGAGCAGCTCGGTGGCGTGGCGGTCGCTTTCGCTGTCGTCGGAACGGCCGCCGGCGGCGCCGCCGATCTTCTGGGTGCCCGAGTCGGCCAGACCCTCGACCATGGCGGCCATGGTGTCCAGCTCGACCGGGTAGTCGTGTTCGGCGAGGTCGTACTTGCGCGAGATCGGGCGGAAGATCTCCTGCGCGACCTGGTGCGCCTGGTTCGCGCTGGCCCGCAGCTTCTTGGGGAGTTCGAGGTTGATCATGGGGAGGTCTCCTGAAAACGGAACGGGCCGGTTAGATGAGCACGACACCTTCGGCGACGCCGATGGCCCGCAGATCGCGGTACCAGCGCTCGACCGGGTGTTCCTTGGTGAAGCCGTGACCGCCGAGCAGCTGCACGCCGTCGAGGCCGATCTGCATGCCCTTGTCGGTGGCGAGCTTCCTGGCCAGCGCCGCCTCGCGGCCGAAGGACAGGCCCTGCTCGGCGCGGGAAGCGCCGCGCAGGGTGACCAGCCGCATCCCGTCGAGTTCGATCGCGATGTTGGCGACCATGAACGCCACCGCCTGGCGGTGCGAGATCGGCTCGCCGAACGCTTCGCGCTCGTTGACGTACGGGATCACGTAGTCCAGCACGGCCTTACCGGTGCCCGCGGCGAGCGAAGCCCAGCCGAGACGGGCCAGGCGCACCGCGTCGGCGTACTCCTCGGCGCGGGTGGCGGCGTCACCGTCGCCCAGGACGGCGTCGGCGCCGACCGCGACGTTGTCCAGGATGAGCCGGCCCAGGCCGGCGGCGCGCAGACCCATGCTCGGGTCGGCCTCCACCACCAGGCCGGGCGCGTCCGACTCGACGATGAACAGCGCCGGGCGACCGTCGAGTTCGGCGGCGACCAGGAACAGCTCGGCGTCGGCCGCGGCGGGAACCAGGCTCTTCACGCCCGAGAGGCGGTAGCCGCTCGGCGAGCGCACCGCCTTGGTGTCGAGCGCGAACGGGTCGAACAGCGGACGCGGCTCGCTGATCACGACCGAGGCCTGCGGCACGTTCTCGCCGGTGAACGACGGCAGGTAGGTCTTCTGCTGCGCGTCGCTGCCCCACTGCGCGAGCGCGACCGCGACACCGCTGGGCGCCAGGATGGGCAGGGCCAGACCCATGTCGCCGTGCGCGAGCGCCTCGGCGACCAGGGCGTTGGTCACCGCGCCGCGCTCGGAGGCCGCACCCTCGAGTTCCTCGGGGACGTTGATCAAGGTGATGCCGAGTTCGGCGGCGCGCTCGAGCAGGTCGCGCGGCGCCTCGGCGGCGTTGTCGGCCTCGTAGGCGGCCGGGCGCAGGATCTCGGCGGCGAACTCCCGCACCGTCTCGACGATCATCTGCTGCTCGTCGGTCGGCGTCAGGTCGAAGAAGTCCTTGTTCTTCGCCTCGTTGGAGGCCAGGCGCTTCGGCGCGCCGGTGCCCGCGACCTTGGCGAAGGCGCGCGTCGCGGCGCCGAGCGTGCGGAAGCCGGTCTTGGTGCCCTCGTAGGTGACGCGCTCGATCGGCTTGCGCAGGTTGTACTTCTCGGCGAGTTCCGACCCGGTGAGGGTCGTCATGACCCGCATCGCCGCGCCCATCCAATCCCGCTTGGGTTGGTTCAGGCCGACCGCGGACGTGTCTGGACGTCGCTTCGTTGCGCTGTCTCGAGTGCTCATCATCACCTGTTTTCTCGGATGGGTTCGGTGCGGTCTGTCCCCAGCTATCTTACTCCGGAGTAAGGCTATCTTACTGCTGAGTAAGAACGGCGTCGAGGGGGAAGAATACGCAAGAAATCCGCGCTTTGCTGGACGAGTGCCCAAAGGTGGGCAGTCGACGACCCGCCGTCGTCCGCGCCACCGCTGTTCCCAGGTCGGCCGCACTATCCGTGCCTGATCCGGTGCAGAAGCTATGGCCTGGGTATCGGAACCGCGCAGCGGCTCGGCTCCAGCAAATCAAGTGTGTGGGATACCGACACATCCATCGAGACTTACGGCCCCGAGCGCAGCGTGGGCCATCACCGTCTCGCCCGCGTGCTGAAGCCGCAGCGCGGCTCCGCCGCCGACCTGCCGATTCGTTCCGAGTCGACTGGAATTAACCGACCTGGTGCTGTGCGTCCGAGGACGATCGAAGCGGGCTCAACTGCCCGCGGTCGAGCCGGTGGCTCGGCGGCCACCGGCTCGGGCGATCACTCGCGCACGTAGTAGCGCAGCGTCGCGTAGGCCGTGATCGCCGCGAAGACGATGCCGACCGGGGCGATGACCAGGGCGGTCATCGCGATGTCCTCGCCGGTGATGCGCGGGAACACCTTGCTGGCGAACAGGTCGCCGAGGGCGCGGTCGATCACCAGCGGGCGGGCGATGAGCAGGCCCAGCATCGCCAGCACCGAGCCCGCCAGCGCCGCGGCCACCGCCTCGAGCAGGAAAGGCAACTGGGTATACCAGCGGGTCGCGCCGACCAGCCGCATGATGCCGACCTCGGTGCGGCGGGTGAACGCGGCGATCTGCACCATGTTCGCGATCAGCATCACCGCGGCCAGCGCCTGCAGCACGGCCAGGCCGAACGCCGCGTTGCGCAACCCGTCGAACAGGCTGACCAGCCGGTCCACGATGTCCTTGTCGTTGCGCACCATGCCGACGCCGGGGCGGTCGTAGAACTTCTCGTAGATCGTGGGATAGAGTTCGGCGTTCTCCATCTTCACGCGCAGCGACGCGGGCAGCGGCGTCTCGCTGACGTACTTGGCGAGTTCCGGCTGGTCCTTGAAGGTCTTCTCCTTGGCCTCCCGGACCGCCTCCGCCCGGTTGAGGAACTGGACCGACTCCACGCCGCTGGTCGCCTTCAGATCGGCCATGAGCGCCCGGCACGGGTCCTGCGAGCAGTCCGGGTCGTTGGCCGAGACGTCCTCGGTGAGGTACAGGCGCACCTCGAGCCGGTCGAGGAAGTACTGCTCGGTCTTGTCCGCGATGCGCACCGCCAACAGGCCGCCGCCGAGCATGGTGAGCGAGACCGCGGTGGTCAGGATCATCGCGATGGTCATCGTGACATTGCGGCGCAGGCCAGCGAGGACCTCGCCGAAGAGGAAGCTCGCGCGCATTACCGGCCCACCCCGTAGACGCCCGTCGCCTCGTCTCGCACCAGGCGGCCGTGATCGAGCTCCACCACCCGCCTGCGCATCGCGTCGACGATGTGGTTGTCGTGGGTGGCCATCACCACCGTGGTGCCGATGCGGTTGATCCGCTCCAGCAGCATCATGATGTCGCCGCTGGTGTCCGGGTCGAGGTTGCCGGTCGGTTCGTCGGCCAGCAGCACCAGCGGCCGGTTCACGAAGGCCCGCGCGATCGCCACCCGCTGCTGTTCGCCGCCGGAGAGCTCGGTCGGCAGCCGGTCGGCCTTGCCGCCGAGGCCGACCATGTCGAGCACCTCGGGGACGGTGCGGTCGATGAACTGGCGGCGCTTGCCGATCACCTCCAGCGCGAACGCGACGTTCTGGTACACGGTCTTCTGCTGGAGCAGCCGGAAGTCCTGGAAGACGCACCCGATGCGCTGGCGCAGCTTGGGCACCTTGCGGCCGGGCAACCGGTCGACCCGGAAGTCGGCGACCTTGATCTCGCCCGCGGTGGGCGTCTCCTCCTTCAGCAGCAACCGCATGAAGGTCGACTTACCCGAGCCGGACGGTCCGATGATGAAGACGAACTCGCCCTTGCCCACATCGACGGTGATGTTGTCCAGCGCGGGTCGCGTCGAGGTCTTGTACGACTTGGTCACGTTCCGCATGGTGATCACGGGGAGCCAGTCTAACCAGCAACCGGGTGCGGCCAGCGTCGTCAACCGTGGGTGACAGCGCGGCGCCGGCGCGTCCGGCCGGGCTCAGCGGTCCGGCGTTTCCGTGAACACCGCTGCGGGAACGGCATTGACGAGAGTGGCCGGCGTAGTGCTCGTCTCGTCCGGTTTGACGAATACGTACAGCACGAACGTGGCAACCCAGGTTGTCATCAGAATCGCGGTGGATTTACGTGGTCTCACTGATTCCCTCCCGGCGCAGTGCCGCGGCGACTCGCACCCGCAGCTCGCGTCCGACTTCGAACTGTTTACCCGGCAACGTCCGGGCAACCATCCGGATGTTCATCTGGTCTACGGTGAGGTCTTCCACACCCATCACGGTGGGCTCGTCGAGCAGCAGGGGCTTCAGGCGAGCGTCCTGGTATGCCTTCGTGCCCACCTCGTGCAGGATCTCGTTGACCCTGGTGATGTCGGCGCTGGCGGCCACCGGCACGTCGATCGCGGCGCGCGCCCAGTCCTTCGAGAGGTTCGTGACTTTCACGATCTGGCCGTTGGGCACCGTGATCACTTCGCCGTCCGCGTTGCGCAGCGTGGTGATCCGCAGCGTGACGTCCTCGACCGTACCCTCCGCCTGGTCCGCGGCTCCAGTCACCGCGATGCGGACCACATCGCCGAATCCGTACTGCCGCTCGGTGATCAGGAAGAATCCGGCGAGGATGTCCTGCACGATGCGCTGCGCGCCGAAACCGAGTGCGGCGCCGAGCACCGCGGCGGGCGCGACCAACCCGGTGACGGCGAAGCCGAGCCGCCGCAGCACCTCCATGGTGATCAGCACGTAGACGATGGTCAGCACCACCCAGGTGATCACCTGCGCCAACGCGTGGCGGTGCTTGGCCGCCTCGGTGCGCACCAGCGCGTCACTGCTGCGGAAGCCCGCGTCGATCTTGCGGGTGATCCGGTCCCTGACATAGGTGGCGAATCGGCTGAACAGGATGGCCCCGAGTATGAGCAGCACGACCTCCAGGCCGGAACCGCGTAGCCAGGTGGTGAAACCGGTGGACGCGATCGCCTGGATTCCCGCGACATTCATCTAGCTCGCCTGCTCTCGCATTCTCCAGCGGAAACCGCAACTCCTGAAGCAGCTCATCGCTTTATTCGCTATCCCTCATTCGCCAGCGGATACCCGACTCGATGAACCCGTCGATGTCCCCGTCGAGCACCGCCGACGGGTTGTTGACCTCGTAGTTCGTCCGCAGGTCCTTGACCATCTGATACGGGTGCAGCACGTAGTTGCGCATCTGATTGCCCCAGGACGCGCCCTCGTTGGTCTTCAGCGCGTCCATCTCGGCGCGCTCTTCCTGCCGCTTGCGCTCCAGGAGCTTGGCCTGCAGCACCCGCATGGCCGAGATCTTGTTCTGGAGCTGGGACTTCTCGTTCTGGCAGGTGACCACGATGCCGGTGGGCAGGTGGGTGATGCGAACCGCGGAGTCGGTCGTGTTGACGCTCTGGCCACCCGGGCCGGACGAGCGATACACGTCGACGCGGATCTCCGTCTCCGGCACCTCGATGTGGTCGGTGGTCTCCACCACGGGTAGCACCTCGACTTCGGCGAAGGAGGTCTGGCGGCGGCCCTGGTTGTCGAACGGGCTGATCCGCACCAACCGGTGCGTGCCCATCTCGACCGACAGCGTGCCGTAGGCGTAGGGCGTCTTCACCGCGAAGGTGGCGCTCTTGATGCCCGCTTCTTCGGCGTAGGAGGTGTCGTAGACCTCCACCCCGTACTTGTGCCGGTCGGCCCAGCGGATGTACATGCGCATCAGCATCTCGGCCCAGTCGGCGGCGTCCACGCCACCGGCGCCGGACCGGATGTTCACCAGCGCGTCGCGCTTGTCGTACTCGCCCGACAGCAGCGTGCGGACCTCCATGGCCTCCACGTCGCCGCGCAGCGCGGCACGCTCGGCGTCGGCCTCGGCGAGCGCGGCGGTTTTGGCCTCGCCCTCTTCGTCCTCGGCCAGTTCGTAGAGCACCGGCAGGTCGTCGAGGCGCTGGCGCAGCTCCTCCACCCGGCGCAATTCGCCCTGGACGTGGGACAGCTCACTGGTGACCCGCTGGGCGTGGTCCTGGTCGTTCCACAGCTCGGGGTCGGCGGCCTGATGCTCGAGTTCGTCGATACGACGGCGCAGCTCGTCGATGTCGAGGACCGATTCGACCGTCTTCAAAATGGCGTCGAGTGCGGCGAGATCAGCGGAAACGTCAGGATGCACGATGGTCAAGCCTAGCTGCCCCTCCGCACGGGCAGCACACGAGTGCGCGCCTGATGACCAGGGACGGCATCGGCGCGGCCCGGTGACGCCGTTCGCGGGCCGAGCGGACGGATCGCCGGAACGTCACACGCTCGCTTCGCACCCTGCCACGGGCGGGTGAACTGTGACGGACGCCTCATGGGTTATCACCCTAAACGGCGACCACGCTTGGCGCAGTTGGTGATTGGAATTCGTGGCGAAGGTGACCGTGCCGCCCTGCGCGGGGAGGCCCGCCGCGCCCGATCGGTCGTCTTGTCGGACCGGGTCGGCGCGGGCGGTGTGTCGAACTCCACTCGGTACGTGGCTCGTCGCCCGTTCAGCCCGAGACGGCGTGCAGTCCGCCCGGGCGGCGTCCGTCGAGCGCGTCGAGCGCGGCGGCGGTGGCGTCGTCGGCGGGCACGTAGACGATCACCCGCTGGTCGTCGTCGGCGGAGAGTTCGAGCGACTCGTAGGCCAGGCGCAGCGAACCGGTCTCAGGGTGGACCAGACGGGTGACGCCGGTGGCGGCGGCCAAGCTCGGCACGGTGTCGACACGGTGGGTGAAGGCAGGGCCCACGGTGACGGTGAACTCGTCGGCGAGGGCGGCGATGTGCGGGTCGGAGCGGAACGGCCCCTGTTTCAATGTGGCGACCGTCTCGTCGGCGACGTGCTCCCAGTCCGCGTAGAAGTCCCGGGCGCCGGGCAGGCAGAAGACGAGACGCGCCAGGCTCGGCGGCGTATGGGGTCCGTCGAACAGACCGGTCGGCGCCATCAGCCGGTGGTAGCCGTCGGTGTAGGCGAGGACTTCGGTGAGGCGGTTGACCACCACGGCGGGCGCGGGTTCGAGTCTCGCCAGGATCGCGCGCACGGTCGGCCGCACCTCGCGCAGCGGCTGCGCGTCGCCCATACAGGTGAATCCGCTGTCCACCGACTTGCTCAACCGGTGCAGATGGATGCGCTCGGCGGGGCTCAGCCGCAGCGCGTCGGCGAGCGCGGACAGCACCGGAGGCGAAGGATGCCGGTCGCGGCCTTGCTCGAGGCGAGTGACGTACTCCACGCTCACCCCGGCCAGGGTGGCCAGTTCGGCGCGGCGCAAGCCAGGGGTGCGCCGCCGCGGACCGGCGGCCAGGCCGACCTGGGCGGGCGTCACCGCTTCGCGGCGGGTGCGCAGGAAGAGCCCGAGTTCGTTGTCGCTCACCCGTCGAACCTAACAAGGCTCGACGCCGCGAGGGTGTCCCTGTCACTACCACTCTTGCGGCGGTCTCCCTGCCCGGCGCGCCGCGCAGCAGATTGAGTTCGGCGGCCCGCCCGGGTCGCTCCGAGATCCGAGGAGATACAGCATGTCCGACACCCCACTGAAGCTCGCGGTGATCATCGGCAGCGTCCGGGAGGGACGCTTCGGGCCGGTCGTGGCGTCGTGGTTCGCCGAACAGGCG
Source organism: Nocardia asiatica NBRC 100129 (assembly GCF_000308415.1). GTDB lineage: Bacteria > Actinomycetota > Actinomycetes > Mycobacteriales > Mycobacteriaceae > Nocardia > Nocardia asiatica. Next base: position 105,903 of record NZ_BAFS01000209.1, on the reverse strand, counting down.
CGGCGGCACGGTTCCTTCGAGGTGGATGTCATCGATCTGGCCGATGCGCACCTTCCGCTGGACCTGCCCGCGGTGCCCCCGGCGCTCGAGCCGAATCCACCGCGCCCGGACGGCATGGCAGAGCTCACCCGGCGGCTCGACGCGGCCGACGCGTTCGTCATCGTCACGCCGGACTACAACCGCAGCGTCCCGGCCTCGCTCAAGGCCGCCATCGACTGGCATTTCACCCAGTGGGACGCGAAGGCGATCGGTTTCGTCGGCTACAGCGGGGCCTCCGGCGGCCTGCTCGCGATCGAGCACCTGCGGCAGATCTTCAACGAACTCAACGCGCACACGGTGCGGAACTATGTGTCGTTCCCGCGCTACTACCTGCTCTTCGACGAAGAGGGGAAGCTGCTGGAGCCCGAAGCATTCGCGGAGGCCGCGACGGCGCTGCTCGACCAGTTGCACTGGTGGGCGAGCGCGTTGACCGCGGCCCGGTCGCTGGAGCGCGTGGGCTGAGCGCGGAGAGCGCGGTGTGAGCGCCGGGTCGATCGTCACCCGGCGGGAGGCCGCCGATTGTGGTTCAGCGTGGGATGGGCCCGCTCATTCTGTGTCCATCGGCGGTGAAGGCGGACACCGCCGACTCATCCGAGTCCTTCGCATGGACGAGGTGTCGGCTCGGCTGCGCGTCACCGGGACCGGAATGGGTGTGACCGGGCGGGCCGATAGGGTGCGGGGCGTGGCTGTGTATTCCTCCGATCTCGAACTGGCCCTGCGGCTGGCCGATGCCGCCGACGCGATCACCCGGGCTCGCTTCGGTGCGCTGGACCTGAAGGTCGACGCGAAGCCGGATCTGACGCCGGTCTCGGACGCCGACCTGGCCGTGGAGCGGGCGATCCGGCAGGTGCTGTCCGAGGCCCGGCCGGACGACGCGGTGCTGGGTGAGGAGTTCGGCGGCGCTGCCGAGTTCAGCGGAAGGCAATGGGTGGTCGACCCGATCGACGGCACGAAGAACTTCGTGCGGGGGGTGCCCGTCTGGGCGACGCTGATCGCACTGCTGGAAGACGGCGAACCGGTTGTCGGCGTGGTGAGCGCGCCCGCCCTGGTCCGGCGCTGGTGGGCGGCCGCGGGGTCGGGTTCCTGGTCCAGCTTCGAAAAGCGGGCAGCCGAACAGATCTCGGTTTCCGCCGTCGGTGACCTGGGCTCGGCCAGCCTGGCGTTCTCCAGTCTTTCCGGCTGGCGCGAGCGCGGGCTGCGCGAGCATTTCCTCGCCTTGACCGACGACGTGTGGCGGGTCCGCGGCTACGGCGATTTCTTCAGCTACTGCCTGCTCGCCGAAGGCGCGGTCGACATCGCCACCGAACCGGAGGTTTCGCTGTGGGATCTGGCGGCCCTGGACATCATCGTCCGCGAAGCGGGCGGGCGTTTCTCCTCGCTGGACGGCAAACCCGGTCCGCACGGCGGCGACGCCATCGCTACCAACGGCCTGCTCCACGACGCGGTTCTGGACCGACTGCGCGGGTGACCGCTCCGTTTCGCGCTGTCGACCAAGTCCCGCCCGGACATGGTCGCGGACTGGTCGTCTACCGTCCGTCTCGCGAATCGGCTGTCGAGCGTCAGATCGGCAGCTCGGACCTGCGGGAGCCTCCTCAGCGGGGGCGACGTGCGTGTGCCCTGTCCACGGCGTCGGCCGTCACAATGGCGCGGACTCGCCCCCTCTCCCAATGGGCACAAACGACCTCACGCAGGTAGAACTATCGGGCCCGCGTGGGGTTCGCTGGAGTGAGGTCGACGCCCGCCGGTGGACGCAGGCGCCGCAGCGTGCCGTCCATACTGGTGACGAACAGCGCCCAGCAATCACCGTCGCGGTCGATGCGGACCGAGGTGGCGCCGTCCGGTGGATTGCGCGACGGGCCCGGCTTGATCAAGCCGGTGATGATCGCGCAGGTGGCGCCGGTGGTCGTGTCCACCTGATAGACGGCGCCGAGCATATGGTCGGCGACGAAGAGCGCGCCTGCCCGGGTGGCCTCCATGTCGTCGGGCAGCGCGATCAAGTCCGGGACGCCGGAGACGACCGTGGGGTGTGCGGGGTCGTCAAGCCGGACCCGCAGGATCTGCATCGTCAGCGTGTCGACGTAGACCGACTCGCCGTCCGCGGCCAGCGCGAGGCCGTTGGCGGGCGGCAGACTCGACCAGTCCCGCTCGTACTCGTTCGTCTCGGGCCAGTAGCGGGAGATCCCGTTCGGGCCGTTGAGGCCGATGGTGGTGAACAGCAGGCTGCCGTCGGGTAGCATCAGCAAGCCGTTCGGCCCGTTCAGCCCGGTGAGCAGCACGCTGACCGCACCGGTCTCGATGTCGTAGCGCTGGAGCGTGCCCGGGGGCTCGCTGATCCCGTCGCCGGTGAGAAAGTAGACGTAGCGTCCGGCGACGCGCACGCCAGCCGGGCGGTGCACCTCGGTGACCAGCTTCTCCAGCTGCCCGGCGCGGTCGACATGCGCCAGGTAACCGTCCATCAGTCCGGTGACGTAGAAACCGCCGTGCCCGTCGGAATCGAGATTCTCCAGGTTGCCGACTCCCGCGACGACGGTGCCGGCCTCCCAGCCGTCCGAGCACGTCGCGGGATATGCCTGCGCCCGTGCGGCAGGCAGTGCCACGGTGACCGCGGCGGCCGCCGCGACGGCGGTGAGCAGCACCGCGCGGGCCCTGGTTCCGATTCCTGTTGCCATGGGCCACAACATAACAGCGCGGCAGGAGGCAGGCAGGGCGGGGAATTTTCGCCCAGGTGAGGATTCACCCAGGTCAGCGGGGCATGACGGAGAATTTCGTCGTTGGTTGTGCACATGTGCACAACTCCGCTGTCGAGCAGGGCGGACGCCGAACCGCACCGGCACCGCGCCGTCCGGGCGCTCGTAGGATGGGCCGGGTGAATCCCCCCGATGATTTCGCGGCTGTAGCGGTCGAAGACGCGTCCGGATCGGACGCCGGATCCGTTGCGGCGCAACAGGTGCTACGCCGAGTCTTCGGTTACGACAGCTTCCGTGGTGACCAGGGCGCCATCGTGCGGCACGTGATCGACGGCGGCGACGCGCTGGTGCTCATGCCGACCGGCGGCGGCAAGTCGCTCTGCTATCAGGTGCCCGCTCTGGTGCGCCCCGGCGTCGGTGTGGTGATCTCGCCGTTGATCGCCCTCATGCAGGACCAGGTGGACGCGCTCAGCGCCCTCGGCGTGCGCGCGGGCTTCCTCAACTCCACCCAGTATCCCGACGAGCGCCGGGCCGTCGAGGCGCAATTCGTCGCGGGCGAACTCGACCTGCTGTACCTGGCGCCGGAGCGGTTGCGCCTCGACTCGACCGCCCAGCTGTTCGACCGCGGCGAGATCGCGCTGTTCGCCATCGACGAAGCACACTGCGTCTCCCAGTGGGGTCACGACTTCCGTCCCGATTACCTCGCGCTTTCCGTGCTGCACGAGCGGTGGCCGGATATCCCGCGAATCGCTTTGACGGCGACCGCCACCGAGAAGACGCGCGACGAGATCATCCAGCGTCTCGACCTCGGCGGCGCCCGCCGTTTCGTGTCCAGCTTCGACCGGCCCAATATCCAATACCGGATCGAGCCGAAGAACCGTCCCGAGCGCCAGTTGCTGGAATTCATCCGCACCGAGCACGCGGGCGACGCCGGGATCGTCTACTGCCTTTCCCGCAATTCGGTGGAGAAGACCGCGGCCTTTCTCACCGAGAACGGCATCTCCGCGGTGCCGTACCACGCGGGTCTGGACCACCGGACCCGCGCGGCGAACCAGTCGCGCTTCCTGCGCGAAGACGGTCTGGTCGTCGTGGCGACCATCGCGTTCGGCATGGGCATCGACAAGCCCGACGTGCGCTTCGTCGCCCATCTGGATCTGCCGAAGTCGGTCGAGGGGTACTACCAGGAGACCGGTCGCGCCGGTCGCGACGGACTGGCCTCCACGGCGTGGATGGTCTACGGGCTCAACGACGTGGTGCAGCAGCGCAAGCTGATCGACAACTCCGAGGGCGACGCCGCCCATCGCCGCCAGCTGCAGCTGCACTTGGACGCGATGCTCGCGCTGTGCGAGACCGTCGCCTGCCGCCGGACCCAGTTGCTCGCCTACTTCGGCGAGCCGGGGTTGCCCTGCGGCAACTGCGACACCTGCCTGTCACCGCCGCAATCCTGGGATGGCACGGTGGCCGCGCAGAAGCTGCTGTCCGCGGTGCTGCGGTTGAAGCGCGAACGCGGCCAGAGCTTCGGCGCCGGCCACATCGTGGACATCCTGCTCGGCAAGAAGAACCCCAAGGTCGTACAGCACGACCATCACGAGTTGAAGGTCTTCGGCATCGGCACCGACCTGCGGGATACGGAATGGCGCGGTGTGGTGCGGCAATTGCTGGCGCACGGGCTGCTCGCCGTCCACGGCGAGTACGGCGTACTGACGCTCACCGAGGCCAGCAGCGAGGTGCTGTTCGACGGACGGCAAGTCCTGCTGCGCCGGGAGCCCGAACGCGCGCCCAAGCCCGCCCGGGCCGCGAAGGCCGCCAAGGCGGCAGCCGCCGACCTGACACCCACCGATCTTCCGCTATTCGAGAAGCTGCGCGAATGGCGCGCGGCGACGGCGAAGGAACAGGGTGTTCCCGCCTATGTCGTCTTCCACGACGCCACCTTGCGCGAGATAGCGGCCCGCAAGCCCACGAGTATGGCGCAGCTCGGCGGCGTCAGCGGTGTCGGCGAGAACAAGCTCGCGAAATACGGCGAGCAGGTGCTCGAAGTACTCGCCGCCGCGTGAGCCGTCCTCTGCGCGCGGCACACCGATGGGCGAGGATGGTCGGCGTCCGGGAGCGCCGAAGACTGTGGAGGACAGCGTGAGCGAGAGCGAGACGATCGGGCGCCGGGAGTTCCTGGGCGGTGCGGCCGCCCTCGCGGCGGGGGCGACGCTGATCGGCCGGACACCCGCGCATGCGGTGCCCGTCGCCGAGGGCGTCACCAAGTTCCCCTTCCCGGCCGATCGCCGGGTGCGGGTGCTGGTCACGGGCGACGCGGGCACCGGCACCCGCACCCAGTGGGCGGTCGCCGATGCCATGCGCGCGTATCACGGCCGTGAACCCGTCTCGCTGGCACTCGGTCTCGGCGACAACATCTACGAGCACGGACCGGCCGGCGCGGCCGACGCGCAGTTCGCCGACAAGTTCGAGAACCCCAACGCGGGGTTGGACTTCCCGTGGCTGATGGTGCTGGGCAACCACGACAACAGCTCGGTTCTCGGCGGCGACGGCGGTTGGTTGCTGCGCGGCAACGCCGAGGTCGAGTACCACGCCAACTCGCGGCGCTGGTGGATGCCGAGCCGCTACTACTCGGTGCGGATCCCGGAGCGGGACCCTGTCGTAGAGTTCTTCGTCCTCGACGTCAATCCCTTGGCCGCCTACGTGCCGCCGATCTTCTCGCCGTATTGGGCGGTCGACGGGCAGTTCATGAACGAGCAGCGCGACTGGCTCGATCGCGCCCTCGCCGAATCGTCCGCCACGTGGAAGATCGCCTGTACGCACCAGCCGTATCTGAGCAACGGCCCGCACGGAGACGCGGGCCGTTACGAGGGTCTGGCACTGGAGCCGATCAACGGCGTGCACGTGAAACGCTTCATCGAAGACCACGTGCTCGGCCGGTGCCAGCTCATCCTGTCGGGGCACGATCACTCGCTGCAGGTGCTGGAGCCCACCGCGACGTCGAAGGGAACCAGGCAGATCGTGTCGGGCGCCGCCGCGAAGACGGTCGGTCCCGAGCCGCGGCCGAGCCCGAGCGCGGGCCACGGTGCGCTGTACGAGACCTATCACGAGCTGGGCTTCATGGTCCTCGACCTCGCGGAGGGCGGGGTCGAACTGGGCGTGCACACGGTCGACCTGGCGAGCGGCGCCTCCAGCGAGGCGTTCCGGCGGCGCCTGGCCTGAGTTCCAACTCTGTTGCGCGGCGCGGGAATTGCGGCAGATCGCCGTTGTGGCGGCTACCGTGCTGGCTATGGCACCGGGTGAGGGTTCCAGCGATGCGGGTGAAGAGATTTCCTCCGGCTCTTCAGGGGGTGAGGCCCCGGACGCGCCGCCGCCTGTCCGGAGCAGCAGCGATCCGTCGGTCGAGAACGTATGGCTGCGGCGCAGGCCGCCGCCGGCACGTCCCGGCGCGCCGCGAATGTCGACGGTGATCCTGCTCGTCGCTTTCCTCGCCGTGCTCGCCCTCTACATCGTCCTGCATCCGAGCGGCTAGGGCGTCTGCGACCTGCGGGAATAATACGGTTGCCGGGTCACTTAGAGTGGACCGTTATGAAGGAGAAGGGGCGCAAGGTCATCGCGACCAACCGCCGGGCGCGGCACAACTACACGATCCTGGACGTCTACGAGGCCGGGATCGCGCTGGTCGGCACCGAGGTGAAAAGCCTGCGTGAGGGCAAGGCCTCGCTGGTGGACGCCTTCGCGACGGTGGACAACGGCGAGGTGTGGCTGCGTGGGCTGCACATCCCCGAGTTCAGCCACGGCACCTGGACCAATCACGCGCCGCGCCGGGTGCGCAAGCTGCTGCTGCACAAGCGCGAGATCGAGCGACTGGTCGGCAAGTCGCGGGAGGGCAACCAGACGCTGGTGCCGCTGTCGATGTACTTCTCCGACGGCAAGGTGAAGGTCGAGCTGGCGCTGGCCAGGGGTAAGCAGGACTACGACAAGCGCCAGGACCTCGCGCGGCGCACCGCCGAGCGAGAGGTCACCCGCGAGCTGGGACGGCGGGTCAAAGGCATGCGTTGACCGCCGTCCTGCTCGCGCTGGCCGCCGCGGTGGGCTACGGCGTGAGCGATTTCTACGGCGGTGTGGCCTCGCGGCGGGTGACCGCACTGCGCGTGGTCATCTATTCCTATCCGTTCTCGGTGCTGCTGGTGCTCGCCGTGCTCCCGTTCGTGTCCGGGAGCCCGGACGCCGCGTCGCTGGTGTGGGGCGCCGCGGCGGGGGTGACCAGCGGCGTCGCGGTGTGGTGGTTCTACGCCGCGCTGGCCGACGGGCCGATGGCGGTGGTGTCGCCGCTGACGGCGGTGCTGGTGGCGGGCATTCCGGTGCTCACCGGGCTGCTGAGCGGCGAGCGTCCCAGCCCGCTCGCCTTCGCCGGCGTCGTGTTCGCGCTGGTCGCGGTGCTCCTGGTGAGCCGGGAATCGCCGGACGAGGTGACCGAGGAGATCATCGGCGGACGCGAGCTGCGGTTCACCCGCAAGGTCGCCGCGCTCACCATCGGCTCCGGCGCCGCCTACGGCTTGGCCTTCGTCTTCCTGCACGAGACCTCGGCCGAGTCGGGGCTGTGGCCGCTGCTCATGCAGCGCGTCGCGGCCACCGGGGTGGTCTGGCTCGCCGCGCTGGTCGCCAGGGAGTCCGGCCGGCTGCGCGGGGAGCCGCTGCGGCTGGCCTGCTATATCAGCGTGCTGGACGTCATCAGCAACGCGGCGCTGCTGTACGCCTTCCACGGATCACTGCTGTCGCTGGTGAGCGTCATCGGCTCGTTGTATCCGGCCGTGACCGTGCTGCTGGCGATGGTGCTGCTCGGTGAGCGGGTCCACCGGCAGCAGCAGGTCGGCCTGGTCCTCGCGCTGGCCGCGGTCGCGCTCATCGCCGCGGCGTGACTGGGCCTGGCACCGCGGTCCGCCGGTGGCGCATCATCTCGTGCAGGGCTCCCGCATCGCTATCCGCTTCAGCGTGGGGCTGCGGTATTCGGCGACCACCGTGCGCGAACCCAGTGACGTGGACGGGTCGGGTTCGTTGACCACCGCGCGCTGCGCCGCGACGTCGGGTTCGTCCCGGCCGTAGGTCTGCGGCGCCGCCATGCCCTCGGAATCCACGGTGAGCCCGGCCAGGGCCTTGCGCAGGCTCGGCCGGTCCAGAGTGCCCGTCTCGGCTGCCTTGGTGAGCAGGGCCTTCATCGGATAGGAGATCGCCCAGCCCAGGTTGTAGCCGAAGTTCGTCGGTTCGCTGGTCGCGGCGTTCCTGGCGCGCTGGGCCCCGGTGCTGGTTCCGTCCCAGCCGTCGAACGGCGAAGTGTAGTTGTACAGCGCCGTGAGCGCGGGCGCGGCCGGAGACTTGAGCAGCGCGCTGTTCCAGGTCGGGGTGGAGCCCAGGAATCGGCCCTGGTAGCCGGATCTCGCCAGCTTGCCGACGATCTCGGCTGCTTCGCCCGGCCCGGTGGCCAGCAGGACCACGTCGGGCGGGTCGGCCATGATCGCGGTGACCGGGTAGTCCTGGTTCCCTACCTCGGTGTTGGGACCGGTGTCGATGCGCGCGGTGATCGTCGCGCCGTTGTCCAACGCCCACTTGAGCGCCCCGCTGGCGTAGTCGCCGCCGTAGTTGCCGCGGTAGGCGACCACGCCGACCGTGCGGGGCTGATAGTGGTTCTGCGCGAACCAGTCCAGGCCGAGCACGGCTTCGGTGCAGTACGAGAATCCGTCGTCGAGCACCAGATCGCGGTCGGTGGAGCGATACTGCCAGCCCGACCACAGCGTGCCCGCCCCGGTCACCAGATTCGCCTCGTCCATCTCGTGCAGGACCGCCAGCGTCTGCGCGGTCCCGAAACTCATCGCCAGCGCCAGCACGTGCGGCGCCACGTTCTCGAATTCGGTGACGTGCCTGCGCGGGTCGTAGGCGGTGTCGCGAGTGTAGGCGGTGATGTCGATCTCGTAGCCGCCGATGCCGCCCTGCTTGTTCACCTCGTTCCAGAACGCGAGCTGCCCCTCCTGCAGGGACCTTCCGAGGGGGGCAAAGGGACCGTTGTTCAGGTCCGACAGCACGCCCAGATAGATACAGCCCTTGTCGCGGTCGATCGCGTGTGGACATGGTTCGCGGGTGACGCCCGGCGCGGCGGCGGGCGTCGCGGTCGAACACCCGGCGGTCAGTACGAGCCCGAGTGCGAGCGCAGCGGCTGCTGGTCGAAGTAACCGAGGAAAGAATTCGTGGAAAGACATATCTGGCTCTCTTACGGCTGCACGCAGGGCTCGGTGAGGGTGATACGGTCCTGAGTCGGGCCGTGATACGCCACCGCCAGGGTTTTCGCGCCCAGCGGCGCGGTCTGTTCCGGTGCTTCGATGACCGCCCGCTGGCGGGTCAGGTCGGGTTTGGCCGCGCCGTAGACATATTCGGGTATCGCACCCTCGTAGTCGACGCGCAGGCCGTGCACCGCTTCCCGGACGCCCTTGCGGGTCAGCTTGCCCTCGTTGACCGCGCGGGTCAGCAACGCCTTCATTGGATAGGAGAACATCCAGCCCGCGCTGTAGCCCCAGGTCGAGGGCTCCCTGGTGGCCGAGGCCCGCGCCTTCTTGGCGCCCGAGCTGGTGCCGTCCCAGCCGTCCAGCGGCGAGGTCATGTTGTAGCGTGCGGTGATCGCCGTCGCCGCGGGACTTTTCAACAGGCCGCCGTTCCAGGTCGGGCCGGAGCCGAGGAATCGGCCGGGGAAGCCGGCCAGCGCGGCTTTGCCCATGATCTCGCCGGCCTCCGCCGGCCCGGTGGCCAGCAGGACGAGATCCGCTCCGGCGTTGAGGATCTTGGCGACCGCCGCGTCCTGATTGCCGATCTGGGTGTTCGGCTCGGTGTCGATGTGGGCCACCATGTCGACGCGATTGGCGGAAGCCCATTTCTTCGCGCCGGTGGAATAGTCGCCGCCGTAGTCGCCCTGGTAGCTCACCGTGGCGATCGAGTTCGGCTTCGCCAGGTGCTCGGCGATCCAGTCCAGGGCGATGATCGCCTCCGAACAGTAGGAGTAGCCCGACTCCAGCAGCAGGCCCTTGTCGCTGTTCTCGAATTGCCAACCCGACCACAGCGTTCCGGCGATGGCGACCATGTTCGCCGCGTCCATCTCGGGAAGTACCTTCTGCGTCTGCACGGTGCCGAAACTCATCGACAGCGCCAGGACGTGCGGCTCGATCCGCCGGTAGGCCTCGGCGTGCTTCTGCAGATCGTAGTTCGTGTCCTCGGTGTGGGTGGCGATGTCCACCTCGTACTTGCCGCCGATGCCGCCCGCCTCGTTCACGGCTTTCCAGAACGCCAGCTGGCCGTTGTGAATGTCCTTGCCCAGCGCGGCGAACGGCCCGCTCGTCAGATCGGACAGCACGCCGAGGTGGATACACCCTTTGCGGTTGTCGACGGCGTTCGGACACGGGTCTTTGGTGACCCCCGGCTCGAACGCTTCGGCCGACTTGTCTCGCAAGGCGGAGCAACCCGCCAGGACGAGCCCGGCGATGACGGTGAGGGCGGACAGGCGCAGCAACCTGTTCCGAATGATACGAACTGCCAAAGTGTTTCCTTAGTCTGAAATCGAGATCCGCTGCTCAGAGCCGATCGTTCGGCTCGTGCAGTGTAAGTCGGGTTTGCCGTCGCGCCGGGAGAATCGGCTACCAGCATCCGGGAATGCCCTAGCGGTGGAACGCGCGGTGTTCGCGAACGGGTAGAGGTGGCGGGGCAGGACGTTTGTGACAGTCGGGCTGGTGGTTACGCGACGGATGGTTCAGAAGTGTCTCGTCGAGTGGTGGCGAGCAGTTCGTCCAACAGTGATCGGGTGTGGATGAGTTGGTCGATGTCGCCGGTGATCCGGCGACGCTCTGCTTCGAGACGTTCACGGCACTGGTCCAGCAGGAGGGATTCGCCGGACAGACACGCCAGGATTTCGCCGATGAGGTCCATGCCGAGGCCTGCCGCGAGCAGGGTTTGGATGTGCGCCACCTTGTGGATGTCGGAGTCGGCGAAGATTCGGTATCCGCTGGGGGTCCGGTCCGGGGTCAGGACGCCCTTCTCCTCGTAGTAGCGCAACGCTCGGACGCTGGCTCCGGTCCGATCTGACAGTTCGCCGATCTTCACCTGGCTGCTCCGTTCACGACTCGGGGCTTGACTCTCACGTCGACGTGAGAGTTTACCTTGCTGGTCATGCTTCGACTTGCCATCCTCATGTTCTGCGTCTTCAGCATCACCACCGGCGAGTTCGTGGTGGCCGGGATCCTGCCCGAGATCGCCACCGACCTCGGGGTCACCGTCGGCACCGCGGGTTTGTCGGTCACGGCGTACGCCGTCGGCATGATCATCGGCGGCCCGGTGCTCACGGCGGTGACCGCCGGTGCCGACCGGAAACCACTGATGTTGGGATTGCTCGCTGTCGCGGTCGTCGGGAATGCGGTCTCCGCTCTTGCTCCCGAGTTCTCCTTGCTATTGGCAGCCCGGGTGATCACCGCACTGGTGACCTCGACATTTTTCGCCCAAGCCATCGTGATCGCGGTGCAGTCCGCGCCACCTGAGCGAGCCGGGACCATGGTTGCCCGGCTGGCGTTCGGGATGAACCTGGCCATGATCCTCGGCGCGCCCATCGGCACCCAGATCGGCGGTCAGTGGGGTTGGCGTTCGACGTTCGCCGCGATTGCTGTTGAGTGCCTGATCGGCCTGGGTCTGGTGTTCTGGCAACTCACCCCGCCCCGTGAGGAGGGTCGGGCCTCCGCGGCCTCGGAGTTGCGAGTGCTGCGACAAGCGCCGGTGCTGCTGGCGCTGGCCATCACCGCGGTCGGCAACGTTGGCGTGCTCATGGTGTTCAGCTACCTCGCGCCCCTTCTCACGGATCTGGGTGGTCACTCCACGACCCGTCTGCCGATTCTCCTGCTCGCCTACGGTGTCGGCGCGACGATTGGCAACCTCGTCGGCGGCACGCTTTACGATCGCAACCCGCGACTGTTCCAACCCGCCTTCCTCGGCCTGTTGGCCGCAACCCTTGTCGGCACCTGGTTCGTTGCGACCTCGACAGCCCTTACCGGGGTGGCAGTTGTCGTGATCGGTCTGTTCGGCTTCGCGATCATCCCCGGCATGCAGGCTCGCGTGATGATGACCGCCGGCGACGCCCCGACATTGGCGATGGCGGTCAACGCCTCCGGGTACCAGGTCGCAGCCGCCTGCGCCGGCCTGTTCGGCGGCCTGATCGCCGACTCCACTGCCGGCCCCAGGCCCATCTACCTCGCAGCAGCGGGCCTGACCATGTGCGGCCTGCTCATGACGGTCGTGGCTACCCGCGCCCCGCGTGGGACGACCGCGACCAGCATGTGGGCAGGGCCGGGTCGGGTCGGAGTCAGGGGGCGGGGCCGGGACGGGGAGCGCCGCGCGCCGGGCGCCAGCCGAGCTGACCTGCGCCGATGACCTCCGGCATGGCAGCCGCCGACACTGTCGGGTGTGGTGGCCGCCACCAAGGGATAATGGGATGATTCCGGTCCTGACCGGTGTTAACATGAACAGCCGGCAAGGTGCCGGGGCGTACGGGGCTGAACGGTTTCGACTGCGTACGTTGATTCAGGGGAAGCGTGTCGGTGCAGGCAAGAGACCACCGTAAGCGTCGTTGCAACCAATTAAGCGCCGATTCCAATCAGCGCGAGTACGCTCTCGCTGCCTAACCAGCAGAGCGTCTCTGTCGGCCCGGGGCATGCCCTCGGCTCCGGTGCCGGCATCAGCTAGAGGGCTAACCGTCCTACTCGGTCGCGGAGTAGGGCGGGACATCGAACAGCGACTGGGATCGTCATCCGGGCTTGTCCGCGGGACCCGGAGATCCGAGTAGAGGCACAGCGGACTGCACACGGAGAAGCCCTGAAGACGCGGCGGAGGACCCGGGTTCGATTCCCGGCAGCTCCACGAGTGCGAGGCCCATGCCCATGGAGGGCATGGGCCTCGCTCGTTCCGCTGAAAGAGGGTGATTCATCGTGAATCACAGTGATGTCTTTTCGCGGGTGGAGCCCGGATCGCTACCCCTGTCAGGGGTCTGATCCGGGGTTCGATTCCCGGCAGCTCCAGTTGTACGCGCGCTGGCCCTTCCGTCGTTGACGTACGCCCCCAGTGCGCAGCCCGCTTCTTCTTCCCCTTCGCTCGCAGACGCCCGTTCGGGAGTGCCCCGGGGGCTATCGACTCAGTCGGACAAAGCGGCAATTCGGGCGAAGTGGGCGGATTCTGTTTGGTTGCTGATTGCTGTGGAATTGCCGGGGTAATGTCCACTGAGCAGGCAAAATGGGGTGTTAGCCCCCCGGTATCTGGATGGCTGTTATGACGCTCGAAGCCGAGATGCGTTTCTGCTCCCGAGAGGGGAGCGCGGGGCTTGGGAGGCTGACATGACCGCAGGGATAGCGGGTGACGGGATGCGGTCGATTCTGCGTGCCGCGTGCGTGAGTGTCGGCATCGATGTCGGCGATGCCGAGCCAGCGGGGACGCAGGGCGTCTACCGGCTGCGCGACGGGATCGTCGTGCGGATCGGCGAGCGCGGGCAAAAGCTGGTGACCGGGCGGGAAGTCGCCGTGGCTCGATGGCTGGAGACCTGTGGGGTTTCGGCGGCGCGTCTGGTCCCCGACATCCCGCAGCCGGTGGTGGTCGACGGGTGCCCGGTGACTTTCTGGCAGGACCTGCCGCCGCATCATCCCGGCACGCCTGCCGAAGTGGCCCGGGCGCTGGGGCAACTGCACCGGTTGCCGCTGCCCGGGTTCGAGCTGCGCCGGATGGCGCCTCTGGCGCGGGTGGAGCAGGAGATCGCCGCCGCGCGGACCGTGTCCGAGGACGACCGGCGATGGCTGCACAAACACTTGGAGGAATTGCGCGGCCGCTGGAAGACGCTCCCGGCGGGCCTGCCCTGGTCGGTGGTGCAAGGCGCCGACTGGGGCCGGAGCGTGGTGGTCGGTGACGACGGAGACGTGATCCTGGTCGGCATGGCAGGGGCGATGATCGGCCCGCCGGAGTGGGATCTGGTGCAGGCCGCGATCGAGTGCTGGACCGCCCGCAAGATCACCGCCGAGCAGTACGCCGAATTCTGCGGCGGGTACGGCCGCGACGTGATGCGCTGGGACGGCTTCTACCTTTTGCGCGACATCCAGGAGTTCAAGATGGCCCTGCGGTCCATGCGGGCCGCCGCCGTGGACCCGACCTACCAGCGGCAGGCGCTGTGCCGCCTCGCGTACATCCGCGGCGACGAGGGCATGCGGCCTTGGCCGGGTTGGGCGGACCTCGGCTAGGCGCCTGGGTTCCGCAGCCGAGCGTAGGCACCCCGGACGACCGCTCACCAGGTTGCCGTGCGCGCGTGCCCGGCACCGGAGGGGATATCGCCCAGGTGCGCGCCGCGTCCCGGCCTTCAGAGGCGTCTTCGGGCCGGGCGCGGCGCGACACCGGGGGCGACGTCGGTCATCCGCCGGACTTCCGAGCAGATGAGCCGGTGATCAGCCCTGCTGGGTCGGGACGACGACGAGTTCGGCGATGTTCACGTGCTCGGGCACCCCGACCGTGTAGGTGATCGCGGCGGCGATGTCGCCGGGTTCCAGGATCTTGATCGCCGTGCGCCACTGTTCCAGCCCGGCGCGCTGCTGCTCGTCCCGCATCCCCGCGCCGAGTTCGGTGCCGACGAAGCCCGGCTCGATGTTCTTGACCCGCACGCCGCGCGGCCCGAACTCGGCTCGCAGGTTGCGGGTCAGGTGCGCGACCGCGGCCTTGGTGGCGGTGTACACGGCGTAGTTGGGGAAGACCGTGTGGCCGCCGATCGAGCCGACCAGCACCAGATCCGCTTGCCCGCCCTCGGCCGCGGCCGCGAGCAGGTCATCGATGAACGCCCTGGCGGTGTAGAGCAGACCGTTGATATTGGTGCCGACCATCTGGTCCCACTCGTCGGTGAGCGCGGACTCGAACGGCGCGGCGAGCATCACGCCCGCGTTCGCGACGACCAGGTCGACGGGCCCGAACGCGGCCCGCACCGTGGCGGCGGCGTCCCGCGCGGACTGCCGGTCGGCGACGTCGGCGACCACCGCGAGCGCATCCCCGCCGATCTCGGCGGCGAGGTCTTCGATGCGATCCTTGCGCCTGCCCAGCAGGGCGACCTTGGCGCCGCCCTGGGCGAGCTGCCGCGCGGTCGCGGCGCCGATTCCACTCGATGCTCCGGTGACGACCGCGACGCGGCCGGTGAGGTTGTTGTTCGTCATGTCCACTACGTTGCGCCTCCGCTCGCCCGCCTGACAGGCTGCGGACTTCCTGGTAGTCGCGGGGCCACCCAGGCGCGCGGCCGCTCATTTAGGCTCGGATCATGGAGTCCGACAATCGACTGGGCGCGTTCCTGCGGGCGCGCCGCCAGCTGGTCCGGCCGGAGGATTTCGGGTTGTCCGGCGGCGGTCAGCGGCGGGTCGCCGGACTGCGCCGGGAGGAGATCGCCCTGCTGGCTGGGGTGAGCGCCGACTATTACGTGCGCCTGGAACAGGGCCGTGACCGGCATCCCTCCGAACAGGTCATCGCCGCGCTGGCGCGCGTGTTCGCACTGGACGAGCAGGGCACGGCGCACTTGCGGGAGCTGGCGCGGCCCACGGTCAAGCGGGCCCGGGCGCAGCGACGGCCGGAGCGGGTAGCGCCGGGGCTGGTGCGCCTGATGAACGCGTGGTCGAATACGCCCGCGCTGGTGCTGGGCAGACACCTGGACGTGCTGGCGGCGAATCCGCTGGCGGCGGCGGTCAACTCGTGCTCTGTGCCGGGCGTCAACCAGGTGCGCATGGTCTTTCTCGATCCCGAGGCGCGCGATCTCTACGCCGATTGGCCGACCATCGCGGCCGACACCGTGGCGAGCCTGCGGGCGACCGCGGGCGCCGACCTGGACGATCCGCGCTTGACCGAATTGGTGGGGGAGCTGTCGCTGAAGAGCGAGGAGTTCCGGCAGTTGTGGGCGCGCCACGACGTCCGGGCGAAGACCGCTGGCGTCAAACAGTTCCGTAATCCCATGGTCGGAGATCTGACGCTGTCCTACGAGACGTTCAGCGTCAACGGCGCGCCGGGCCAGTTGCTCATCGCCTATCACGCGGAACCGGGATCGCCCTCCGAGCGCTCTCTCGCCCTGCTCGGCAGCTTGATCGCCGACGACACCGAGACCGCTCGTCCCGAGCACCGGGACAGCGGGCAGCCGGGTGTGCCCCGGCAGCAGCGCTGAAGGGCAGATCCGCGCCCGAACGGCGGTTCAATCCTGCGCCTCGGTTCGCGTGGCCCCCGCCGAGGCCGCGACCACGCACGCCACGCCCGCCCACTGCCCGAGGTTCATGACCTGGCCGAGGACGAACAATCCCGCGATCGCCGCCACCGCGGGCTCCAGGCTCATCAGCACTCCGAAGACGCGAGGCGGAATCCGTCGCAGCGCTTCCAGCTCCACCGAATACGGCAGCACCGACGACAGCAGCGCCACCGCGAATCCGGTGGCGAGCACCGCGGGCTGCAACAGCGCGGCGCCCGCGTCGACGACGCCGACCGGCAGCATGATCAGCCCGCCGAAAGCCATGGCCAGCGCCAGCCCGCCGCCACCGCTGGTCCGCTCGCCGAGCGCGGCGCTGAGCAGGATGTAACCCGCCCAGCACGCGGCGGCGGCCAGCGCGAACAGCACTCCGACCCAGTCCACGTCGCCGTCGGCTCGGGTGAGCAGCAGTACCCCGGATCCGGCGAGCACTGCCCACAGCGGATCGATCCAGCGCCGCGATCCGGCCAGCGCGACGGTCAGCGGTCCGAGGAATTCGATGGTCACCGCCATGCCGAGCGGAATCCGGTCGATCGCCGCGTAGAACGAGAGATTCATCAGCGCGAGCACCGCCCCGTACCCGAGTACCACCGGCAGCGCACCCCGCGCCACCCGCAGTGACGAGCGCCAGATCACCAGCAGGACGATTCCGGCGAAGACCAGCCGCAGCATGACCGCCCCGGCCGCGCCGGTCGTCGAGAACAGTTGTTTCGCCACCGCCGCGCCCACCTGCACGCTGACGATGCCCGTTAGCACCAGCGCCGTCGGCGGCACGCCACCGAGCCCCTGCGCCGCGACCGAACGCCCGACCGGCGCCGGCCTCGGTCCGCGCACCTTCCGCTCGAAATCGATCGCTACCAAGCCGCACCTCCGTCGCTCTCAGGAAGACCTCCGGACACACAATCACGTGGGGCCGACACGACCGGCCAGGCGGAGCCGAATGTGCCGATGCGATCGAGATTCGGCGGTTCGCGCCCCGCCGAGGCCATGCCGGAGTGAGGATCTAGTGGTCGCGCCGGTGCGCGTGACCGGTGTCCGTTCGACGAAGAGCGACTCACGATAGGACCTACTCGATGCGCAGACGAGGTGGTGCGGTAGCGGCGGCGATCGGAGCCGTCGCGGCGATCACGATGGGCGAACCGCCCTCGGCCGGAGCGACGGTGACCCAGGTCGGAATGTATCCCGGCGTCAACTTCGGTATGGCGACGAACTACGGGACGGGCTGCCTGTACACCGCGCGAGCCACCGTGACCGATGTCGTCGCCCCGGTCGTGTTCTACGACAACGGTGTTCCGTTCGGCGTGGTTCGGCCCTCCGGCGGGGTCGCTTTGATCGATTGGGTGCCCGCCACGCAGGGACCGCACACGATCAGCGTGGTGCAGGAACCCTACGCGCCCTACGTGGCGAGCATCGACCTCCGGGTCGGTGAAGGCGTCCATCTCGGCTACGCCTGCGCCGTTCTCGGCGGTTGACGCCGGCGTCAGCGCAGCCCCGTGGTGATCGGACGCTTTCGCGGCCGAGTTGGGTCTGTCGTCCGGAGAGGAAGTGAGCATGCGAAGCAACGCCCCGATCGTCGTCGGTGTGGACGGGTCCGCCGGCTCCGCGGCGGCGGTCGCGTGGGGAGCGCAGGCCGCCGCGCAGCACCGGGCGCCGCTGCGTCTGGTGCACGTCCTCGATCCGGTCGCCGACTACGGCCCCGGCGTGACCGAACCGCTCACCAGCACCGACTACGCGCGGCTGGAGGGGCACGGCCGCTGGGTGCTGGACACCGCGCGCGAGGAAGCGCAGATCGCGGTCCGGCCTTTGCCGGACATCGAGGTCAGCACCGAACTGGTGCACGAGCCGGTCGGTCCGGCGCTGCTGGATCGCACCGGCGCGGCGCGGATGATGGTCGTCGGCACCCGCGAGCGCGGCACCGTGCGGCGCGCCCTGCTCGGATCGGTGAGCGCTGCGCTGGCGCGGCGGGCGCGCTGCCCGGTGGTCGTGGTCCGGGAGGGGGCGCCGCTCACCGCGGAAGCCAGGAAACAGCAGGTCATCGTGGGGGTGGACGGCACCGAGGTCAGCGAGCCCGCCATCGAAGCGGCGCTGCACGAGGCCTCGGCGCGGAATGTGCGGCTGCTGGCGCTGCATGTGTGGACCGGCGTCGAGCTCGGCGCGGCGACCGCCGAACACGCGGCCGACGCCGAGAAACAGATCGTGCTCGCGGAAAGCCTGGCCGGCTGGCAGGAGCGGTTCCCCGAGGTGGAGATCCGGCGCGAGATCGTCACCGACCGGCCCGAGCGCTGCCTGCTCGAACGTTCCGAGCAGGCCCAGTTGCTCGTGGTCGGTAGCCGGGGCCGCGGCGGGTTCGCCGGCATGCTGTTCGGTTCGACCAGCCAGGCGCTGCTGCTGTCGGTGGCCTGCCCCATCATGATCGTTCGCGACCGCACGATGGAGGTCCGTTACCTGCCCGACTGAACCTCACGCTCCGGTCGTCGAACCCGGCCGGACGATCATCAGGACGGTGACCACCGCCCACAGCAGGTTGAACACACCGGCGTCCATGGCGAGGCGGCGGATCAGCGTGGGGGTGGTCCCGGTGAGGTCGGCCAGCACCTTCTGCTGCCCGGGCAGCACGAGCAGTCCGAGCACACCCGCCGCGGCGGCGGTCAGTCCGATCGACACCACCAGCCAGGTGTCGCCGAGCACGCCGAGGCTGAGCGCGGTGAGCAGACCGAAGACCGGGACGACGAGGCCGAGCAGGGCGTAGACCCGGCAGATGCGATGCAGCGTGCCGAGGACGGCGGGATTGTGGCCGGTGCCGGGCTCGGCGAGGGCGCGGCGGGTGGTGGCGGGAAACATGCTGGCCGCCACCGTTACGGGGCCGACGGCGATGATCGCGGCGAGCACGTGGACCGAGAGCAGGAACTTCGTCACGGCGGTCGACACTAGCCAGGACGGCGGGCCGCCGGAATTGGCGAAAGTGCCATATACCGATCAATTCTCGCCATTCTCGTTAACCGCCTATATCTGCCAGATCCGCAGCTCATCGCATTGGCGGGAAACGACCGGCCTACTACGCTATCGCCATGCACACCGTGGTCGTACTCGCTCTGGACCAGGTGATCGCCTTCGATCTGGGCACGCCGGTGGAGGTGTTCGGACGCACGCGGCTGCCCGACGGCAGGCCCGCCTACCGCGTGCTGGTCTGCGCGTGCGCACCGGCGGTCGACGCCGGAGTGTTCACGCTGCGCGCCCCGCGCGGCCTCGACGCGCTGGCCGAGGCGGACACGATCGTCCTGCCGGGCTGCGCCGACCCGGGCCTGCCGGTGCCGGACGAAGTGATCGACGCGCTGCGCCGGGCGGCGGCCGCGGGCACCCGCATCGCGTCGATCTGCTCCGGCGCCTTCATCCTGGCCGCGACCGGATTGCTGGACGGTCACCGCGCGACCACGCACTGGCTCGCCGCCGCGGCGCTCGCGGCCCGGCACCCGGACATCGACGTGGACCCGGACGTGCTGTACGTGGACAACGGCTCGCTGCTCACCTCGGCGGGCGCGGCGGCGGGCATCGACATGTGCCTGCACATGGTCCGTAAGGACTACGGCTCGGCGGTCGCGGCCGACGCGGCGCGGAAATCCGTCGTCCCGCTGGAGCGAGAAGGCGGGCAGGCGCAGTTCATCGTGCACGACCAGCCGCCGACGCCGCGCGGTTCGGCGTTGGAGCCGGTGTTGCGGTGGATCCAGGACAACTGCGCGCGGGACCTGTCCCTCGACGACATCGCCGCCCATGCCGGGATGAGCACCCGAACGCTCAACCGACGCTTCCGCGAGCACACCGGGACGACGCCGTTGCAGTGGCTGCTGCGTGCGCGCATCCGGCAGGCCCAGCATCTGCTCGAAGCCACCAGTCACCCCGTCGACCGGATCGCGGGCCAGGTCGGGTTCGGTTCGCCGACCGCGTTCCGCGATCGCTTCAAACGGGTGGTCGGGACGAGTCCGCACAGCTACCGGGCGGCCTTCCACGGCTCGGGTGCGAACCGAGCCGGGTAGCTGCGCGCTACGGGCGAAGCCGCATCGTGCGGACGACCGATGAGTTCTCGTGCGCCGTCCCGTCGGATCTAGCGACCACATCGCCATCTGAACCAGGAGCAACGCACATGAGGAAAATCACCGCAGGTCTGTTCATCGCGCTCGACGGCGTCGTGGAAGACCCGCAGGACTGGCACTTCCCGTACTTCGACGACGCCATGGGCGCGGCGGTCGATGCCCAGCTCGGCGCCGCCGACACCCTGCTGCTGGGCCGCGTGACCTATGACAGTTTCGCGGGCGCCTGGCCGGAGCGCGAGGCGGCGGGCGGTGCGGACGCGGCGTTCGCCGAGAAGTTGGGCGACGCGCGCAAGATCGTGGTGACCCGCCAGGATCTCGACTTCACCTGGCGCAACTCCGAAGCGCTGCGCGGCGACCTGATCGAAGCGGTGACGGCGTTGAAGAACGAACCGGGCGGGGACATCGGCATGAGCGGTTCGGTCTCGGTCGTCCGTCAACTGCTGGCCGCCGGACTGTTGGACGAGCTGCACCTGCTGGTGCACCCGATCGCGGTCGGTAAGGGCGAGCGCCTGTTCCAGGACGGCGCACCCACGGTCGCGCTGCGCCTGCTGTCCTCGCAGACCTTCGACACCGGCGTGCTGCACCTGGTCTACACCCGCGACGAGGCGGCGCCCGCAGGGGATTACGAGGACGCGAAAGCCCATCTGGCGCAGAGCGTTCGGTAGTCGGGCGCGGGGCGGGCCAGGTCTAGTGTTCGAGCGCTTTCGCGACGATGCCGCCGGTGACCGCCTTGATCAGATAGCTGGTCGAGTCGTGCGGCGACGCGCCGTTGTCGAAGTGCTGCTCGGTGACCGGAACGACAGCACCGCCGGGGCAGGGCGGGAAGAACGGCGTGAGATCCAGGTGCGCCGCGACGAGATCGTCCTCGTCCACCAGGTTGTGCCAGCACGTCACCGCTTTCGGCACGGTGCTGGGCTGCGGGCGCAGCCGGTCGTAGACGACCGTGCGCAGGCCCAGCGGCGAACCCATGGTCAGCAGGGTCACGGGGTGGTCGGTGCGGTGCAGGGCCTCGTAGGCCACCACGCTGCCGAGCGAATGCGCGACGACCAAGCGGGTGCCGGGGCCGATCTGGTCGAGCACCTGCCGCTGGGCGTACTCGCGCACGTCGTCGTCGGTGAAGTAGCGGGCGACCTGCGACAGGGCGCGAATGACGAACTTCTGCGCCAACCCGAAGCCGAACGGCGCGAACCATCGCAACCGCATCAGCGCGTTGAGCGCCGGCCGCAGCCTCGCCTGCGTTCCCTGCGCCACCGCGCCGGGTGGCGGGGCGGTGCCGAGGCGGCGCGCGGTCGCCCGGTCCCGCTCGTCGCCCGCGTGTGCCGCGGCGGTCGCCAGCCATTCGGCGGCGAGCTGCTCCATCAGGTCCAGCTGCGCCTCATCGAGTTCGGCGCCCGTGCCTTGCGCGCCTTCGACCAGGAACCGATTGCCGTAGAACGCCATGCGGGTCGACACGTCACCGGGTGAACCATTGCGCCACAGGCGATCCGCGAGCGCCGGGGCGCCGTGATTGCGCACCCCGCCCGCGAGTCCGGGCAACCAGCGCGCCTCCAAGGTATCGGCCGATTCTTGTTCCTGCGCGATGCCGTGTACGAGGACGATCGTCGCCAACGTCCACCCCTTTCGATCCCCGGTGTCGCCGAACAGTGTGCCGGACCGCGGCCGGTTCGGCAGCACCGGATCATCGTCGGGGACGGTTGCGCGCGCGGAGCGCTTTGCTCAGTGGGGCAATCGAATTGGCCAGACCGAACAGCACTCGTTCGCCGATCGAGTGCTGCGGGGGCAGCACGGCGAGCTGCCGGGCTAGTTCGAGTCCGTTGACGATCGCGGTGTTCGACTCGATCAGCCCCTCGCGCACCACGAACACGTCGGTGCCGAGCAGGTCGAGCGGTCTTCCGTTCGGCGCCAACCCGATCAGCGGCACGGTGCCGTCGAACCGGCCGCGCATCCGCCAGTGCACCACGGCGCGCTCGTCCTGCGCCGTGACCGACAGGATGTGCACCGTCAGGTCGGGCACCGCGGCGTGCACATCGCGGAAGAACGCCACGATCTCCCCGGGCGCGCGCAGATCGGCGACGCCGACGAACACGTCGAGCGCGCCGGGCCGCCAGCAGTCCGCGACGGTCTGCCAATCCTGCGCGCCGACCGCCTCGACATAACGACGCGCGACCGAGCCCGGGTCAGCTGAATCGGTCACCGGCAGTCCTTTCTCGGAACACGGCGGGGTTGCTCCGCCGCACACATCATGGCGCTCCCGGCGGCGATTGACACCGATTCGACACAATGAAACGCTTGTTATCTTCTCTTCTCGCAGAGTTCGGCGAACGGGGTGGACGATGACTGAATCCGAGGGTCGCGTGCTGGACAAGCCGGTGCGGGTCGCGATCGTGACCTATCCGGGGATGACCGCCCTCGACGCGGGCCACGTCAGCAAGGCAACGCGCGCCGTCCGGCTGGCCGCCACCGCGCGACAGGCCCGCACCGTGGTGGAACCGGGCAATCTCGGCGAGTTCGCCCGGTGGTCGGCCGCGGTGCCGCAGTTGGCTTGGCGCACCGCGCTTCGGCGCGTGCGCGAACGCGGGAAGGGGCTCAGGCGTCGCGCCACTTGATCGAGCAACCCATGCTGGGCCGGTGCGGTTCGGGGGCGGGCCCGCCCGCGAGTACGGCTTCGACGGCCGTGCGCAAGTCGTCGCCGGTGAGTGGTTTCCCGTTACCGGGCGTCGATTCGTCGAAGGCGCCGCGGTAGGCCAGTTCGAGGTTCGCGTCGTAGAGGAAGAAGTCGGGGGTGCACGCGGCGCGGAAGGCCCGCCCCACCTCTTGGGCTTCGTCTACGAGGTAGGGAAAGGTCCACCCCGCGCGGATCGCCTGGTCGCGCAGCCGCAACGGCGCGTCGTCCGGGTAGGCGGTCGCGTCGTTGGTGCAGATCGCCACGGTGGGCATGGACGGCAGCGAGTCGACCAGCTCGCCGAGCGCCGCCTCGATGTGCTTGACGTACGGGCAGTGGTTGCAGGCGAAGACGACCAGCAGACCCGGTCCGTCCGCGAAGTCGTCCCTGGAGTAGATCCGCTGGTCGAGATCGGGGAGGGAGAAGTCGGGTAGCGGGGTGCCGATGGGAACCATATGGGAGGTATGCGCCATGCTGTGCCTTCCGTCGGGATCGAAGACGACAGCGAGCCTAACGCCGTGTCGTCCGATTCGTCGGAAATACGTCGATGAACCGTCACACGGCGTGGCGGACGGTCCTACCCGGCCAGCTCCGAGGGATCTGTGTTGGCTCCGCACAGCACCACGCACACTCGCTCGCCCGGCGCGGACCGGAACGCGGGTTCGTCGCCGAGTACCGCCGCCAGGGCGGTCGCCGCGGCGTGCTCGACGGCGAGGCGGTGTTCGGCCCACAGACCGCGGCGCGCCGCGA
The DNA here is from genome assembly GCF_000308415.1 of Nocardia asiatica NBRC 100129. Classification (GTDB taxonomy): domain Bacteria; phylum Actinomycetota; class Actinomycetes; order Mycobacteriales; family Mycobacteriaceae; genus Nocardia; species Nocardia asiatica. The sequence continues at coordinate 82,371 of NZ_BAFS01000209.1, read as the reverse complement.
CGATCGCGGCATCCTCGACGAGCACCGAGTCCACTTCGTAGCGCCGTGCGGCCGTCAGCGCCAGTTCCGAGGCCCGCCGGGCGCCCAGCGAGTCGGCGGCGACCGAGTCGACCTCCACGTCGACGACCGCTCCGGCGGCGATCGCGGCGTGCAACGCGCGGCAGCGGGTGGGCTCCACCGCGACGGTCCGGATGCCGTAGCGGGCGGCGGCGGTGGCGACCCCGGCGAACAACCCGCCTCCGCCGACGGCGACCACAACCGCGTCGAGATCCGGGATGCGCTGGTGGATCTCGGTCATCAGGGTGCCCGCGCCCGCCGCGATGAGGGGGTTGTCGTAGGCGTGCGAGAGCAGGGCGCCGGTGGCGTCGGCGAAATCGCGGCTGGCCGCCAGCGCGTCGGCGTATTGGGCGCCCACCAGACGCACGTCGGCGCCATAGGCGGCGAGGCGATCCACCTTGACCCGGGGCGCGGTGGTCGGCAAGAACACTGTGGCGGGCACACCCTGGCTCCGGGCCGCCCACGCACAGGCGAGTCCGGCATTGCCGCCGGAAGCGATCGTCACGCCCACCGGTGTGAGCGTGCCGTTCTCTCGATGCGTGCGCAGGAAGTTCAGCGCGCCGCGGGCTTTGAAGCTCCCGGTGTACTGCAGGAATTCCAGGGCGAACCACAACTGGCCCGCATGGTCGGCTTGCGCCACGGCGACCGGCCGGACCAGCCCGGCTACCCGTTCGGCGGCGGCCTTCACGTCACTGTAGGTCAGTTCCATGCGGCGGCTCGGCTTTCGCGGCGGTGCGGGGCGAACTCCGACGAGAGTCTCGCCGTGGTGGCCCTACCGTCGTCCGCGCGGGCAGGGTACGCGTCGGCGATGCCGTCGGGGAGCGCGGCCTCGATCGGCGCGAACGGGACGGGCGCGGTCATCGGGTCTCCCAGCGGCGGCGGACGATGGGTGCGATCCTAGCCAGCCGGTGCCGGACCGCCGCGCCGAGATACGAGAACCATTCCGCCGCACATCGATTGCCCGGACCTGACTCGTGATCGTTCGAGGGGGTGATAATCCGGCACGATTTTATTCTCATAAGGGCGGTTTCGTGGGATTGCGGTCTGATTGCCGATATCTCGGCGTGTATCCGAGATTTTCCTGTTCTCCGTTGTCATGCTCAGTGCCTGGCTGATCCGAATCAATCGCCTGGCGTGCGGGCGCGACGAGAGGTCTGACTGTGAAACTGAGCTGGATGACGCTTCCCGCGCTGGTCGTCGCCACCGTATCCGGGTGCTCCGACGAACCGTCGGCGAGCGGGGAATCGACGTCGACGAGTGCGGTGGCCGCCGCGAGCGCTTCGGTGACGACGAGCGAGGCGCGTGACGAGGCGGCGGCCGACAGCGGGATCCGTATTTTGCTGGGCGATGCGAAGAAAGTGCCGGTGCCGGCTGACGCGGTGCTCGATATCAAGGCGCCCGTGGCGTGGGGGGCGGACGCGAACGGCATTCGCTGCACGGTGACCGATAGTTCCGGTCGGAACGAAGATCTGCGTTCGTCGGAGGCGAAGAAGCCCGAGACGATCGGCGGAGCCGAATGGGTGACGGTGTGGACGTTCTCCTCCGCCCCGAACAGTGACGTGACGGTCGCGTGCAAAGATCCGGAATCGAAGATCGCCGCGGCGCATCGTGATCCCTACCTGCGGGTGGTGCCGCGCGAGATCGTCCCGATCGCCCCGCCGCAGCGCTGATTGCCCTTCCCGCCGCGCGAACGCCCTGCCTGCCCAGCGGGCGCGCCTGTCGGTGGTCCGGCGTAGCGTCGGCGGCGTGAACGAGGTAGCCGCCTATCGTGAGCGGCCGTCACGGTACGAGGGCGCCGTACTGTGGACCAAGACCGTCGATGGCCGTGGCCCGGCGCTGCCGGTGCTGCCCGACGGGTGCATGGACTTGATCTGGATGGCCGGGCGGCTGGTCGTCGCGGGGCCGGATACTCGCGCCCATCATCCCCGGGTGTCGGTGGGCGGCCGGTACGTCGGCGTCCGATTCTTCCCGGGCACCGCGCCTGCGTTGCTCGGCGTCTCCGCGCGCGAGCTACGCGATCAGCGGGTCGATCTGGCCCAACTGTGGCCGTCCGCGGCGGTTCGGTCGCTGGTCGGCCGGCTCGGGGACGCCGACGATCCGGCGGCAGTGCTCGAAGGGATCGTGCTGCGGCGCGCGGCCGGCGCCGAACCGGCCGATTCGCTCCTGCGACGGGTGGTCGGCGCGCTGACGGCCGGTTGGCCGGTGGCGGCGGTCGCCGAGGCGGCGGGGCTCGGCGAGCGCACCCTGCACCGGCGCTCCCTGGACGCTTTCGGCTATGGCCCCAAGACTTTGGCCAGGGTGCTGCGCATGCAACGCGCGCTTGCCTCCGCGCGCGGCGGCGTACCGCTCGCCGACACCGCCACGCTTGCCGGTTTCGCCGACCAAGCGCATTTGTCCCGAGAGGTGCGCGCGCTGGCGGGAATGCCGCTGAGCGAATTGCTCTCGCGCGCTCCTGAAGGATTCGCAGCGCGAGTGCCGTCACCGAACCGGATACCGGCGCGATGGACCTGACCGTGGGCGGGCGGACCGCTCGCTCAGGGGTAGCGGTCCCGAACGGGCTCTATTCTGCGCTGGTGGGGAGCGCGGCGTACAGGTCGACGCCGTTGCCGTCGGGGTCGAGCACCACCGCGTAGCGCTGCCCCCAGAAGGCGTCCCACGGCTTCAGCTCGCCGTGGTATCCGGCGTCCACGAGTTCGGTGTACACGGCGTCGACTTCGGCGGGATCGGCGCATCGGAAGGCGATACCCAGCCGGCCCGCCCCGGTCGGCGGCGTCCACCCGGTGTGGAACGACGCGATGACCGCTTCGGTGTCGAGCGCGAGCCGCAAACCGTTGGGCAGGGCCGCCTCGGCATGCCCTTCCTGTTCGGAGCCCTGCGGGATGTCGAGCCCGAGGCGGCGATAGAAGGCGATGGAGGCGGCCATGTCACGGACGACGATGCCGATGACGTCGAGTTGGGGAGTCATACCGGCAGCGTAGGCAGCGCTGCGCAGCGCCGTCTTGAACGAATCGGACAGCGCTCAGCGCGCGGGCGCCGGGACGAGTTCGGCGATCAGGTTCTCCACCAGGATGCGGATGCGGTCGCGAATGGTGCGCACCACGTCGAGGGTCTGGTCCGCGGGATCGGGCAGCATCCAGTCGCGGTAGCTGATGCCGGGGAAGAACGGGCAGGCATCGCCCGCGCCCATGGTGACCACCACGTCGGAGATGCCGATCGCGTCCATGGTGAGCGGTTTGGGGGTGCGGCCGGAGATGTCGATGCCGATCTCGGCCATCGCGTCCACCACGGTGGCGTTGAGCGTCTCGGCAGGGGCGCTGCCCGCCGACCGCACGTCGAACCGGTCACCCGCGAGGGCGGTGAGGAACCCGGCGGCCATTTGCGAGCGGCCCGCGTTGTGCACGCAGACGAACAGCACACTGGGCTTGTGGGACATGGAGAGCGCCTTTCGATGTGCAGAGTGGAGCATGAGTGTGCTGGCCGTCCGGCCGGTGTGAGCCGAAACGCTGTCGTAGGGTACGAGATACGTATACCAGCGCGCCGTGAATCGTTACGGCGCGCCGTGCCATCGCGTGCGCGCGCGAGCGTGCGCCGCAGGTCAGCGGCTCGAATCCGTTGCGGCACAGCTGTTGCGGTCCCGGCGTCGGCCGTGCCGGCGGAGTGGACCGGACGGTAGTTCCGCAGCGCTCGCCTGTCGAAACGTACGGGAGCGCACCGTCGGAGGCGGACGTCTGTGCTCGGCTCGGCGACCGCCCGTCGTGGTGCTTCGGCGCCGTAGCGGCCGCGCGATGCCGATCCGACGTACTTGCGCGATCGTGCGTACAACCCGAGCAACCCCGGTCGACTCGAGTCGACCGGGGTGCGGGGAATTCAGCGGATGTGACGACAGGACGGGACTTCGCGGCGGCGCGCCCGAGAGATCAGATCGGGCGCAGGTCGATCATCTTGCGCAGCCGCTGCCGGTCGCGTTCGAGGCGGCGTGCTTCGTAGGCGATCGGGAAATAGCGCAACCGCTCGGGCAGCAGCGGCACCAGTCGCGCGATGAGCCACCCGATCACGCGCAACTTGCGCTGGTCGGCCTCGGTCCAGGTCAGGCCCAGCTTCTGCCGGGCGACCTCGGGTGTGGTGCCGACCGTCACGAAGTACTGGAGCCAGCCGATCGGCGCCACCGCCGCCTTCCAGGCCGGACGCAGCGCGCGCGGCAGGTGCTTCGGCGGCGCGACCGAGCGGATCACCCGCAGGTAGTCGCGGGCGGTGTCGGTGGCGACCAGATGGTTCGCGACGGTGTCGTCGAAGAACTTCTCGAACTCGGCATAGTTCGCGGGAATTTCCTTGGGTGCCACCGAGAAGTTGCGCAACAACTGCAGCGTCTCCTGGAAATACGCCTCCTTGTCCGCCTCGGTGAGCGGGCGCTTGGCGAAGTACTTGGCGCTCTCGGTGAAGGCGAACGTGCCGGTGTGCAGCACCCAGGCCCACGGGCCGCTGGACAGTGCGGTGTGCCGGACCCCGTCGGCGTCGGTGGTGTTCAGCGACGCGTGCAGTTCGCGCAGCCTATCCGCCTCGGCGAGCGCTTCCTCGCCGCCGTAGACCCACATCATCACCGACGCCAGGCTGCGCATGGCGCGGCCCATCGGATCGGTGCGGAAAGTGGAGTACTCGTCGACCACGGCGGAGATGGTGGGCTCCATGGTCTGCAAGAGGAAGGCCGAGCCCGCGGTGAGGGAGAAGGTGACCAGTCCGGTCTGGTCCCACATCTGCGTGCCCGGTTCGATCGGGCGGCGGGGCGGCAGCGTTCGCGCGCCGGTGGATTCGCGTGCGACGGACGCGGTCATCGTGATCTCCCTTGATCGGCCGAACTCAATACAATGAGATGATAACCCTACAAATCTCTCATCGTCTATCCGTGCCGGCGGGCGCGCCGCCGCCTAGGCTGTGCGGATATGACGACCGAGTGGCGCAGTCGTACCGGCCGGATCGGAGTGCTCACGGGCGCGGGTATCTCCACCGATTCCGGCATTCCCGATTTCCGCGGCCCGCAGGGAGTGTGGACCAAGGATCCGATCGCCGAACTGCTGTCGACCTATCAGAACTACGTAGCCGACGAGGCCCTTCGAGAACGCTCCTGGCTCGCACGGCGAGACAATCCGGCCTGGCAGGCGGTGCCCAATGCCGCCCACAACGCCCTCGCCGACCTGGAGCGCGCCGGGCGGGCGGTCACCATCATCACCCAGAACATCGACCGGCTTCATCAGCGGGCGGGGTCCGCGCCGGAGCGGGTGATCGAGATCCACGGCAACATGTTCGAAGTGGTCTGCATCGAATGCGACTACCAGACCTCGATGGCGGCCACCCTGGAGCGGGTGGCCGCGGGCGAACCCGACCCGCCCTGTCCCGGCTGCGGCGGCATCCTCAAATCCGCCACCATCATGTTCGGTCAGCAGATGGACCGTCGCACCGTGACCAAGGCCGCGCTCGTCGCGGAGACCAGCGACATCTTCCTGGCCATCGGAACGTCGTTGCAGGTGGAACCCGCCGCGTCGATGTGCTCGATCGCGGTGCGCGGTGGCGCCGACCTGGTGATCGTCAACGCCGAGCCGACGCCGTACGACGCCATGGCCACCGAGATCATTCGCGAACCCATCGGCACGGCGGTGCCGCGCCTGGTCGCGGAGCTGCTCGCCGAGTGATCGAGGCGGCGCTGCCGCCGGTGGATCGAACTCAGCCGACCGGACCCAGTACCCGGTCGAGGTAGGGGTTGGCGAAACGCCCTTTCGGATCGAAGCGACGGCGCACCTCGGCGAACCGAGCCCAGTCGGGGTAGCGCTCGCGCAGTGTCGCCGCGGTCTGGAAGTGGCGTTTGCCCCAGTGCGGACGCCCCTGGTAGCGGTCGAAAACCGCCTCGCAGGCCCGGAAGTACGGCTCGAAGTCCATGCCGCGGTATTGGTGCACCGCGATGTAGCAGGTGTCGCGACCGCACGAGGGGGAAAGAAAGGCGTCGTCCTGCGCGACCCAGCGCACCTCGATGGGCATCGGCGTGTCGAATTCGGTCGCCAGTTCCTTGATCGCGCGGATCGCGTCGGCGGAGTGCTCGCGCGGGATGGCGTACTCCATCTCGGTGAAGCGGATCAGGCGCGGCGACGCGAAGACCCGGTAGGAACGGTCCACCTGACGCCGGTAGCTGCCCGCGTAGGCGGCGCTGCGGTGGATCAACGGCACCAGGCGCGGCTGCCTGCGGCTCAATCGGCACAGCGCGTCGAACAGATAGTTGGACATGAGGATGTCGGCGAACCAGTCCACCGCCTTGGCGCGCGGCTGCTCCGGCAGGGCCACGCGGTTGTTGCGCTTGGTCAGCGCCAGCGGGCTGTGCGCGAACATGTAGAACTCGAAGTGCTCGTTGCCGTCGACGAACGAGTCCAGGTCGGCCAGCACATCCTCCACCGGAATCGGTCGTTCGACCCCCTCCAGCACGAAAGACGGCACCATGCGCAGCGTCACGGCGGTGACGACGCCCAGCGCGCCGATGCCGACCCGCGCGGCCCGCCAGCCGTCGGGATCGGTGTCCTCGTTCACTTCGACCCGGCTGCCGTCGGCCAGCAGCAGTTCGAGCGAGTGCACCGCGGCGGAGAGGTTCTGTAAGGTCGCGCCGGTTCCGTGGGTGGCGGTCGCGGTGGCGCCGGCGACGGTCTGCACGTCGATGTCGCCCAGATTGGGGAAGGCCAGGCCGTGCTCGTGCAGGGCGGTGCTGGCGGCGTTCAGGCTGATGCCCGCCTCCACCCGGACCAGGCCGCCGGCCCGGTCGACGTCGAGCACGCGGTTCAGCTTCGCCAAGCTCACAAGTGTGCCGTCGGTCAGAACGGCGTCGGTGAACGAATGGCCCGCGCCCACGACGCGGACGGTCCGGTCGTCGGCTTCCGCCTCGGCGAGCAGGGCGGCCACTTCCTCGACGGAGCGCGGCGTGGCGAGGATCGCGGGCGCACACTGTTGATCGCCTGCCCAGTTCACCCACGAGTTGGTCATGTGACCAACTTTACGGGAGCGCACGTGACGCGCGCTACTTACGGTTCGATTTCGCTACCGCTTGCGCCAGCCGCAGGTCAGGTGCTGCTTGGCGTGCTCGACTTCGTCGTCGGTCAGTGGCGGGACCACCAGATGCTGGCGGGGCGTGCCGTCGCCGCGCACGCCGTTCAGCATGATGGCCATATACCGCTGCCAGACATCGGGGTTGACCGGCCTGGCGAACTCGGCGAGGCCGTCCACCATGTGCACGAGCGCGAAGAAGTCCGAGGGTTCGATGCCGTCGGCGAGCACGCCCGCGTCGCGCGCCCGGGCGCAGATGGCGGTGACGGTGGGCTTGATGCGGTCGCGCACCACCGTGAAGCGGTCGGTCTCGTCGTCTTCGAGTTCGAGCATCACTTCGCTGAACCCGCGATTGGTGGCCATGTGCCGACACGCGTATTCGAAGAACTCGACGAGTCCGAACCAGGGATCCGGGTGCCGGTAGGCGGCGTCGGCCGCGTCGGCGAAATCGTTCAGGTTCTGGTCGAAGACCTCGACGATCAGTTCCTTTTTGTTCGCGAAGCGGCGGTAGACCGTCCCGACTCCCACACCCGCGCGCTCGGCCACGTCGTCGAGGGTGATCTCGAGTCCGTGGTCGGCGAACAATTCCCGGGCCGCGGCGATGATCCGCTGCTGGTTACGCGCGGCATCGGCCCGCAGGCGCCGGGGGGGAGAGGCGACCGTGGCGTGATTCACATCTTCATTCTATCAACCTCGGGGATTAACCGGAGGCGTTGTCTCCGTTATGGTGGTAGCTTCTTGCATCAAGCGGAGGAATTGCCTCCGGATAAAGGCTTCGGACAAAGGGGACACATGACTACCGCCATCGACCGTGGGGCTCCGGCCCCCGAGCAGACGGGAAGCGGCAGGCGCGGTTCACACGCGCTGCGCTGGTGGGTGCTCGCCGTCCTCGGCGTCGCCCAGCTCATGGTCGTGCTCGACGCGACCGTCGTGAACATCGCGCTGCCCGCGGCGCAGCAGGACCTCGGCTTCGGCGACGGCGACCGCTCCTGGGTGGTCACCGGCTACGCGCTGGCGTTCGGCAGCCTGCTGCTGCTCGGCGGACGCCTCAGCGACCTGTTCGGCAGGCGCAACACCTTCATCGTCGGTCTGGTCGGATTCGCGGTCGCCTCCGCCGTCGGTGGCGCGGCCACCAGCTTCGAGATGCTCGTCGCGGCCAGGGTCGGGCAAGGCGTCTTCGGCGCGCTGCTGGCGCCCGCCGCTCTCTCGCTGCTCACCGTCACCTTCACCGAACCGTCCGAGCGCGCGAAGGCTTTCGGCATCTTCGGCGCCGTCGCGGGCACCGGTGGCGCGATCGGCCTGCTGCTCGGCGGCGCGCTCACCGAATGGGCGTCGTGGCGCTGGGTGATGTTCGTGAACCTGGCCTTCGCGGCCGTCGCCTTGGTCGGCGCGGTGCTGCTGCTGGCCAAGCACGCGAGCACCGAGCGGCCCAAGCTCGACATCCCCGGCACGGTCGTGGTCACCGCGGGCCTGTTCGGCATCGTCTACGGGTTCTCGCACGCGGAATCGGACGGGTGGACCAACGGCGTCACCCTCGCGTTCCTGCTCGGCGGCGCGGCGCTGATCGCGGTGTTCGCCTGGCTGGAGACCCGGGTCGCGCATCCGCTGCTCCCGATGCGGATCGTGCTCGACCGGATGCGCGGCACCTCCTACCTCACGGTCTTCGTCATGGGCATCGGGATGTTCGCGATCTTCCTGTTCCTCACCTACTACATGCAGCTGACCCTGGGCTACTCGCCGATCATGACCGGCGTGGCGTTCCTGCCGATGGTCGCGGCCATGGTGGTCTCCTCGACCACCGCCCCTTCGCTGCTGCTGCCGAAACTCGGCCCGAAGATCGTGGTCAGCGGAGGTTTCCTGATCGCGGCGGCAGGCATGGCCTGGCTGACCAGGATCGGCTTGGACACCGGCTACGTCACCCACATCCTGCCCGCCTTGGTCCTGCTCGGTCTCGGTCTCGGCGGTGCGATGTCGACCGCCTTCCAGGGCGCGACCTCCGGCGTCCAGCGCGAGGACGCGGGTGTGGCCTCGGCCATGATCAACACCAGCCAGCAGGTCGGTGGTTCGATCGGCACGGCGCTGCTGAGCACCATCGCGGCCTCCGCGGCGACCGACTACCTGTCCACCCGCAAGCCGGACCCGCTCACCCTCGCGCAATCCGCGATCGAGAGCTACACGACCAGCTTCTGGTGGGCCACGGCGATCTTCGTCGCGGGCGGCCTTCTCACCGCGGTGCTCATGCCGAGCACGACGCCGGAGCCCGCCGAGGGAGAGCCGGTACTCGCTCACTGACCCGGCAGCGGCACCGCCGATTCGATCGCGGACCCAGCGGCCGCCGTTCCCGCGCCTCGTCGCGGGAGCGGCGGCCGTCGTCATCGAATCGCCGCGCGCGCAATCCGGTTCGGCCCTACGGGACCACGCACTCGCCTCGTGGGCGACGTGGGGCCGTCAAGCCCTGTGGCTGTGTGATTGCCAAGAGCGCTCCCCTCTCCTCGCTTTTGGTGCAAGATACGACGTGGTCGGAGGTGGCGGGCTGATGATTCCGGCCGCCGCGGTGTGGGTAGCCAAGAGGCTGCTGAATGCCGTTGCCTGCCTCGGCGTACCCGGCGGTCGCACCACCTTCTCCACCCCACCCGCGGGGTTCGTAGACTCCTCGGACCGGGCGCGGTGCTCCCCGCGCTCGTCCGCCTCGGGGAGTGGTGGTGGCCGTGGCCGGGAGGTCGGGGCCCGGCGCGGACATGGCACGGTGGATACCTGGTTCGGTTCGGCGATTCGACGGGAACGGCACGACGGAAGGGGGTCAGGCGATGAGTGGTTCGCAGGCGGGTGCTGCCACGGCGGGCCGATGGCGGCCCGCCGCACGGCTCACCGTGCTGCTCGACGAGGACGACAAGTGGCGGCACACGCCCCTCTATCACGAGATCGTGCGCCGGGCCCGGGACACCGGGCTGGCGGGCGCCAGTGTGTGGCGCGGCATCGAGGGTTACGGCGCGTCCTCGCACGTCCACACCACTCGGCTCCTGGATGTCGCCGACCATCTTCCACTGCTGCTGATGCTGGTCGACGAGCCGGAACGCCTGCGCGCCTTCGTCGAGCGGAATGCCGAGCTGTTCACCTCCGCCAACGTCACGTTGGCGCAGGTGGAGCAGTGGCAGGAAGGTGAGCGATGAGCAGACCGCGCGGCCGGTGCGACACCCTCGCCGGATGTCCCGTAGGCCCAGCGGCGCCAGGCGATTTCGCCTCGCCGATGCCACCGCGCACGGCGGCCGTTACCATTGTCGGTTCGGCGCGGCTCGGTGATCTGAGCGGCGCGCCGGCGGGCGATCTGCCGCTCGCCGCCGCGGAAGCAGGCTTCCGCACCGTGCCGACCACGTTCAGCATGTGCGGCGACGAGAGGTTCCGGCGGGTGGCCGACGTGAACGACGTGGCCGTGGGGTCGGCGGTGACCGGGCGGTCGTGGACATGATCCTGATGACGAGCCGGGCGCAGCCGATACGGAAGGGAGACCCGACCATGGCCCACGATCGAGCCGGGCGGCCCGCACGTCCCACCGATCTGGAAGACATCGCACACCTGGTGACGGCTTACTACAGCCGCGTTCCCGATGCGCGGGACCCGGCCCAGCGGGTGGCGTTCGGGACCTCGGGCCACCGCGGCTCCAGCCTGGACGGTGCCTTCAACGAGGCGCACATCCTGGCGATCACCCAGTCGATCGTGGAGTACCGCGCCACCCGCGGCATCACCGGACCGGTCTACCTGGCCAGGGACACCCACGCCCTCTCCGAGCCCGCTTGGACCACCGCGCTCGAGGTGCTCGCCGCCAACGACGTGACCGCGGTGATCGATGCGCGCGACCGCTACACCCCCACGCCCGCGCTGAGTCACGCTGTGCTGCGCCACAATCGGGGCGGCGCCAAGCACCAGGCCGACGGCATCGTGGTCACCCCCTCGCACAACCCGCCCCGCGACGGGGGCTTCAAATACAATCCGCCGCACGGCGGCCCGGCCGACAACACGGCCACCGACGCCATCGCCGCCCGCGCGAACGAACTGCTCGGCAACGGACTCACCGAGGTCAAGCGCACCACCCTGGAGCGTGCCCTGGCCACCGGCGTGGAACGGTACGACTACCTCGACCACTACATCGACGACCTGCCCAACGTGCTGAACCTGGACGCGATCCGCGGCGCGGGCATCCGGCTCGGTGCCGACCCGATGGGCGGGGCCAGCGTCGACTACTGGGAGGAGATCGGCCAGCGATACGACCTCGAGCTCGAGGTGGTCAATCCGTTCGTGGACCCCACCTGGCGGTTCATGACGCTCGACGGCGACGGCAAGATCCGGATGGACCCGTCCTCCCGCTACGCGATGGCATCGCTGGTCGCGATCAAGGACGACTACGACATCTCCACCGGCAACGACGCCGACGCCGACCGGCACGGCATCGTGACGCCCGACGGCGGCCTGATGAATCCGAACCACTTCCTGGCCGTGGCCATCGAGTACCTGGTCGCCAACCGGATGGGCTGGGACGCGCTGACCAAGATCGGCAAGACCGCGGTCACGTCCTCGATGATCGACCGGGTGGTCTCCGTGCTCGGCCGCGACGTGCACGAGGTGCCGGTCGGGTTCAAATTCTTCGTCCCCGGGCTGTTCAGCGGCAGTCTCGCGTTCGGCGGCGAGGAGAGCGCGGGCGCGTCGTTCCTGCGGATGGACGGCAGCGTCTGGACCACCGACAAGGACGGCATCCTGCTCGCGCTGCTCGCCGGCGAGATCGCCGCGGTCACCGGGCAGAGCCCGTCGGCGCGCTACGTCGAACTCGAACGCCGCTATGGCAGCCCGGCCTACGCGCGGATCGACGCCCCCGCCACCGGGGAACAGAAAGAGCTGCTCGCGAAGTTGACTCCGGACATGATCACCACGAAGGAGGTCGCCGGAGAGCCGGTCACCGCCGTGCTCACCAGGGCGCGCGGCAACGGGGCGCCGCTGGGCGGACTCAAGGTGACCACGGAGAACGCGTGGTTCGCCGCCCGCCCCTCCGGCACCGAGGACAAGTACAAGATCTACGCGGAGTCGTTCCACGGCGCCGAGCACCTCGCCGAGGTGCAGGCGGCCGCGGAGGAATTGGTGGGACAGGCGCTGACCGGTGACCGGTAGATCCAAGCCCCTGCCCACCGAGATCTGGGTGCTGGTCGGGGGCGCGTTCGTCATCGCCATCGGATTCGGTCTGGTCGCCCCGGTGCTGCCGCAGTTCGCGCGCGGCTTCGGCGTCGGCGTGGCGGCCGCTTCGGCGATCGTCTCCGCGTTCGCCCTGATGCGTCTGCTGTTCGCGCCGGTGAGCGGGCGGCTGGTGCAGCGGCTGGGGGAGCGTTCGGTCTACCTCGGCGGGCTGCTGATCGTCGCGCTGTCCACCGGCGCCAGCGCACTGGCCCAGAGCTACTGGCAGCTCATGGTGCTGCGGTCGCTCGGCGGCATCGGATCCACCATGTTCACCGTGTCGTCGCTGGCGCTGGTGATCCGGATGTCACCGCCCGAACAGCGCGGCCGGGTCTCCGGATTGTGGTCGACCAGCTTCCTGGTGGGCTCGGTGAGCGGACCGCTGGTTGGCGGCGGGCTCTCCGGGCTCGGGCTGCGCTGGCCTTTCGTGATCTACGCGGTGGCCTTGCTGATCGTCAGCGTCGTGGTGTACCTGAGTCTGCGGAACTCGGAACTTGCCGCGCCGGAGCCGGTCGGTGGCGTGCGCATGATGTCCTTCCGGGAGGGCTGGGCGCGGCCGGAGTACCGGGCGGTGCTGCTGTCGAACTTCGCCAACGGCGCGGCCGTGTTCGGCGTCCGGATGGCGCTGGTGCCGCTGCTCGTCGTCGAGGTGCTGCACCAAGCGCCCGGAATGGCGGGTGTCGCGTTGACGGTGTTCGCCGCGGGCAACGTCGCGGTGCTGTTCGCCGCGGGCCGATTGTCCGACCGGTGGGGGCGGAAACCGTTCGTGATCGTCGGATCCCTGGTGTGTGCGGCGGGAACCGCGGGACTCGGCCTGGCAACCGGCCTTCCCTGGCTGCTGGCCACCTCGTTCGTGGCGGGGCTCGGTTCCGGCATGTTCACCCCCACCCAGCAAGCGGCTGTCGCCGACATCATCGGCCCCCGGGCCCGCGGGGGGCCGGTTCTGGCCGGTTTCCAGATGGCGGCCGACCTCGGCACCGTCATCGGGCCGATCGCGGTCGGAGCTCTGGCCCAGCAGTTGTCCTACGGGCTGGCGCTCGGTGTGACCGGCGCTCTGCTGGCCGTGGCCGCGCTCGTCTGGGCCGTCGTCCCCGAACCGCTGCGGCGTGGGAGTCCGGTCCATGCGGAGGCGCCGTCCGAACGCCTCGGCGATGCGGACGACGCCGAGGCTCCACCGGCTCGGATCGACCGTGCGGTGAACGAGGTGTCCGCCGCACCGGTGGCCGACAGTCCAGTGCCCGTGGTGGCCGAGTCCGGTGCGATGCCGGGTGATCGTCACGGGGGCACGAAGGATTCGCGCGCGGTGACTGATCGGCCCGAATCGGTGGCAGGTGGCGCAGTCAGGTCAGTAGGAGCGTCAGACGGGCTGACGGGCCGTCCCTCGGCCGTGGCAGGTGATCGCTGCGGTACGGCTGCCGATTCCAGGCAGATGAGGACCGCGCCGGGCACCGCCGCAGTCGTCGACTCGGACGAAGAGGGAACCCCTAGCCCCTCGGGGCGACCGATGTCCCGCCGCAAACCAAGGCGACCGGAGCGACGTAGCCGCCGCAGACGCTGAATCGGCGGCGATGGGTGTCGGGGGCGGTCGCGTTCGGTCGGCGTCATCCGTCCGGTGGCGAGTGCAGCGTCGTAAGCCGTCCGAACGGGCTTGGCTTCGGTGGTTGATATGGCGTTCTGTCGGAGCGTGGGGACCGCTGCCGGATCGCGGATGCGTGGCCCGGCGGTGAGCGCGGTGGTCGGCTGCGGCAAAGTGTCGATGTGAGCGAATCGCGTTCGAACTACACACCACGACCGATGTCCAGCACGACCACCTATGCGCTGGGCGCGGTCGCTCTCGCGCTCATCGTGCTGATCGTGATCGCGGCGATCCGGTGGGGCCGCGACGAGGCGGCCGTCCGCAACGACGGCTACGGATCGGTGCGGGATCCAGCGGTGCCCTCGGTGCTCGAGCAGAACGGTGCGATCCTGCTCGGCCGCCCGGACGCGAAGAAGACCATCAACGTCTACGAGGACCCGCTGTGCCCCGGCTGCGGCAGCCTCGAGCGCATCTACGGCCAAGAGATCGCACAGCAGATCGACGCGGGCACGTTGGCGGTGCGCTATCGCCTGGTGAATTTCCTGGACGGCCGCTCACGGAGCAAGGACTACTCGACCCGTGCCGTCGCCGCGAACCAGTGCGTGGCCGAAGCGGGTGCGGGGCCGGTCTACTCGAAGTTCCACACCGAACTGTTCACCACCAAGCGTCCCAGCGAGGGCGGTGCCGACCTGAGCAACGAAGAACTCGCCACGATCGCCCGCGACGCCGGCGCCGCCGAGCCCGTGCGGCAGTGCATCGCGACCGGCGCCAAGGTCGACTCCGCACGCACCACCGCCATGGCGGAGATGGCGGCGCTCGGTGCGGCACTGGGCGGCTCGGCGGCCACGCCCGCGGTTTTCGACGGCACGACCAGAGTCGACACCAATGACGAGAACTGGGTGGTCTCGCTCACCGCTTGATCAGCGGTCCGACGCCAGCGTTTCTCGTGATCGTGCTCGAGGTCACGGACTCGCCGAACGTGTGTGATCAGGCTCCTGCCAGTCCCCGACAGCGGAAGGGCCGGGAACGCCGACTCCACCAAATCGACGCCCCGGCCCCACTCGACGGCGCGATCCGACATCCCCAGCCCCCGAGATCGCCGCCCACCGAGTTTTCAGTTGGCCTGGGGCCGGGCAACGGCTCCACCTGCCGCCGCCCGGCCCGCGCACTCGACAACGCGATCCGGCCCCCTGTCCCTAGACCGCGCCTCGAGATGTCTCACCATTTCCTGCGCGAAACCCCTCGCGTTCTGGTGATTCCGGCACCGCTCCGGCTGGTCGGCGACACAGGCGACCAGCGCCGACTACCGCCCGGGCAGCGTCCACCGCAAGCCGCCGGCCTCGATGCGACGCCCACCCGCCGGACGCTCGGAAGGGGCAAACCGGCAACCCCATCCGCTCTACCCGTTCCGAGCGTCCAACCGGCTTCCGCCGACGCCCCTACGATCGAACCGACTTCGAACACATGTTCGATAGTAGCCGCATCCGTCCCCGCTGTCACCCCCGAATCGAGGCGATTTGGTGGCCGACACACCGTTGGTGTAACTTCATTCAAGCGCGGCGGGGAAGCCCGAAGCGCAAATAACCAGGGGCTATGGCGCAGCTGGTAGCGCACCACACTGGCAGTGTGGGGGTCAGGGGTTCGAGTCCCCTTAGCTCCACAGAAATAGCAGGTCAGGCCCGGTCTGAGACCGGGCCTGACCTGCTTTTTGTGTCAGGCCCCGCGTTTACCCCCCGTTTTCGCTCTGGATTCTGTTTTGCTGGTGCGGGCCCGCACCGCCACCGGATGCGATCGTTCCTGGCCTGGGCCCAGCGGCGTGGCCACCTCTTCGGGGAACTTACTCTGCCCCGTACTAACCGAGCCGAACCCAGTACGCCGACGGATTCCGAACAGCGTTGGGTCATCGCTCGCCCGTTGGTCGCCGACGACACCATGAACCCTGCCGACCGAGTCGCTGGAGCGCTCGTAGTCCTCTACGCACAGCCCCTGGTTCGAGTAGTGAAGTTGACCATCGACGACGTCCAGCAGAGCAACCGGGCTGTTGCCCTCATACTCGGCGACGACCGCATGGAACTCCCGGACCGTTCTCTTCCTTGATCACCCGGTGGCCCCTTCCGATCTCGGACAGCCCGGCCAGCCGCCTGCCATCTCGATGGCTGTTCCCCAGCACCCGTGCAGGTCGGCATATTGGTCCGGTTGCACTCGGCGCCGGCTGCGCGCCGTCGGCATCGAACCGCGACCGATGCGGCTGGCGGCGCTCTATCAGCTCGCTGCGGAGCGCCCGCCCGCAGTGCTGGCCAGCATGCTGGACTCGGACCTACCACGGCGGTGCACTGGTCGCGGTTGTCCGGTGGCGAGTGGACGAACTACATCAGCGACCGGATCGATGCCGAGACATGACATTGCTGTGTTCATGCCGTTGAGGAAGGGCTCAGCGCACTCGTAGTCGTTACCGCGCGCCGGACCCGCCGCCCCACCGCTGCCCGCGAGCAGCGGCAGTCGGCTCAGGCGTTGGCCGGGCTCAACGTCAGGCAATGGGAGGAAATTCGGTAGGACATGCCGGTTATGGCAAGTACTGTCCGAGGGTGCGTTACAGCCACACATCGCCTCCGGAGTTCCGGGCCCGGATGTCCGAACTCGCTCATCTCCTGCGGAGTTGTCGCGAAGCTTTCCTGCGGATCGCTCGCGACCACCACTGGACGCCCGCAGCGGGCTCTGTCGCGGCGGCCGACGTGGCAGTCTTCGCTGGGAGGACCGAGCTCCGAGACGAGCTCCTAGTCCTGGAAACTGTGTGCGCGTATCTCGAACTGGCAGTGCACAACTGCGCGGCCCTTGCCGTTGTCTGCGAAGCAGGTGAGGTGATCGCCACCCCGCCGCAGCTGGCACGGACGGTGATCGAGAACTGCGCGCGGGCCTGCTGGTTGATCGACACCGAGCTGGCTTCTGATCCGGCGTTGAATCGTATGGCGCGCGCCTACATCGACCACGACACGAGTGCTGTGGACCGGAAGTTAGCTGCGAAGCGACTCGCTGGCAAGGATTCGCCCGGCTACATGGGCGCGAGTCAGGCGTTCGAGGCGATGCGTGCTGAGATCAAGGCGGTGTTCCCGGATACGGTCGGGGAGGACTTCAACTCGCCGAAGACCATCAACGGCCAGCGCAACCTCGGCCTGACGCAGACGGTGGTCTGGTTCTTCGACTACCTGCACCGGAGCGGGTTGGCAACGATCGACGGCGTGGTCGCCGAGGGGCTCTACGTTTACCTGTCGAATCAAACTCATCCGACGATCTCGTCGATTCGTGACCGCCGGCGTTTCATCGCCCACGGTGACCACTTCGGCACGCAGAACGTGGTTACCTCGGCCGAATTGGAAAAGCTCGTCAGGCTCGCTGTTGGTTCGGTGCAGAACGCTCTGGTGCTGGTCCATCGGTACTGCGGTTGGCCGTTCGATCCCGATGGTGAGTTCGAAAGTCTCATCGACAAGATCGCTCCGGGCCTGATTTCGCCGGATGGCACGCGGTCGGCGCCGTAACCTGCCCGGGGCAGGCGCCTAGCGTGCACTCGGTACGTCGGCGTCACGATAACGACCTGTCGAGGAGTTACGACTACCGGTTTGGAGCCGTCGGGCACCAGCGCTGTCAGGAGGGGATGCATGGCCGAGTGCTTCTACTGCGGAACCGACGCGAAACTTACTCGTGCCCATCTATTTCATCAAAGGATTCGCGACGCGCTCCCGAACGAATCCATGAGGGTGACTCTGGGGTCGTCCAGTGTCAGGTCGGGAGGCGTGGAGCGGGACCTGCTTGTCCCTGGCGATGTTCGCGAGATGAACGTGAAGATCCTGTGCGTCCACTGCAACTCGCGCTGGATGGAGCCGATCGAGAAGGCGGCCGCACCCATCCTGGAGTCGATCATGCGCGGTGAGGGGTTCCCACCGGCACGAGACCTGTTCCGGCTGGCA
This sequence comes from Nocardia asiatica NBRC 100129, assembly GCF_000308415.1. Lineage (GTDB taxonomy): Bacteria > Actinomycetota > Actinomycetes > Mycobacteriales > Mycobacteriaceae > Nocardia > Nocardia asiatica. The sequence goes on along the minus strand of NZ_BAFS01000209.1, from coordinate 64,485 downwards.
CACTGGTCGATAGTCGTCGGAGCGCTCGCGACCCAGACGGGAGCCCGGTTCGACGTGCCCCTAGAGCACAGGCGCAAGATCAGATATACCACCACCGGTCAGCCTCAAGACTTCGGAACGCACTTCATTTGGACCTCGGACATTTACCCAGGTGCGCAGTTCGACTTCATGCGTTTCGAGACCGGGCCAGAGGTGGAGGAGCGCGGAGTGTCCTGGTACAGCGCGTTGCACGCCGGGCCACTGGTGATGATCTCGGCTGAGTTCACGGTCAACACAATGATCGCCCGCGAATTGCATCACTCGGGGATCGAGAGCTACCTCGGCACGGTGTCGAGCAACCTGGTTTGCATTCCTGATGCAATCCGCACTGGCCGCTGGCGAACCTCCGCCGGTCTGGTATCGGCCTGCCACCACACCGTCCAAGAGGCGTATCGGAAAGTGGCCGGACCCGACGTGGAGTATGTCGATACGCACGGAAGCTCGTTGGTGTCCATCGACGAATGGAGATGGCGTCGCCCGGAGAAGTTCGACTACGGGGACACCCTTGTCGACATGCGAGCCGAAGTCGATCTGAGCTACTTGGACGGTGTGTTCGAGTCGTAGCCCGCAGTGGTGCCCCACACCGAACCGGTTCGGTCCATGTTTCGGCGGGCAACAACGGGTGCTGAACTGCCCCATTCGCGGGCGACTAGGACAGCTCCATCCCTGACGCGCTTTCCGTTGCGCTACAACGCGATAACCCGCTGCGCGCAATGAGCTTCCCGACTCACCGCGCTGGCTATAGGTGATCAGGCGGGTATATCCGGGGCTTTCGTCGCCCGCCATGCAGCGCCATAAAGCATGCTGTTGACGTTCGGCGTTCCATCGGTCGCGGTTCGAACAATCTCGAGCGTCCAACCGTCATCAAGATGCCGAGCGACCGGCCGGCCGACGATGGCGACACCAGTGATCACGTCATCCGCTGCGACACCGATCGAAAACTTGTGACCGACTGGTGGCTGATGATGCCGGTGGTGCAGTCGCACAAAATCGACTGCCTCAGCGAGGGATGCCGGACACAGGCTAAGCACCGCACGCTTCGTTGGATCTGAATCGAAACGCGTCATCACGCCGACCCCCGATCCGACGGATCTAGTTCCCACCGCGAGAATTCACGGGGCTCGAATACGCCCGCCTTACCAGTTGAAACCGCCGCGGCCAGAGGAATTCCCGCCCGGTCGGACAGCACGTGCAGCTTCGAGCCGGGCTTGCCGCGGTCGACCGGATTCGGACCGGTCAGATCGCCCCCCTTTACGCTCGCGGCGTCCACTACTGCCCTCGACCAGTCGATCAGCCCTTGGCCGCCCAGCTCGTCGAGCACCGCCCGATGTAGCCGCCGCCACACTTGACGGGACCCCGGGAATCGGTCCACACCGTGAACCGTCGATGCGCAGTCGGCACGCTCACCCCGAACGACGGCGGCAGCATCCGCCACGCACAACCGCTGGCCAGCACGTACACCACCGCCATGAGCATTGCTCGCTGATCGACCGGAGCGACACCGCCACCCTGCGGGCGCGGGCTGAACTCCGGCAGCAACGGCTCCACTAGTTCCCACAACTCGTCCGGCACCAACCGCCGCGACAACGCATCCACCACGACCGAACATCATGTAGCACAACCCACTACGATGCAGCGACAACAAATTACATCCATGTGAGACATCGTCTAAGAAATCCGGCCTGAGCCTAGCGGTGGCAGGGCGTTCGACCTGTGCAGCAGCACTGAATGTTGTCACCGGGCGATGGTCCAATGGGATGAGGAGGCCTCATGCTCATTAAGTGCGCCGATTGCGACGTGATGTTCGACCCTCGGCCCACGGGGCGCGGGCCGAGCCGTCAGCGGTGCGAGGAACACATCAAGCTCCGTAAGGCGGAGTTGATCCGGGCTCGTGACGCGCTCAACCGCGCCAAGAAATGGGGGGTTGAGACGGAACTTGTCATCGCGCGGGAGGTGTTCGAGCGGGACGGCTGGATATGTCACCTGTGTGGCGAGCTAATCCCGGAGAGGTTGCGAACATCCCGAGTTCTTGGCGGCAAACATGATCCGCTGTCCCCGGCGGTCGATCATGTAATTCCGCTGTCCAGAGGCGGCCCCCATACGATGGAAAATTGTCGCGCTGCTCATTGGACGTGTAATGCTCGCAAATTCAATATTGAGAGAGCCGAGATCACAGCGGGGCTGCCTGCTGACCAACCCGTGCGGCAGGCCCCGGTGGTCGGTCGTGAATGCAAGCTCGACGGATGTCCACGCCCAATCGCTGGGCGCGGACTGTGCCAGGCGCACCTTCGGCGCTTGGAGAAATACGGCGACCCGAACAAGGTCAAATGCGGTTGCGGGTGCGGTGAACTGATAGCCGTCGCGGCCAACATCGCTGTCGCAGTCGCATATCTTGATGGGCACGGCGTCATGAGCGGACCTGCCGTTTCTCCGGCGGTTAAGTTGAGGAAGGGGCTTGTTCCCCAGTCGGTCTCGGAGCGCGGCAGGACTATGTACGGGCTCACGGGTGACTGCCAAGTATGGACCGGTTCCAAGAACAAGATGGGGTACGGGCGCATGTATGTGCGGGTGCCGGGCCAGAAACGTAAGGGGCGCGTCGTCCAAGTACACCGCCTCGCCTATGAGCTTGCGAACGGCGAGGGTTCAGCGCTCAACCTCACGATTGACCACTTGTGCGGCGTTCCGTTGTGTTGCAATCCCCGACATCTTGAGGCGGTGACGATTGGCGAGAACCTAAGGCGTGCCGCAATGGTGATCCTCGCCTGCCCACAAGGCCACCCCTACGACGACGAGAACACAGACTACAGCCCAGACGGCCATCGGCGATGCCGCCAGTGCAACACGGACCGGTATCACCTCGAAAAGCGCGGGCACGAATTTGTCGCCGACCCCGAGAATGTGAGCAATCTGCGCCGACGGTGCCTCATCTGTCGGCAACGTGAGGAATCGACGCCGCAGTTCTGTCCGAAGGGACACGAATACACGCCTGAGAACAAGAGGATTGGAAGCGACGGAAAACGATATTGCCAGCAATGCACCTGGGATCGGACGCATATACCGGACTATGGGCACTCGTTCGTCCCTGACCCGGGTGGCCCGGTCAAGAAGCGCCGGTGTCTAACCTGTCGAAGGTTGAACCCGCCTCCGAAGTATTGCGTCAACGGTCATAAATTTACCAAGGAGACGACGGAATACACAGCGAAGGGGCAGCGAAATTGTGTGTTGTGCCGACTGAATTCTCGTCACATTCCTAAGCATGGGCATGAGTATGTCATTGATATGAGAAATCCGACTACTGTACGCCGTTGTCGTGTGTGTTATGAAGAGAAGTATGCGGTGTCTCGATTCTGCCCGGCCGGGCACGAATTCACTCCGCAGAACACGAGGCTCAAGAATGGGTGGCGGAACTGCCGAGCATGTGAGCGCAATAGAGGGCACCGCAAGTTGTTCTACCATGATTTTGTTACCGATCCAAATAGTGGCAAACAGGTACGCTGCCTGACTTGTGCCCAAGCCCGAGCGGCCCGCTAGAGGCTCGCGCGCCGCTCCAGCGCAGCCGCGATGAGCGCTCGGGCGGCCTCGTTGTAGGCGGCCTGCTCGGCAAGCACGGCGAAAAGTTTCTCTCGTGCAAGGGGATTTCGGATGGGCGCGTGTTGGTCAGCTCGGCGCTCAAGGTCTCGGTGAGCACCTGAGCGCGGTCGTAGATGACGAAGTTCGTCGAAGGCGGCGGGCACCGTCACCGCCGACGCCGAGAAGATCGGCGAGAAGCGCTACGCCGCGCAGCTCAACGCGGCCGACGCGCGCCGGGTGCTGGTCTACGTCCTCGCCTACACCGGGCTGCGGTTCGGCGAGGCGGCAGCGCTGCGGGTCACCGACGTGAACGTGCTGCGCTCGCGGCTGCGCGTGTATCGGTCGGTCACGCAGGTGAACGGCGAGATGGTCTACGGCTCTACCAAGACCGGGAAGGCGCGCGACGTGGCGGTGCCGAAGTCGGTTATGGCGATGATCACGGAGCTGACCGAGGACAGGGCTCCGCATGAGTTGGTGTTCCCCGCCGCCAACGGCGAGCCGCTGCGGCTGCGCAATGTCCGGCGCGACTGGTGGAACCGCCGGGCGCGAGTCGAAGACGGCCTGTGTGCCCGCAGGTCTCAACCCGCACGAGTTGCGCCACACCGCAGCGTTTCTCGCCATCCGGGCAGGGGTGTCGGTGAAGTCGACTCAGGGACTCCGGATGCTTGTTACGTCGTTTCAAGCGTTGGTGGCGGGAGCTCTATATTCAATTCGGCCGCCAGATCCACCAGTTCACATAGCGCTCCGCGCAAGTCGGCGGACAGTGCGACTGTCAGCTCGCTCAGGGACTTGCCCGTCACTGCATCCCGTTCGATCAGCCCGATGTCGAGATTCACGTCCTTCGTAGCTACCAGTTCGGCACCGTCGAACACCTGGAAGCGTCCCGAGGGTTCACGACGGGCGATGGCAACGTCAAGGTCGCATTCACCGACCCCGAACGCGCGCTTTTCGAAATCCACCAGATGGCTTGGTAGTAACGGATTCTGCTTCAGTGTGAAGCGGTTGCCGGTACGCATGTCATACACCCACAGCTTCACGGTGCGCGGGGGCTCATCGTCACTGCGGCGAGATGGGGCCGAATTGAAGAAAAGCACGTTCGCCTTGACCCCACCCGCGTAGAAGATGCCGTCGGGAAGACGAAGCATGGTGTGAAGGTTGTACCGCTTGAGCAGTTCACGGCGAATGCTAGTGCCCCGCCCGACTTCGAAGAGGACGTTATCGGGAACGATGACAGCAGCACGCCCCTTATCGGTGAGCAAGTTCGCTATATGCTGGACGAAGTTGAACTGCTTGTTGGTTGTGGACTCCCAGAAGTCCCTTCGGTGATACGAGGTGTTCTCGCGACCGACCGAACCATTGTCGTTGGTGATCACGATCGAGGACTTCTTACCGAAGGGTGGATTGGCGAGGACCAACGAGGCGCGCCTGGCAGGCGGCTTGGAGAGTGCGTCCTCCACGTGGATCAGGGGCTTGCCATCGGGTCTGCCGATCTTGTGCAGGAGGAGGTTCATCGCAGCGAGGCGGGCGGTTGCCGGGACAAGTTCGGTGCCCCAGATCGCGCCCTCATCGAAACGAGCTGACTCTTCCGTAGACATTTGGTCGCCGTATTCCTGCACGATGTAATCGTGCGCGGCGAGCAAAAAGCCGCCGGTGCCACAGGCTGGGTCGGTGATGGTGTCGTCAGGGGTCGGCCGCATGCAGCGCACGATCGACTCGGTAAGCACTCGAGGGGTGAAGTACTGGCCCGCACCGGCCTTGGTGTCCTCGGCGCTGCGGGCGATCAGTGCCTCATAGGCATCGCCCTTGATGTCCTTGCTAGCGCTGAACCAATCCTCTTTGTCTATCAGATCGACGATGAGGCGGCGCAGGTTGGCTGGATTCTGAAGGCGGTTGCGGGCGCGGTAGAAGATCAGGCCCAGAGTGGTGTTTTGATCCTCCCCATGCTTGCCAAGATCAGTGAGCAGCTGAGTATACGCCTCCTCCAAGGCTGTACCCGTAAGGTCGAGCAGTTCTGACCACCCGCGATCGCGCCACTCTTCGGTGTCCGGCAGAACGTGTCGGCGCTTATGTTGGGGGAGGGTCTTGTCGGCTGCCTCCATCTCGGCCGCCATTTTGAGAAATACTAGGAAACTGAGCTGCTCCAAGTACTCAAGGCTCGATACTCCATCGTCGCGCAGGACGTTGCAATAGTTCCAGAGACGGTCGACCAGACGGCGGGCTTCCAACTTCATGCGGTGAACTCCAGGGGAAGGGTAGTCTGCTCGCCTGCAGCGATGGGGGTCCCAGTGGTAGAGGAATCTGGTGGCGAAATGTCCGTTCGGGCAAGAACCTTGGGCATGGCCGGGCGCTGTGGTGAGCTCTGGATACCAGCCGGACGCCGAGCTGGTTTCCGGTCGGCCCCAGCCACCTCGCGTTCGGCGCGAATGCGCATGAGGAAATGCTCGGCAGGTTCGTCCTCCGGGTCCTGGGGGATGAGCCTACCGGAGAACGCTTCTTCGAGCAGAGCATTACGGAGCTCGACGCAGTGAGCGAGACCCTGATCGCACACGGACATCAAGCGATCCACGCGTGCGAGGACCTGCTCCCCGAGCTCGACGAGTTTCGCCTGCTCCTGTTCCCCTGCTGGCGGCAGAGGAACAGGGAGCTGCCTGACGGTGGTGATGCTGATAGAAGCAAGATTCACACTTTGCTTGCCATTGGCCTCGAACCAAGCGCGGGCTGCTGAATTTACATACCAGCCAAGGAGTTTGGGGTGAGTAGCCTGCTTCAGAATCCGTGCACGAAACAAGTGGTTCTGGTAGATGCAATCCTCGATCTGGTCCTCCCAGATCCACCCGCGCCCCAGCTTGTCCCGATCGCCGCCCTCCGTCATCAGTAGGTCACCGCGACGAAGTCGGAGCTTTTCGAGGGTCTTCGGTGGAACGCGGATCGTGGCTACCTGCGCGAGCTCTAACCGTGCGCGCTGGGCATTGGCCACACGCAGATACGGGACCTCGCGCTGATCAAGGGCGTGCTGATTCTTGGAGTCCTTGGTGACGCCACCGATGACATCGGCGATCTCCTGAAGCCGGCCCCATCGCCAACCAGCAGCGAGAGGAGGCAGCGGGGTGTCTGTGGTTGCTGGGGAGCCCGCGATGGGCATGTCTTGTTGTTTGACCTCCCCCGCGAGGGCGCCAGTAGCCGCAGCCGTCATGACGAGGTCGCGGAGCGTCTCGAGACGCTGACGAGCAGCCCGCAGGCAGACCTCGATCTCATCCAGCCGAGCCATGTGCTTGTTTAGGGCATTGGCGATCCGGTGTTGCTCGGCCGTCGGGGGAAGCGGGAGCTCAATTCCCCGAATTTCGGGCTGGCTGATCTTGTGGATGCCGGTGCCCGTCTTCGCTGACTTCTCGATTTGCCGACGGACGACTGGGGAATTCCAGAGATACGCCAGGAACAGCGGCTCAACCCAGTCCGGATAGCTTCGAATACGAATCATAGTGTCTGGGAAAGCCACAGGCTCTGGCACATCCGTGACTAGCGCACCCCGGCCTACCAAACTAAGTGTTCCACTTCCTCTACCGACTAGGAAGTCCCCAGGCCTGATTAGGTAGGGGGCCGCCTCTTCAGCCGTCCAATCGCCCAGCTTGTATGCAGAGCAATCGATGCGGTCGCTCCTCAGCGCTGTGAGCCTGAGGACCGGAAAACCCTCATCATCATCACTTGTACGCACCGAACGCCCCTGGGCTGTCGGCTGGCTAAGAATGTCCGCGAGTCTCGCTCGTGCCCACCCGTTCGGCAGTGCGCCTTCGTTGGAGCTCCCAGCTTTGAAGCCCTCGCTACCGCCCTTATGCACCCAGCTCCCGATCCATTTCGTCGATCAACTCGTCCGGCGTCCGAGGGCCTGCATCGAACGCCTCCCTGAACTTGCTCCAGCCACCGACTGCCCGGCACAACGCATGCTGGTCCAGCGCCTCCACCGAGACGGTAGCCGATGTGGCTACGACGCTTACGATCCGCCGCAGCCACGCCTGCTGCTCGTCGGTGAAGGTACTCCCTGCCGCCTCCTGCCGCGCGAGCCACTCCTGGAAACGGAGCTCGACAGTATCCCGGTACGGCCGGAACTCTTCGTCCAGTCCGAGCTCGAACCGCAGAACAGACAATAGTTCCGGAAGCCCTGCACCCCGCCGTCGCCCCGCACGGGCAAGACCGAGATCGACGTACGCTTTCCAGAGCTGCTGCTGGGTCCAGCGCTGCTGCGGTGACCGGACAGCGCCAAGAATCTCCTCGATACGGTCCCGCACCTCCCTCAGAGGCCGCCGTTCCTCGAAGGCGATGCGCAGGTCGGTGAGCCGGTCCCGGTGCTCTGTCATATAGGTGCGCCAGTCCTGAATCGTCCGCTCGGCGCGCATGACGTCCGTCACACCCTCGGCGATCACATTGCCGTCTTGGCTGAGGTGGTCGATCTTGATCCAGCGGCGTGCTCTTGCAGCTTCCAGCAGAGCCTGCCGCAGTGCCTCGAGCTCGACAAAAGGGCGCAGTGCCTCAGCCAGCATGGCATCGCTGAAGGACTCCTCCACACCTGCTTCGGTCCTGTGCTCGACAGCCGTTTGCGCGCGTTCCTTCGCGATGCGATCCGGATCAGTCGCTAGGACCAGTCCCGTCACTAGCTCTGTCAGCTTACGGCCACCTGCACTTCCCTCGATCTGGGCGAGCTGCTCGTCGTCGAGCCGCTGCCCGAGTCGGCTGAGCCGACCGGCGAGGGTGGCGGCGTCGTCTGGGGATAGGGGGCGTCCTTCCGCGCAGGCCTTGAGCAGTCGCTCCAGGCTCGGCATCTCGAGTTGCCCGTCCCGTACGAGCGGTCGCGCGTCGACCATGGCGTGTTCAGTAACGCCCACAGTGTCGACGATCACGAAGCGGTCCTTGCACAGAGCGTCCTCGGTGACCTTCCTCAGGTCCTCGGGCTTGATGGTTCTGGCTCCGCGGCCCTTCATCTGCTCGAAATATGACCAGGTTCTAACATCTCGCATGAACACCAGGCACTCCAGGGCAGGAATGTCGGTACCGGTGGCGATCATGTCGACTGTGACAGCGATCCTGATCTCGGGCTTATTGCGGAAATCGCGGATAGCCTTGCCGGTCTGTGCCGCCGTGTTGGTTATCTTCCTACAAAAGCCAGTTTCCCCGTCGTCCCCCTTACCCCATGCGCGCAACACTTCGTCAACGATGGTGTCCGCGTGCTTGTCCGTGGCCGCGAATATCAATGTCTTGGGCACGACCGTCCGCTCATGTAGAACGTCGCCAGTGTCGGGATCCACGTCCGGCGGGAAGATCTCGCTGAACATCTTGCTCTTGAAGGTGCCGATGATCGTACGAATCTGACTAGTGGATTCCACACGGGCATTCAGCTCGGCCGGGGTGTACTCGTCGTCCTCATCCTGCTGATGCCAGTGCTGTTCGCGCGTCAGGCGGTCCACATGGGCCAGAACCGTGTTCAACTGCTCGATCGTCCCGTCAGGCGCGACCGTCTCGGTCACAGCCGGGATGGTCGAACCCTCGCGGGTGATCCGGGTCGAGATCCGGTAGACGTCGTAATCCACATTGACCTCGTCGGCCACCGCTTCCTCATATGTGTATTGGCTAACCAGGTTTTCGTCGAAGAAGGCGAACGTCGGCCCGATCGGGGTCGCAGTTAGACCCACGATGTGCGCGTCGAAGTACTCCAGCACTGGCCGCCACCTGCCGTAGATAGAACGGTGGCATTCGTCGATGACGATGAAGTCGAAGTAGTCAGGCGGGAGATCAGCTGAGTAGCGGACGCGGGGAAGGCCGACACCGAGTCCACCGGCACCATTCGCCTCGTACTCGCCCGCCTCTTCACTGCCTGGTTCGGGCAGGAGGCTGCCCGACAGCTTGCACCACAGTTTTTGAATTGTGGTGATCACGATTTTGTCAGAGTCAGCGAGGCCTGATGTTCCGCCCGTCAGGTGTTTGAGCGGAAATTCCTCGTGCAACGGTTTCTTGGAGTCCGCCGGGACGAAGTCCCGGTACTCAAGGAAGGCTTGGTCACCCAAGTTGGTGCGGTCCACGAGGAACAGCACCCTGTGGGCACCCGCGTGCTCAAGTAGCCGGTGACTCGCCTGGACGACGGTGTATGTCTTGCCAGCACCGGTCGCCATCTGGATGAGCGCCCGAGGCTTGTCCTCAGCCAGAGATTGTTCCAAGCCCTTAATCGCGCGGCGTTGCGCGTCGTACAGCTGCCGCTTCGGGTCGAGGAGAACGGTGGGCAGGTGCCGCAGCCGGGCGCGAAGTGTCGGCGTATCGGGAGCGCGCAAGGCTTCACGCTTCCAGCGTGCGACTGTGGCCGGGCGGGCTGGAGCGAATACGAGGCGGCCGCGTGCTCCCCCCTCTGGTGCACCGGGAACAGGCGTGCCATCGAGAGCCTCGGTATCGAGGGCATTTCGGAAGCGCCATACGACGCCGTTGGTTCCGTAGCGGAAGGGCAGTGGCCGGCCTTGCCAGGCACGTTTGGGGTTCTTTTCGGCGAGTGGGGCAGCAAGTCGGTCTGCCTCGGCGATGAGTTCGCGGGGGTCAGCGGTATTGGGTCCCGCCACAACAAGTCCACATAGATCTCTGTCAACGTAGAGGAGGTAGATGCAGAGGCGGTCGGCATCCAGGTGATCGGTACGGACAGCTGTTGCGTCCGATTTGAGGTCGCGCTCAGCTGGCGAGCACACGCGCCACCCTGACTCCCGCAGAACTCGTTCAGCTCCGTAGCCCGCCAGCATGCCTGCAGTGCTCACGGCACTCCCCTCTGGACAATCGTCACGACGCGGTTCCGCCCACCTATCCTGTCTTCCACCCATTAGACCAACTTCCGCACACATGCACGACCCGCTTCGCAGCCTTAATAACGCAACTGCACTCGTATGGTTCGGTGCTGGTAGATCTGTCGGGTGGTGTTGGATCGTGCTGTGGCCGAGCTGGATTCGTTGACGGTGAGGATTGGGGGACGGTTTACCCGTGCTGAGCCGCGGGGGCGGCCGGGTGAGTATGTGTCGGGTCTGGTGGCGGGCCTGGAACCCATTGTCGGTCGGTGTCGGCGCGCACGGACCCCGCGAATACGACTGGGCACGCCGCCAGATCGACGGCACCTGGGCGTCCGGGCGCGGGCACTGGCTGCTGGCCCGCCGCAGCATCGGCAACCCGGCCGAGATCGCCTACTACCTCTGCTACGGCCCGGCCACCGCCAGATTGGTCGACCTGGCCTGGATCGCGGGGTCGCGCTGGCACGTGGAAGAAGCGTTTCAGCAGGGCCAAGGGCCGGGCCGGGCTCGACCACTACCAGGTCCGCAAATGGCGGGGCCTGGTATGCCCACATCACCCTGTCGATGCTCGCCCCCCTGGCCTGGCTAGCCGCCACGAAAACCGTTGCTGCAAAGGGCGACTCGCCGACAGCGAGGACGGCATGATCGCGCTTACGCTACCGGAGATCCGGCGCCTGCTGGTCGCGTTCGTGCTGACCCGACTCAATCCCGCCGACCATATCTGGGCCTGGTCACGCTGGCGACGACGCCGACAACATCAAGCCCGGCTCTCGCACTACCGACGACGCGGTCACCCACTCACCTGAGTGCAGTTGCAGTATTAAGGCCCGCCGGATGGCGGTCGTCTACTGTCAGTGAGCACCCGTACAGTTGGGCAGTTAGTTTGCCGCGGGTCCAAGGCCTCGGATGAACAGGAAGGTCACGGGAAGGGCAGTCCGGTGTATGTGACAAGGCTCCGGTTCGACGGCGTACGTGGGTTCCACGGCCCCCGGGCCTGCGACCTTGACTTCACGCGCCCGGATGGTGGTTTCGCTGGCTGGACGGTGCTAGCTGGGCGTAACGGCTCGGGCAAAACAACTTTCTTGAGGGCGATTGGCTTGGCGCTGGCAGGGCCGTACCGGGCCAGCCAGTTAGACGACGAGATCGAGGATCATCTCTCATACGGGCAGACCCGTGGCTATGTCGAGTTGGCCCTCCAGGCGGATGCAGAGTTCGACCTCGGAGCTCTTTCGACCACTAGTCAGGTGACGGTAGCAGTCACATGGAAGCCGGATCGGGAGCCGCTCGCACCCGAAGATCATCCCCCGACCCAGGTTAGTTTTACGGCACATACCGGTAGCAGGTTCGCCAATCTACTTTGGTCGCCGTCGCCTCCAACCGGCTGGTTTCACGCGGCGTATGGCCCCTTCCGGCGGCTCAGCGGCACGGGTCTGTATGAACGCAATCCGCAGAACCCCGACCGAGCTATGGCCCTACGCACTCTATTCCAGGAAGAGTCGGCCCTCGTAGAGTCGGTCGACTGGCTCATATCTATCCGCATGCGCCAGCTTGAAGGCGAGGCCGGAGCCGACCAACTGCTCGAATCGGTTCTAGCCCTCATCAACGATGGGCTGCTGCCCGGCGATTTCCGTGTAGAGCGGGTTACCTCACGCGGGCTGTGGTTGCAGTCCATCGATGATGAAGGACCCGTCATCGCACTGCGGCGCATGAGTGATGGCTTGCGTACCGTCACCGCACTCGTCCTCGATGTCATCCGGCAGATGCACGCAGCCTACGGAACGCTGGAGCTACGCCGGGATGGCGCCCGGCCGTATTTGCCGTATCCCGGGGTCGTCCTCATAGACGAGGTCGACGCGCATCTCCATGTGTCCTGGCAACAGCGCATAGGCGAGTGGCTCAAGACTCACTTTCCCAACGTCCAGTTCATCGTCACGACACACAGCCCCTATGTCTGCCAAGCCGCCGACCCTGGCGGGTTGATTCGGCTACCAGGCCCGACTGAACAGGTTCCACCCGAAGTAGTAGATGAGAAGATCTACGGCAGGGTCGTCTATGGCACGGGAGATGACGCTGTCCTGTCGGAATTCTTCGGGTTGGAGCGGCCGTTTTCCCGCCGTGCAGAGAAGATGCGAGAAGAACTGGCAGACCTTGAGTACCAGGTTGCAACCCGGCGAGCTGACGAGGCCACATTGCAACGGTTCCGTGAACTCCGCAGGAAATTGGCAAGCTCTCAGACCACACGGTTGGAGGAGTTTGACCTGGATGTGAGAAGGCGGGGGGCAGGCGGTTCTTGATCAAGATCGTACGACCGCGTCTGAATTCTGAGTTGGAATCCTCGCTTCTGAAGCTGACGCAGGAACTTGCGGACACCTCAATCCCAGACCGTACCGATCACGCCGAGCGGATGTGGAAACGGGACTCCATTCGCCGTGACGTATATAAACCAGTAAAAGACGCTCTTGAGGCCATGGCACCTGGCCTGGACTGCTGCATGTATTGCGGTAACCATATGGCCGACACAGTTGATCATTTCGTACCGAGGTCTCACTGCTCTCTGCGCACGTTCTACTGGCCAAACCTTTTGCTCGCCTGCTCGACGTGCAACTCGCGGTTCAAACGCGACAAGCACCGGAGTGACGGATTGCTCGGATCACTCCTGATCGATCCGACACGCGAGAACCCATTCGACCATCTCGATCTCCAGTTGGTGAGTGGTATCTACCGCGCTGTCGACGGCTCGAAGAAAGGGCAATGGACGATCGAGGTGTGCGGGCTCAACAAGGAGCCGCGCCCCCGAGCCAGACAAAAAGCCTGGATGAAGCTGGGGTCTTTCCTTAAGAACTGGTCGCGCGCTCGTGACCTGGGGAATGAAGACGACATACACTTCTACACCTGGTGCATGCGTGATGAGCCCTTCGCCGATGTATGTCACGCGGCCCTACACAAGGCCGCGTCCGAGCGCGCCGAGGGAGCCTTCGTCGATACAGACCCGGGCATCCTCGCCTTACTGAGAGACGAGGAGTTGCGCGCGGCAATCCTAGCCTGAGCGCGCAGCGGCGCACCACACCGCAACCTCGGCGCCAGATGAGCGAGGACGAGATCCAAGCCGCCGATGACGCCTACTTCGAGCTGATGAACCGCCTCGGCTGGCGCACCAACCACTAGCCCGCGACCCCTGCAGGCATCTGTCTCCGCTGTCGTCGGAATCAGAAACTCGTCACCGATAAATGCCGTGTGGCAGCTACGGCCATGCAAGTCGTCGACGCAGCCATTCTCCCGACACTTGCGCCGAATATGCTTGGTGATGGCGGAGTTTCGGCGAATGTGGAGGTGGGGGCATGCGGCTGTTGTGTGCCCAGTAGCCGACCAGTGCACAGAGAAAGGCATTGACGGCGGCCGAGTCGGCTGTGCGGGTCAGCGGATGGGCCGCAAGGATCGGGTCGGGGTCAATTCCGCTGGCGGCGATCGAGGGTGCCAGCGAGACGAGTTCGAGCCAGGCGGCGCCGACGCAGGGCCACGCCCAGTCGATCACCACGACTGTGCCGTCGGGGCGAAGGAGCATGTTGTCCGGCCGCAGATCTGTGTGCAGCAGGGTCACGCCGCCTGTGGGTTCGGCCCAGGTCGATTCCAACTCGGCCAGCCGATCCAGATTGCGCAGCGACCAGCTGTCGAGGTCGACGGGCGCCCCGTGCTCGGCGAAGTGCCGCCAGCAGTTCAGCTCTGGCCCGTAGCTGTCGGCCATCGTGGGCACATCGGGGATCGGGCTGGGCGTCAGCACGTTCGCCAACTGCTCCACTGCCGTGAGTACCGCATCCAGCTCGGTCGGCTGATCGAGACGTGGATGGCGGCCCGCGACGTCGTCGAATACCATGACGAACCACCCGGCGAGCTCGGCGGTGAACTGGACCGCCGGTGTCGGGACCGTGGGCGGTAGCCGCGCTGCGGTGCGTGCCTCGGTCTGGTACATCCCGCACAGTTTGTCATCACGGTTGATCACCTTGGCGAACGCTCTGCGGCCGTCGTTCAACAGCAGCCGCACGGCCGCGCCGTGGCTGTACCCGCCCGTCTGCGTGACCGCCGATCGCACCGGCGCGCCGAGGCGGGCCTCGATCCCGGTACGTACCGGCTGCGGCAACTCGTGCCACTCGATCCGACTCGCGGTGCCTTCACTATCGGACATTGCACGATGATCGGTTGGAGCGCCGTGGACCTCTAGTCATTTATTCGAGGCAGGCGCCTGGACTATGTCCGGGGCCCGCCGGTTTCGCGAGGGGCGCTCGCCCTGAACACCGGCAGAGGCAGCTTGGGCCGAACACGGCGGCAAAGGTGGTGGGGCCGAAATCAGTCGGTCCAGCCGCCGTACAGGTTTCGGCGTTCGAAGTACGCATCGTCGGCGGCTTGGACGTCGGCTTCGCTGGTCGGCCTGCTTCGCTGGCCTGTGGGTGTGGGTGGGGTTTCGAGGAGTTTGGCCTGGTCGCGGATGCGGGGATCGGCTTTCTGCAGGAGGCGTTCGGCTTTGGCTCGCACTTCGGTGCGGGCTTTGCGGTGGCAGTCGAGCAGGGCGCTGGTGAGCTGGGTGCTGGTCCATTTCATGGCGCCGGGTGCGATCTTCAGGTCGGTGATCTCGCCTGTGGTGTCGACTTCGATCAGGACTCCGCGGACTTCGCCGCGGCCCCGGAGGCTGGCTGCCTGCCTGGCGAGTTGCTGGCCGTTGCGGCGGATCTGGGCGAGGTCTTGCTGGAGCCGCTGCTCCCATTGCTGGAGGTTGGTCATGGCTGTGAGTCGGTTCCTTGGGCTACCTGCGGCGAATAGATAGGTCATTCGGTTTGGCGCACGACGAAGCCTTGGCGGCGACGAGGAAGTCCGTGTCCGGCAGGGCGGGTGACAATTGCTCGCTCACCTGTATTCATCCCTGACGGCTGATCACCGTGCCCGTGGTGATCAGCGGCCGGAGAGCGACGTCCAGCGCGATCGTCGTCTTGCCTGGTGGACTGTGGATTTCGATGGATTTGATGGTGGTGACGGTTCGCTGGTTCGCGTCTTCGACGGCCACCGTGTCGCCGATATGGACGGGGTCGCCGGACAGCGTGCCGGTGACGAATACCCATTGCGCGCGCGTGGGGAGGAAGTCGACTCTTTCGACGATCAAGCGCGATTCGGTCATTGTGTGTTCCTCCGCCAGGTAGCGACGAATGCGTCCTCGGCTGCGTAGGCTTCTTGTTCCAGCGCGCTGGTCATCGAGCTGATGCTACCGTCCGCGTATTGCCGGACGTGCACGCTCTCGTGTGCCAGCGTGCGGACAAGCGTTTCCGCGTCCTGGAACGCCGCTGGCCCGAGCTGTACACCGAGGGAGTCGGTTCTGGCGATAGCTCCTTGGAAGTCCAGGTAGGAGATTGTGTCGGCGTCATCGAGGATTTCCAGTTTGGTGCCGCGGAGGTCTACACCGGCCAGTCTTGCGTAGTATTCGATCGTTTCCATGGTTCTGGGTAGTCCGACATTGCCTTCGAGGACTTCTCGGTTCGACAGGGCGCCGGAGCGTGAGTACAACGCAGCGGGTCGGCCGCGACCGAGGAACTTGGTTCTCGCCGCTTCCACCCAGAGCCGGATCTTCTCGAGCAGAGGTTTCAGCCGCTCGACGAGGGGACGGACGGTGTTGGTGACGATTTTCGCCACCCTCGCTGAGAGCTCGCCGATGATCGTTGCGATACGCCGAGCCTTCACAGCGATTCGCCCGGCCAGGGCGGCATTGCCGACCCATTCGGACACGGTCGCGGTGAAAGGTGCGAGGACTGCGAATGCGGCCTCGGCAGCGACCGTCTCGATGGCGAGAGCTTCGAGTTCGTCGAGGATCTGGTGGTGGGCTTCGTCGAGGTAGTGTGCGTACTCGCCGCAGGCATCCCCGAGGGTCTGGCATGTGTCGGCCAACGTGTGGAGATCTGATTGCCGCGCTCGACAGGTGGTCACCGCGATGTCGATCTCGGGTGACTGCTGGTTGGTGAGCATGTCGACGGCGTGAGGGACTTGCCCGGCGACCGTGCGGAAGTCGGCGGCAACGGTATGCCAGGCGGTCTTGGCCGCGTTCAGTTGGTCTTGGTGCCCGTTCGGCCACCCGAAGCCGACGGCATCCTTGATGAACGACCACCCGAACGGCTCCGGGATCCCGTCGCCCGCCGCAGAAGGAATGCTCTCGGGCAGACATGGATCCACCGACAGCGACGGCGCTGGGGGCGGCGGGAGTTCACGGTGAGCAGCCGCGGCTTCGGCCACCTGATGATTGTGAGCACCGACGACAATCAAGTCTCGGATCTGACCACACGAGGTCGCCAGTTTCGACGACGTCGAGACCGCGAGTTGCGCGGCCTCGTCGTAGCCGGCGGCCCACTGCCCGCCGACGCTGTCACTGCCGGCCATTCCCGCATACGCAGTCAACACCGCGACAAGCGATGAGTGCGTGGTCACCATGTCGGTCGACATCTGGCCGAAAACGTCGCCAGCAGAACCATATTCATCAGCACGGTGAACAATCACCGGGACGGTCGGTGCCGTCACCGGGGCCACATCCCGACGTTCGTCTGGCCCACACTGTGATAGACCGTTCGTGCCCGCCCCAGTGCTTGCCGAAGTTCCCCAAGAGCGGCGTTCATCTCTGCCGCACCGCTGGCCCATTCCGTGGCGGCGGCGCGGTGCGCGTCGGCGACCTGGCCGGTCCAGTTGATGTGCAGGTCGGCGATGCGCGACTGGATGTCGCGTAGCCGATCATCGATTCGCGTCTCCAGATCAGCGGCCTGATCGACCAGGGCCTGCATTCCCGCCAGATCGACGCGGTAATCCCCGGCAGCGGCCTGGTAGAGCACGAGCATCTCGGCCGGGATATCTTGTTGCGCTTCGGTACTCGGGGACGAGCCGGTGCCGGTCGAGGCCCCCGGGGCGGGCGTGAGCGCGTGGTCGAACACGACGACGGCGCTGACCACGGCCGCGATCACGACCGTGAGGAACACGAACCCCGCGAATCCCGCTCCGAGTGTCTTGACCAGCATCGCTACCTCACCAGTGCTCGGAAGCCGGGGGACTCGGCGGCGGCGGGGCCAGGGCGACGGTTCCGCTCAGCGGTGCCCAGGTCACCTCCGGGTCGATGCCGTCTTCGGGTCGGGTCCGTCGCGGCCAGACGGTGCCGAGTTCGTGCAGGTGCCTGCGGCCGGAGTCGGTGTGCAGCGGCAGCCACACCTGCTCGGCCGGACTGGTCCCGGAGATGGAGCCGAGGAACTCGGCGGCGGCGGTAGCGACCGGTACCGCCTCGGGGTCGGGCAACCGCTCCCAGGTTCGCCGCAGAGCCACACGGGCATTGACCTCCCGCGCGGTGGTCGGCACCCACAACAGGACCGGGACGATGACCCCGGTGGTTCGGGCCAGTTCGCCGTAGCCGTGAAGCTTGGCCGCGACCCGAGGCAGGGAGGTGGTCCCGAGGTCGTATTCGAGGAAGAAGTCGAGCAGGTCCTGGCCGTAGGTGTAGCGGCCGTGGGCGTCGGGGCGGGCCAGGTCGCCCCAGAGCCGTTGGCAGCGGGTTTGGGACCACCACCGCGACACCTGCCCGCCGTGGGGGTGGGTGACCAGGGCGGTGAACCATTCGGCGACGCCGAGGGTGTGGGTCAGGTGCAGGCTGTGGGCGACCGAGAGCGTGGTTTGGTGGTTGTAGCCGAGCTCGCGCACACTCACGCCTGCTTCCGCGGCGAGGATCGCTGCTCCGGCGGGGGCGAGGGTCCAGTGGTAGGGGGCGGTGCCACGAGTTCGCATGGGCCGGAATCGGTCCAGGACCCGGTAGGTGTGCAGGATCGCCAGGCGGCGGCGGGCGATCTTGGCGGTCGGGAACGCCAGGTCGGCGAGGTGGTCGGTGGTCAGGACCCGGTGCTCGTAGACCATGCGCACAATCCAGCGGTCGCGCCCGGTCAACGCACGCACCACCGAACTCTTTTCCGGGCTGGTAGTAGGTGACCAGGCCGGGCGCGGGGCACGGGTATCGGCTTGCCTGTCGGGACGGGAAATCATCGGTACGGGAGCCTTTCTCGGGGCATAGCGGGGCTAGGACCGTGGGGAGTCCGGGGGTTGCGCCGTGAGGCGGGCTTGGGCGGCGGCGGCGATCTCGCGGGCGCGCCCGGGGATCGGCGGGTCCAGGGGCCGGGTGGTGAGGGTGAACGGTCGCGCGTTCTGCCCGTCGACCAGCAGGCGGGCGGCGGCGTGGAAGGCGTCGAGGTGGGACAGGTCGTGCTCGGACAACAAGGGGTCGGTGTGACGGGCCAGGTCGCGGGCGTCATCGGGGCTGACGGCGAAGATCACCTTGTTGCGAGCGTTGGCTGAGATGCCGTCGCGCAGTTCTCGGGAGAGTTGGCCGAGGTTCTGGTGTGCCAGCAGCAGCGACAGGCGCAGTCCGCGGGCTTCGGCGAGCATGTCCTCGATCGGGGTGGACAGGTTGAGGAAGTTCTGCGCCTCATCGAGCACGAGGGCGGCGTCGGGCCGGTCGGCGGCGGGCACCCGCGCCCGTGCGGTCACCGCCTGCCACGTCCGCGCCACCAGCAGCGACCCGACCAGGCGTGAGGTTTCCTCTCCGAGAGAGCCTTTCGGCAAACGGGCCAGGCAGATGCCGCCGTTGTCGAGAATGTCGGCGAACTCGACGGTGCTGGGTCCTCCCGCGATGGCCGAGCGGACGAACGGTCTCAGCAGGAACGCTCTGAGTTTGTTCAGCAAGGGGCCGGTGAGTTGAGCGCGGCCGGTGTCGGAAAGCTGCTCGTAGCTATCCCAGAACCCGCGCAGGACCGGGTCTTTCGCTGTGCGGGTGACCCGCGCCCGGAACGCGGGCTCGGTGAGCAGGCGGGGCAGGTCGGCCAGGGTGGCGGTGCCGGGTTGCGCGCACAGCGTGAGCAGGCTGGCGCGCATGATGTCGTCGGTGCGCGGCCCCCACCACTGATGGAAGATCCGGTGAAACACCGTCACGAGGTTGTCGACCGCCAGATCCATTCCGGCGCGCCCGATCCGGCCGATATCGAGCGGGTTCACACACGGCGGCGGCGCGGCCGAGTCGGCGTCGAAGAGCACCACCCGCTCACCCATGCGCGACGGCAACCTCGACAGGACGTCGGTGACGAGGTCGCCCTTCGGATCGATCACGATCACCCCGCGCCCCGCCTCGGCGTCATCGAGGATCGTGCGCGCCAACAGGGTGGACTTGCCGACACCGGTGGGGCCGAGGATGTGCAGGTGATGGCGGGCATCGGAGATCTTGACCGCGACCGGGCGGCGAGTTCCGGTGTCGGCCATGCCCAACGGTTTCGTGTGCTCGCCGCCGACAGGGATCTCGGGGGCGGGGGACAGGGCACGGGCTCCGGCGCGCTGCAGGCCGGGTAGCCCGTCGTCGGTGGGCAGATGCGCGATCGTGGCCAGCTCGGGCACCGACAGCACATCCCCACGCCCGAGACGCCGCTGCCGCATCAACCGCTCGAGGCGCAGGCGACGACGCCGCCGGTAGTAGTTGTGGTCGGTGCACGCTCCGAACACCGTGGCGAGAGCGTCGGCGCGACCGCGCGCCACCGCTCGCGCCTGCGCTTTCGGCGCGATGTCGTCGGGATCGGTGGAGACCGGGATCGAGGCGGCGTAGCGGACGACCGTCTCCCAGTGCGCCCCTCGCGCTTTGGCCGCTGCCGCGCGGGCGGCGGCACTGTATTCCAGGGAGGTTTGGCGGTCGGTGGCCCGCGCGTCTCCCACACCAGCGGCGGTGTGGGAGACGCGGGCGGCGCTCGTGCCGGGAGTGAGCAGGGTGAGGGCCTCGCGCAGCAGCCCTGCCACGAGGCCAGCGCGGGTGCTGGTGCTCGCCGCGGCGCGGGTGGCTCGCGCGACGCGGCGGCCGGTGACCGGACGGGCGAGGATCTGCACGCAGACGGCCTGCCCGGGAGCGAGGTCGTCGGCGGCGGTGATCAGGTTGCGCACCAGATCACCGGAGTGATCGGTACTCAACGGGAGTCCCTCACGGCGCCCGAGCCGCAACTCGCCCCCGGCCACGACCCGCCGCACACCCTTCACCGGGATCGGTAGCGGGGGCCGGGCGGGTTCGAGGGTGTCGGTGTGTGCGCCGGGCCACGCCGAGGCGATGGCGCGTTCGATGAGACCGGGTGGGATCGCGCCGGGCACCCAGAGCCGGATCGCGGCCCCCTCCTCCGGGGTGACGGTGTACTCGAACCCCAGATGCGGCTGCCCCACAAGGAATCGCGCCCAGGCGGGCCGCAGCTGCCCGATGAGGTGCGCCCAGAACGCCTGCGCGCCTTTGGCGTCGACCTCGGGTGGGGTGAGCACGGTGATTTGGCGAGCACGTGCACTCAGCCGGCGCCGACGCCACCGGCCCAGAAACGGCACCGCGGCGAGCACCCCGAGCACGGCCAGGACAGCGACGAGCCCATCCCCAGTCGAGGCGATTCGTTCGGCGGCGTGGGTCAGATCGGCCAAGGCCCGGCCGGGCGCGACAAGCGCCCGGCCCAGCCACCCCTGCTCGGGGGCTTGTGCGATGTTCACGCGGCCACCGATCCCGGGCCGGTCGCATCGGGAGTCGGCAGCGTCGCGGAGGTGCCGAAGGGGAATCGCCCGCTCGCGCGGCGGCGCTCGGACACGGCGGTGGCGGTCTCGGGCTTGCGCAGGATGACGACGTCCTCGTGGGCGATGAGGTGAATCGGCAGCCCGGCCGAGCGCTGCTTGACGACGAAGTCGCGCTGGAAGAAGCTCGACCGTGCGACGAGTTCGCCGTCGGACAGGCGGCCCAGCAGTGCCACGCACCGCTCCACCGGCACGAGCCCGGCCAGCTCGCCGCAGGTGTAGAGGTGGCTGGGCAGGGGCACCAGCTCGGCGTGCTGACGCCACGGCCGCGCCGTGATCACGACATGTCCGCCGGAGGCGAGGTATTCGGCGGCCCCGGCGAGGATCTTGGTGAATCCTGAGAGCAGGCGGCCGAGTCCGACGTTGGCCAGGTTGCCTCGGTCGAGGACCTGCCCGTAGCGGTGGTTGGTCTTGAGGACCGGCTGCCTGCGGTTGGCGCGCACATGCCCGTGCAAGCTGTCGCCGTAGGGCGGTGAGGTGATCACCAGGCTCGCCTGGCCGCGCAGCTGTGCCGGGATCAGCTCGGGCAACTTGCGGGCGTCCCCGTGGTAGACATTCGCGTCGAGATCGATCCCGGCTTCGCGGGCGAGGTCGATGTTGGTGCGCGCCAGCTCCGCCCACCGGGACTCGTATTCGACGCCGACCGCGCGGCGGCCCAGGTGCAGGGACTCGACGAGGGTGGTGCCGATCCCGCACATCGGGTCCAGCACGAGGTCCCCGGGACGGGTGTAGGTGGCGACCGCGTGCTGCACGATGGCGGGGAACATCTTCGCGGGGTGGGCGGTGCTGTCGGGGTGGTAGCGGCCCCGCCGCTGCGCGGTCGGGGCGTTCTGCGCGGTCGCCCACACCGACACCGGCCGCGCCGCCGGAGGGATCTGTGCGGGGGTCGCGGAGTCGACGTCGGCGGCGTTGGTGGCGATGGGATCGACAGTCATGGAGGCGTCCTTCGCGTGAGAGTCCGAGCGGGGCAAGGGCTGTGTGGGCTCAGCCATGGGCGGGCTGGAGGAAGACGAAGACGTCGGTGTGCGCGACCCGGTGGCGCGCGGTGCCGGAGACGGCCGGGTCGGCGGGCGCGGCGGTGATGGTGGTGCCGCGCACGGGTGCGGCGATGATGTGCTGGAGGTAGAGCAGATCGGCGGCCTGGGCGGCGGCCACGACCGAACCGGCGGGGTCGTGCAGAACGCCGGAGTCGCTGTGGCGGCAGCGGGAGAGAACGACCAGCAAACCGCCCATCGCCAGCACCTCGGTCGCGAGCGCGGTGACGTGCTCGGCGGCGGCGATCGGGTCGAGGTGCTCGGCGAGAAGGGTCGCGATGACCAGATCCACTGGCTCGGCGGGCCAGTTCCGGTCGGTGGGGGCGTCGAGGCCGTGGCGGTCCAGCTCACCGATCGCGGCGAGCGCTGCGGCGGTGTCGGGCTCGATGATCCGCAGCGCGCCCCGGGCGACGGGGGCGGGCCAGCCGAGGAGCATCACTCGCGAACCCGGTTCGGAGAATTCGGTGACCGTGTGGGCCAGAGCCCGGTCGGGCCAGCGGTCGTCGGGATCGAGCGGCTCGGGACCGAGCGCCCACAGGGTCGAGGGGACCCGCACGGCGGCGGAGGTGGAACGGGGTCGGCGGGAGCTGGCGGTCATAACGGCCTCCTGAGCGAGAGAGCGGTGTGTACTCGCTTACTTCCGCCAAAAAGCCGATTTCGGGACACGGCAATCCAAGAATTTTTCTGAGAATTTCCTATGCCGGAAATTGCGGGCCGGAACTCTGTTCGGCGCAAGGGTGTGGTCAAAAATTTTTCGAGAAACTTTTCGACTGGTTGCCCATGCGTCAGGAGGGCCTATCCGCACCCTATCTGAAACATATCCAAGTCATATCTTGGACCTATCCGCACATTCACATCCGCTGGTAGCAGGGCCGATGATCGGTTGGTCGCTTCGGGCGGTGGAGGGGTGTCGATCTGGTAGCGCGATATTCGCCAGCTCACCCAGGATGTGACTTGGATATGTTTCGGATAGGTTTGGGTGTGGTTTGGATAGGGTTTGGATGCCTTTCGGATAGGGGTGTTCGGTGTCCTTGTGAGGTCGGAAGTTTTGATCGATCAAGGAGATCTGTGGTGACGAATACGCACGTCGCGAAATATCGGATACCGGTCGAAAAGCCGGGCTTGCCGCTGGCCGTGGTGCGGTCCGGTTTCGAGAAGATCGCCGCCGAGGCGCTGCCCACCGATCCGCGCCCGGTGCCGACAGCGCAGGCCGCCCCCGCCGGTCCGGTGCGGACGTGGGGGCAGCTGCGCGAGCGGCTGTGGGATCCGGTGACACCGATGGATGAGGTCGACGCGATCTGGGTGTGGCTGCTCGAACGAGTCCGCGCTGAGGACGAGGACGCGATGCTGGTGTGCGCCGCACTGGCCGCACCGATGCTGTCGCGAACCGCACGCGAATACGCGACACCGAGTTACACCGCGGGCCACGACATCGAGTCCGAAGTGCTGACCGCCTTTCTGGGGCACCTCCGGCGCGTCGGCTTGGAAGAGCCGGGCGTGTGGCATCGGCTGCGGTGGGGTGCCTACCGCGCCATGCTCAGGGCGGCATACCAGCAGCAAACCGGCGTGACGGTGGTCGCAGACCTCGATCGCGACCTCGCCCCGCTCGGTGAACGGGTGCAGGCGATCGTGGCCGGGCCGGGCCACCCCGAGACAGTCCTGGCACACGCCGTGGCCGCTGGAGTGATCTCGCAAGAGGCGGCCGAACTCATCGCGGCCTCGCGATGGGAGGGGCGATCGCTGACCGCGCTGGCGGCCGAGCGCGGGGTGTCGCTGTGGAAGCTCCGCAAGGCGCGCCCCCGCGCCGAGCGCGCGCTGCTGGCGTGGCTGAGCGACCGCCGCCGGGACGTCGACCCGCAGCGGACGAGCACAGTCGAGGCCGAGGCGGTCACCGCCCTCGCGCCGCCCGCCCGGTCACCGCGGCGAGGTCGCCGGCCGCACCGGCACTCTGCGGCACCGGTGCAGTCGAGCACCGAGCACGGGCAGGAGGCTGCGGCATGAACGCGCACCCTAAACACCTCAGCCAGGCGCAGGCTCCGATTCGACAGCTGGTGCTGCGACGCCGGTGGCCGAGGATCCTCGCGGCGCTGGGCACCACCGTGGCGCTGCTGATGCTCATGGCCGGATCGGCGACGGCCGCACCGCCGCAGACGGCGGTGCTGGCGGTCGCCTCATCGCTGGATCAGGTGATCAACAACGCGCGCAACTGGATCGTGGGAATCCTCGCCGGGCTGGCGACCCTGTTCCTGACCATCGCCGGTGCCCGCTACCTGCTCGGTGGGGGCGATCCCAGCGAGACCGAGAAGGCCAAGACCGCCTTCCGCGCCGCCTGCCTCGGCTACGCGCTGGCGATGCTGGCACCGGTCATCGTCACCGTTCTCAAGTCCATCATCGGAGCCTGACCGTGAACACCTCGGCACAGGCCCCACCCGCAGCCGTCCCCGTCCAGTACTCACGAACCGCGCGCACCGCTGCCGCCGCAGCGGTGGTTCTCGCCGCGGTCCTGATCGCCGTCACCGGCGCTACCGGTGCCTCCGCCCAGCCCCCGACACCGACACCGACCGTGCCGGTGACCCCGACACCGGCCACACCCGCCCCGCCAACCACACCACCGACCACGACAACTCCGCCGAGCCGGTGGGTGACCCCGCCCTCCACCACCCCGACCCCGGCCTCGCCGACCACGACCACGCCCGGCACCACGACCCCCACGCCGGGGTCGGGGTCCGGGTCGGCCGAGTGCGGGGTCACCAACATCAACGGGTGCGTGGAGAACGCGATCGACGGGTTCTTCCAGCGGATCGTCGAGTCCTCGCTCAACCCGCTGCTCGAACTGCTGTCGGAAACCCTGCTGACCACCCCTGAACCGGGGCGGATACCGCAGATCGGTGTGCTGTGGAACCAGTCGTGGCAGATCGTCACCGCCCTCTACGTCCTGGTCGTGATGGCGGCCGGGGTGCTGCTGATGATGCGCGAGACCCTGCAGACCCAATGGTCGATCCGCGAACTCGCGCCCCGGCTGGTGGTCGGGTTCGTCACCGGGGCGTTGAGCATGATGATCGCCACGGCCGGGATCGGGTTCGCCAACGCCCTCGCAGGTGCGGTGGCCGGAGACGGTGTCGACTCCGGGTCGGCAGCCGATGCCCTGGCCGAGCTCGCGGTGACCAGCCACCAGAGCCACGGCTTTTTCCTGCTGCTGCACCTGGCGTTGGTGGTGATGCTGCTCGTGCTGCTCATCAGCTACGTCATCCGTGTCTCGATCACGATCGTGCTGATCGTGGCGGCACCGCTGGCGTTGATGTGTCACGCACTGCCCGGCATCGACGGCGTGGCGCGGTGGTGGTGGCGTTCGTTCGCCGCGTGCCTGGCGATCCAGGTCGTGCAGTCACTGATCTTGGTGACCGTGCTGCGGGTGTTGCTCGCCCCGGGCGGATGGCACCTCTTCGGCCCGGACGCCAACGAGATCGCCGACCTCACCGTCGCTTTGGCGTTGATGTTCGTGTTGATCAAGACCCCGTTCTGGCTGCTGTCGGTGCTCAAGATCGGCCAAGGCCGCAGCTTCGTCGGGTCGATCGCGCGGGGCTTCATCGCCTACAAAACCCTCGGCCTCCTCAAAGGAGCCACCACCGCGAGCAGCGCCCGCACCGCCGCCTCGGCGACACCGGCCCGGCGCGGCCCACGTCCCGCCCGTGTCCCGCGAGCACCACGCACCGCCACCGGCAGCGCCGGACCTGCCGACCCGTATGCGCGGGCGCGCTCGACACACGACGGACAGCTCATGCTGCCCCTGGAAGGAGTGCGCCGCGTCGCGCGGCAACCCAGCCCGACACCGGCCGACTCGACCGATACCACGCCCCCTCGCCCGCCCCGGACGCCGCGTGGACGGCAACTCGCGTTCGACTTCACCCCGCCAGACCCGTACCGAGGCATCCGGGCCGGGGCCGGGGGTCAGTACTCGCTCCCGATCCCGGTGCGCCGGGTCCGGCCCACACCCCCGGCACCGGCCCCGCCACCGGAACGCCCCGGCCCCCGGCGGCGGCCCGAACAGCTCGCCTTCGATTTCACCGAACCCACCCCGGCCGATCCCTACGCGCGGCTGCGGCCGACCCGCAGCGGCCAGTACCCGCTGCCGTTCCCGGTCACCCGCGTCAAACCCGTAACGCCGCCACCGAACCCACCACAGCCACCCGCACCCGCCCCGGCGCGCCCAACGGGGCGGCAGCTGCATCTGCCCATGCCCGATCTGCCCGTGCGCCGCCGCGCGCCACGCGCACCGAGAGGAGGCACCCTGCGATGAGCACCATCGTGCGCATCCCCGCCGACGTCGACCGCTCGGACCGCATCCTGGGCCCCTTCACCGCCCGCCAGCTCGCCGTCCTCGCCACCGCCGCCCTGATCGCGTACTCGGCCTGGACCGCGACCAGGACCGTGATCGCCCCTGCGGTGTTCGCCGCCGTCGCCTCCCCGGTCCTGGTCGTGGTCGGCGTCGCGGTCCTCACCCGCCGTGACGGACTGTCGGCCGACCTGTTGCTCGTGGCCGCCATCCGCCACCGACTCCGCCCCCGCCGCCTCGTCAGGACGCGCGTGCAGGAATCCCCGCGATGGATCTCCCACCGCGCCACCAGGACCCGGTCGCGTCCGCCGACACCAGCCGCGTTGACCGCGCAGGCGGCACGGCTACCGGAGCCGGTGACCGCGAGCGGTGGTGGAGGTGGCGGGGTCGGGGTGATCGACCTCGGCGCCGACGGACTCGCCGTCATCGCCGTCACCGGAACCCTCAACCTGAGCCTGCGCACTCCAGCCGAACAGGACAGCCTCGTCGGTCAGCTCGCGGGCTGGCTACACACCCTGCGCCAACCCGTAGAGATCCTCGTCCGCTCGGCACGCCTGGACCTGACCGAACACATCACCGGCCTGCACACCGCCGCCGAACACATGTCACCCGACCTCGCCACCGCAGCACTCGACCACGCCGATCACCTCGCCGAACTGACCGCCCGCGAGGACCCGGTCCACCGACAGGTACTGCTGATCTGGCGCGAACAGACCGAGACCCTGGCCGCCACAGGGCTGCGCGCACGGCTGCCCGGCCGGAGCCGGGCACGGCGAGCACTGTCGAGCGGTGCTCGCCGTGCAGCCGAGTCCCGGCTGCTGCGCCGCATGCACGAGGCCGCCGATGTGCTTTCCCCGCTGGGTATCTCGGTCACCGCCCTCGATGAGACACAGGCCACGGCAGTGCTGACCAGCTGCACCAACCCCGAGAGCCTTGTCTCAGCCGCCGCCGACATCACCACGGCCGACACGATCATCACCACCGACCCCGACACCCGGGCACCGGACCCGTTCACCGGTGAGGACCTCGACCGGTTCGCGCCGGAATCCCTCACCATCGGCACCCGGCATCTCGAGATCGGATCCGATTGGAGCGCGACGCTCGCGGTCACCGGATACCCGCGCGAGGTGACGGCCGGCTGGCTCGCGCCGCTGCTCTCACACCCGGGCCGGGTCGAGGTCGCGGTACACATCGAGCCCGTCGACCCGGCCACCGCCGCCACCCGCCTACGCCGCCAACAAGCACGCCTCGAGTCCTCCCGTATGCACGACCTCGGCCGAGGCCGACTGACCGACCCGCAGGTCGACGTCGCCGTCGAAGACGCCGCCGACCTCTCGGCCCGCGTCGCGCGCGCCGAAGCGCGACTGTTCCGGGTCGGGGTGTACGTCACCGTGCACGCCGCCTCGGAAACCGAACTGGCCGACGAGGTCGCCGCCGCGCGGGCGCTGGCGGCGAGCCTGCTCGTGGACACCTGCACGCTGTCCTACCGCGCCGCTCAAGCGTGGGTCACCACGTTGCCTCTCGGGCTCGATCTGATCCGGGTGCAGCGGACCTTCGACACCACCGCCCTCGCCGCGGCGTTCCCCTTCGACTCCCCACAACTGCCCGCCGCCGACCCGGCGCAGGCCGACCGCCCGCAGGGCGTTCTCTACGGCCGCGACGCTGCCTCCGGGCTGCTGTTCGTGGACCGGTTCGGCCCTGAGGCCCACAACCACAACCTTGTCGTGCTCGGGCGCAGTGGTGCGGGCAAGTCCTACCTGGTCAAGACCGAGATCCTGCGTGCGCTGTATCGCGGGATCGAGCAGGTCGTGATCGATCCCGAGGACGAATACCGGCGCCTCGCCGAGTCCGTGGGCGGCACCCACATCCGCCTCGGCGCTCCCGGGGTGCGGCTCAACCCGTTCGACCTGGAAGTCCACACCCGAGCAGATGGCCGCCGCAGCGCTCCCACCGATGCCCTCACCCGCCGCAAGCTCTTCTTGCACACCCTGATCCAGGTGCTGCTGGGGGACCAGACCGCCGCACAACGGTCGGCCCTGGACGCCGCGCTGGCCGCCACCTACGCCGCTGCCGGGATCACCGACGACCCCGCCACCTGGACCCGCCCCGCGCCCACGTTGAGCGGGTTGCGCGACCAGCTCGACCGGCTCGGCTCGGCCGCCGCCACCGAACTGGCGGCCGGGCTGCACCCCTACGTCGGCGAGGGAGCCTACGCGGGATTGATCGACGGGCCGACCGCCACCGAGGCCCAGGGCGGGCTGATCGTGTTCTCGCTTCGAGAGCTACCCGACGAGCTGAAAACCATCGGCACACTCCTCGTGTTGGATGCGACGTGGCGGCGGGTGTCGAATCCGGGGCAGCGGCGGCCCCGCATGATCACCGTGGACGAGGCATGGCTGCTCCTTCGCCAGCCCGCCGGAGCAGCGTTCCTGTTCCGGGCAGCGAAGAGCTTCCGCAAACACTGGGCCGGATTAACCGTCGCCACGCAGGACTGCGCGGATGTGTGCTCAACCGAGCTGGGGCGCGCGATCATCTCCAACGCCGCGACTCAGATCCTGCTGCGCCAGGCACCCCAGGCCATCGACGAGGTCGCTACCGCCTTCCACCTTTCCGAGGGTGAGCAGCAGTTCCTGCTCTCGGCCGCACGCGGATCGGGACTGCTCGCGGTCGGCGGCACCGACCGCGCGGTGTTCGGCTCCCTCGCCTCGCACACCGAAAACGCGCTCATCACCACCGATCCCAGCGAACTAGCCGCCACCACAGACACTGACGACAGCGACATCGACCTCGACGGATGGCCATGACTGATCCAAACACACACCGAGCCAGCACATTCCACTCATCACCGGTCGAGATGTAGTTTCAGGGCGGGTCGGTGACTCGAGTGACGCAGGCAGGATCGCCAGCTAGCGTCTCCGCGATCCTTGTTCGCAGGCGACGGATGTTCGCGGCTATCGTTTCGTGTCAGGCGGCTGTGGGTGGCCGCGCAGGACACAACGATCGGCCCCGGACCCAACTGGTGGTTCTCTGCGTACGAAGTGGTGCTTCGACCCAATCGCTTCGCGCCTTCCACACTGTCACTCGGCCGCCGAACTTTGCCCGGAAATGTCGCCACACTTCTGGTCGAGAATGCGGAACGCCTCTGTGGCCAGCCTGTGCGAGGTAAGAGTCACCCACAGTAAGACTGTGTCGTTTGACGACAACCGGACAATCTGTTCGTCCTGTCCGGCAACGCGGATAGTCTCGGCGCTGGACACTCCATGGATCGCCCAGCCTCGACCGTGCGCGAATCCGGAGCACAGTTGCCATGCAAAGAGGACCTGCCGAGCCTCTATCGCGTGCTGGTTGGTGTACTTCACCGCCACGCTACTGCTGTGGCCCTTGCGGATCAGGGTGGCGGTGACGCCGGTCCGTCGTGCCAGTTCCTCCAGCTGGAGTAGAGCCGATTCTGTAGCGCCGTCTGCTATACCTCCTACCGGGCGGAGAGCCCGCTCAGCATCCAGGAAGTTCTGCGCCCACCACCGAAGGGCGTGCTGCAGTCGATCGGTTCGATCGGCTGGATGCAGGATCCAGTACGCGATCGACAGATTTTCTAGAGCTCCGCGGGCGAGGCTGAACGGCGATGAGATGTGGAGCACGGGTCCGTCGACGGCATAGGACTTCAGCGCATGTAGGTGGTCGATAGCCGAGGTCAGACACGATACCGCAGCCGCACTAACGGAGTAGGGGGTTGGTCTGAGCCCTGCGTCGTCACCCGCGAGAACAGATCCTGCAGCGGTGTGAAACGCGCGAATGGAACGGACACGCTCTAGCATTGAGTCGACAGCAGGACCGATCTTGTCCCATACGGCGTCGATGACCTCAGCGGGTAAATCCTGCGGTTCGGACACGGAATTAGTGAATCACCGAACTTGCCCGTCTTTCCAGGGGAATTCAACGGTACGGCCCGACCCCCGCTTGGCGTTATCGGCGAGGTCGAACCCCGCTGTAGGAGAATTCGCGCGCCAGCTACCCAGGCGCAGGCTATGCCTGGGCTCTACTCTCGACGGCGGCGGCGAACTCGCTCTTCGCTCCACCCGACGAGATCGTCGCGCTGGGGTTCACCGGGTCGTATCCGTCGCTGATCACCGGCGATCCGTACCCTTGGGCTTGCGCACTGCGAGCCCTGCCACGCGGCGAAGGGCCGTGACGTCGGGATCATCGAGCACCCGCCGGGCGAGTAAACTCAGTGGGACTGAGTCGAATTGCCCGACCCGCCCGTCGGCTGGGGATTGGGTCGGCACGCGCATCTGCTGGTCGGTGCGCTGGCGCATTCCAGTCGCTGGCGCGGGGTCTGGCCCCGTCCGAGGACTTCGCGCATTTGGCCGCTACGCCAGGTGCCGACGCGGGTCGACCTCGTCGAAGGCGACGGCCTGGTAGGCAACCGTCCTCGCCGGCGGCATAGACCCGCAGCGTCCGCCGCTGTGGTTCGACAACTGGGGGGTAGTCTGAACCTTCGCGTCAGGCACGCCGGGGGGGACGTCCGCCGGTGGAGAAACCTAGCTGTCTCCGTGACAGTCACAGCGACCGTGCAAGTACGCAAAGTTTATTCACCCGGGTTGACGTCTCGCTTAACCTGCTCATGTGCAGGAACACTCCACAGTAGGCGGCACCGAGGTAGAGGACAGCACGGTCCTCGACCTCGCCCCAGCAGTCCAACATCGGCTGCGCATGGAAATCGGCGACGAAGACGCCGACGAAGTGATCAACTGCCTACGGACCGCCCAAGAGCTGCTGCGGCAACTGGAAACCGACACTCGTGGGCTCCGTCTGGCCGCCAGCGCTGCCTACAACTTGCGTGAAGCCCTAAATCGTGTTGTCGGAAGCCATGATCCGGCCGAAGGTGGACTTCCGCTGGTGCTCACCGCCTGGGCCACCTACGAGGCACAGGTTTCCAGCCCCAATTCCGACCGCGAGGCAGCGCGGGCGATATTCGAATCCGTGATGCGGAAAGTGGCGTCGGGTGAATCCCGCGCTTCGGGCTACGCGCGCAGGCTCATCGCCCAGCTACGGTTCCGCGCCGGTGTCGAGCCCCTCGATAGTGCGATGGACCCGGTGGCGGAATTCCAAGAACTCCTCGATGTCGCCAACAAGGGCTTGCACGGCGACCTGTCAGACCTCCAAGCGGAGCGGCTCTTCGATCGGGTTCTCGCGTGGTTCGGACGAGTGTTTGCTCCACCCGACGAGGTTGCCGATCAAATTCTGGACTTGGCGGCGCAGCCATGGACTTCCCCGACGCAGACCCAGAAGTTGGAGCATCTGGTCGCCAACAGCCACCACCTGCGGCTGTTTTTCGCCGAGGTGCAAGACCCGGCATGGCTGTCGGCGTTGTACTCGGCAGGCCTGGTGACAGTGCCCTCGCGTGAGGAGGGTTGGCCGGTTGCCGCGTTGGCTGGCGGTGCCGGACACATTCCTCCCGCTCGGGTCGCCGAGCTACTCGAGCGGGTGCTATGTGATGTCGTGCAGCTGCCGACAGATCAGCGGCTCGATCCACGTTTCGAGATACTGCGCGTCGCTATCCATCTCGGGACCGAAGGCCGATCCGTAGTGGCCGCGGTCGCGGGGTTGCACGCAGACAACGGGTCCGTGCAAGCCCTTGCCGTTCGTGGGGCTCTGGAGGCTGACCCGCATGATCCGTTCGTCGATTCGGTCGCGGATGCGGTGCTCAACTACACCAGCCCGTTCCCGCGGTCGGCCGACTACGAGACCGCCGAGATCTTGTCCCATCTGGTCGATGGTTTGACCCCTGAGAATTTTGTCCAGCGCGGACGCATGCTGGCCGGCAAGACCCGGCGAAAGGCGAAGGACGAGTCGGAGAAGGCAGCGTGGCGCTGGCTCGGTGTCGAGGCTCTGGGCCTGGAGATGCTTGATCGTCCGCAGACGTTGCCGTTGTTTGCCCATCATCTGTCGCGGATGATCTCTATCGCACCGCAGCACGACGTCTCCTTCGATGAACTGTGGGCTTGGGTCGAGAGAGTTGAAGGCGAAGTCGGTGACCGGCTCCGCTCTCAAGTCCTCGCGACCGCAACCGACCAGCACCTCCCCGAAGCAATCGCTCACGTCGCGACGCGAATCAAGTCGGCTGGCGCAACGGCCGAGGACCTGGTCCTGGTCAACAGCATCATGGATCGCAGCCCCACCGCAGACGACCTTGGGCCATGGGTCCAGGCATCCGCAACGCCCTCAGCCTGGCTCGACGAGGACTACGTTCCAGCGGATTGGCGCAGGATGTGGCGCTGGGCTGCGATTCTGCCCGAAAGCGTCCTGAGCGCATGGACAGAAGCGGTCGACCGGCTGTCCGAACACTTCGGCCGCCCCGACACCTCAGCGCTGACTGTCGAGCAGAGGCCACAAATCGAGTTTCAGGAGATCGACCACCCACTGACCACGTCGAGGCTGTCCTCGCTACCTCCTTCAGAGGCCATTGGTCTGCTCGCCGCATACAACTCCGACGGTGATGGCCTGGCATCGCGTCGGTACTTCGCGGTCGAGGGCGCCTTCGAGGAAACGGTAAATTCCGATCCGGCGACGTGGAGCGCTTGCTGCCTTGAAGTGTTCACCGGCCTACAGTCGGGAGAGTTGGTCGAGGCCTACCTGCGAGGCTTACGCGCCAACCCCAACGACGCCGTTCCTCGCACCGCTGAGATCCTCGACGTCACGGTTCCTCGCCTTCAGCAGACATTCGAATTGCCGGACCCTTCGGAGCCGAGGGCAGGACTGACCGGTCCGGACGGTTTCCAACAGGTGATGCTCGGCCTCGTTCAGGCGCTGGCAAACCAGGACGGCGACATAGCTGCACACCTCGACACGCTGTGGGACATCTGTTCCAGGTTGATTGCGAGTGCACCTTCCACCGGCGAGGTCAGCTCCGATCCGCTCGAGCGCGCCATCAACTCTCCGTGGGGCGAGGGCATGCTCACGCTGCTGACCTTGGCGCACTGGGAAAGCCGCAATCGTGACAGCATCCGCCGCGAATTCACCGCCACGCTCGATATGGTGATCGCCCTGTCAACCGCATCCGGGCTTGAGCTGCGCGCAGTGATCGCATCCCATCGTCCGCTCCTCGAAGTAATCGCCACCGAATGGCTCGAGAGCCGCCTGCGCTGCGTGTTCATAGAAGATCCGTTCGGTCGACAGACTTTCGACCTCACCGTCAAGTGGAGCTATCCCACGCCTTGGCTTCGCGCCGCGTGCCGCGATGATCTGTTCAACGCGGCCAAACGCGAGGTGGACAATGCCACCGCCGCCATCGCGACCGGTCTGCTGAGCAACGAGCCCGGCTACGACATCGCCACCATCATCGACCGTCTCGCCGGCAAGGCGCAGGTGTTGGCCCAGGTGGTTGAGCGAATCGCCTTCTTCGTCCAAGATGCCGGCCCAGACTCGGTTCGACTCACACGGGCCATCCAGACCTGGGATCACCTCATCAGCGCCGACACAGTCGCCGACAAGCAAGTCGTTCTCGAGGGAACCGGTCGGTGGGCGTTTGTGAAGCACATCGACGACGACCGCTGGCTACAGATGACCGCCGATACTCTCACGGTAACCGGGAGCCGGATCGGCAACCAGATGTGGATCGCGGACAGGATCGCGCGAATCCCCGGGACCGACGACAGCTGCACCATCAGCCTCGCAATGCTCGACCATCCCGAGAACCCATGGGACCGCCAGTACATCGCAGAAAAAGCAATCGAAATGCTGCGTTCCTGGCCGACAGCAGTAACGACATCAGCGCACAAGCTGCGCGCGCGTCTGATCGACCTGGGCTACTTTGCCGCACGCAACGTAGTGCTACCCACAGATGGGCAGGTGCCGCCGGTCGCTGGTTAGCCAGGGCAGTAGCCATCCCCAGTTCAGGGCCTGGATAGCTACCGTGCTCTGCGGCAGCGCGCCCTCATCACGCCCGACCGGCCGTCGGCTCACGAGCCGCAGCCGACTGCCACCCGGGACTGCCCGCACTGTGTTCAGCCAATCACGATCGTCGCGTTGCTCACCACGCCGGAAGCGGCCCAGCCCAGCATCCCGACAGAGACCATTGTTGTACCGCTCCATCGGCCGAACTGCTAACGTCGAAACCTGCTGTGCCTGGGGATTTTCGACGAGCAGGACGGCGGACAATCGTCAGGCGCCATCAGTGTCGGGCGTTGATGTCGGGTTACTTATGGGCAGTGGCAACTGACCGCGTCCCCGTCACCGATGACATCCGGACCCATAGAAGGTGCGGTGACTGTGGCCCGTCGACGTTGTGCCCGTTGATCAACGCGAGGGTGCCGCGGTTGAACCGGGGGTACGCCACGGTGATTGTTGGCTGTCGTGGTGGACACCGTCGGCGGCGAGGAAGCAGACGAGTCGGTGGTCGTCTACGTGGAACGTCGCCGGATCTGCGGGGTTCTGGTTGCCAAGGAAGAAGGCCCAGCAGCCCGCTTGGCTGCCCGGTGAGTATCGCTGTCGGCCTTCGCTGCGGGCATGCTCCACTTCCCGAGTGACTGAGTTGCGTTGGCGGGGGCTCCAGTGCGTCCAGTCGATGCGGAGTTGATACGGCGGGCGAGTCCGAGTAGCCCGCTGGGGTCGTTGTCGCCGCAGTACAAGTCGATAGTGAGTGCTCGAGGTGTTTCGGTGGGTTCTGCTGACCATCGGATCGGCGCGTAGAAGATGCGCTGTTCGGCGTAGCGGCGGATCTCGAACCGTTCCAGGCGACGGAACCCGGTTGCATACCGGGTGGCGTCAACGCCGGGGACGTCGAGTTTCATGGCTGCCCGCAGCTCCGGTGGGTTGTGCAGGAACGTGCTGCACAGAGTGCGAATCGTGCGGCATGTACCGAGCCGCACAGTGTTCTGATCGGTGACCGTTGCCGACTGTGGCTCGGAGACTGGCTCCGTTTCGTCAGAGTCGGCTGGTGGTTGCGGTGACTGGATACGTCGGACATCGGACAGGACCAGCTTGGCCACATACCCAGCGACGACCTCAAGGGGTTCGGGATCGTCGGGCCGCTCCGGCGGATCCACCAGCTTGACCCGCCCGTCGACGTCGCAACCTGTGGCATGGCCCCATTTGGCGGAGAAGTACGGCCTGACCTTCTGGCCTGGACGCCACGCACACGCGGCGAGCTTCGCACTGCACAGGATTGACGGGCACGTGAAGTCGGTGCGCTGCACCAGATCCGGATCCCATGCCAGAAGATCTGTCGCGTCCACGATCTCGTCGGTCGTCGCGATCCGAGCCTGGTCCATCAGTTCACCCCTCCCTGGGTAGCGACGCAGTCCACCCCTGGCGCGGTCGCTACCAGTCCATGGTAGGGGCAGCCACCGACACGAGAGGTTGATAGCGCGGTGTGACGAATTACCTATGGGCCGGGCGTCCCCAATTGGCGATTTTTCCGGAAGTAGGTGAGTACACCAGTCCGACCCGACAGTCTGGAGCTACCACGATGACCCGACCTCCCGCCGAACCCTGCCCGCCCCTGCAGTCCTGTGACCGCACGGGTTCGAACACAACACCAGCCAGCCCCGACCGGGCGAGCGGCGCGCTTCCCCCGCACCGGACACGCCGATTGGCTGCCAGTCACAGAGCCGGCAACAGCGGAAATAGCAGCAGATCGAAAAACAACTCGACCGAACCGCTTGACCGTGCACCGATTTCGAGCGTGAATGTAGGCCCGTCGCCGGGAAATGGAAGTATTCAGAATTCGGTGACGGACCACTGGCTCAGCACGGAGGAAGTATCTCAGCGATTGCAGATCCCTGAGAAAACCCTCGCGAACTGGGCCTCGCTCGGAAAAGGTCCTCGCTTTGCTCGAATGGGCAGATATCGGAGATATCGATTCAGCGACCTCCTCGCCTGGGAGGAAGCCCAGCTCGAACTCGGGGAAAGCGCGTGAATCCGACCAGATCCGGATCGCAGACCAAACAGTGTGGAAAGGTGCTGGAGAGATGCCTCGGCAGGCGTTGGCAATTGGAACATACGGCAAGATAAGCTGCACGAAACTCGGAACACGGCAATTCCGGGCACGGGCCCGATACCGCTCCTACAGCGGAGAAACCGTCCGGGTGGAAGGATGGGGAACCAGCAAAACCGCCGCAGAGCACCGCCTTAAAGAAGTAGTTCAGGAACGGATCAAGTCCGAGGGGGGTCAGCGGAACGGTGCCGTCACCCGGAACACGCTGATCCCCGCACTGGCGGACCTCTGGCTTGAAGAAATGGAACTCGACGAGACTGTGGCCCCGCAAACCCTGCAATGGTATCGGGAGGAGATCGAACCCTCCGACGATCCACGTGCCCGCAAAGACACCGTGAAGATCAAAACGGCGATGAGCGGCGTGCGACTGTTCGAGGCAGACACCTCCTACCTCGACGCTCACCTGAAGATGATCCAGAAGAACGGGCACACCCGTAAAGCCCAGTGCCACAAGCTCATTCTCACCGGCATGATGAGCCTGGCCGTCCGTCACGGGGCGATTAGTGAGAACCCCATGCGTGAAGTCGGCAAGATCAAACGCAAGAGGACGAAACCGAAAGCGATGGACGAGATCACCCGCAACGGGCTACGCGCCCAGCTCGAGACCTGGCTCGCCGGGGAAGCGATCCCCGGCACGCCCGCCTACACGCGCGGCCCTGCGCGCGACCCCGACATCCTCAACGCCGCCGACATACTCCTGGGAACCGGAGCCCGGCCGGGCGAATGCCTCGCGTTCCGTCGCTGCGATGTCGACACCTCCGCGACCCCGTGGGAGATGACCATCAGCGGCACCATCGTCCGTGTGTCCGGCGTTGGGCTGTACCGGCAGGAGTGGACCAAGACCGACGCCGGGTACCGCACTGTCGTGCTACCCACGTTCACCATCGAGACCCTGCGGGCACTCGGTGCCGACGATTGGGATCCCGATGACGAAACTCCGCTCTTTCCCTCGCGGCGTGGCGGCTGGCGCGACCCTCATAACTTCGGTCGCACCTGGCGCGCCGCACGCGGAACCACCTACGCCTGGATCACCCCGAAGACCTACCGCAAGACGAACCTGACCGCCGTGGCTGAAGGGTTCGGACCCGAACAGGCCAAGCGGCAGGCCGGACACCGCAACAGTGCCACCACCGAACAGCACTACATCGACCGGCCCGCGCTGGCCCCCGATTCCACCGCCGTTCTCAACCAGCTAGCACCATTCGTCTCCGGCACTGCCCAGGACAACCCCCGGAACCAAAATAGGTAGGAAACCCGCGACAATCTGTCGACGCCCTGCCGCCGGGCCCACAGCCCGGCAGGCACCCCGCACCGCTACGGGGCCGCAGGACATCCGCCGCCGGGAACCGTGCAAACTTGACCGCCCCCGCGCTAACCCCCCGGTTTGAACGGGAAACCACGGAAACCAATGGGAAGCGTCGGGACCAACCACCGTACCGTTCCCGCAGTTCAGAGGATGTTTCGGGAAGCGATGGGAACCACGAGACATCTAGAACCCCTGCGTGGGGGTCAGGGGTTCGAGTCCCCTTAGCTCCACAGGGATAGCAGGTCAGGCCCGGTCTACGACCGGGCCTGACCTGTTTTGCGTGTAAGGCCCCGCGTTTACCGGGACCGCTGCCGCCGGCTCGAGGCGGTACTCGGATGAGCGTGCGGGGGTGGATCGCCCACGATGGGGCAGGGTGCGAGAATCGCCCGATGGATGACTACACCACTCACAAGCAGCGCGCCGAGGCACTGCTCAGTGGCCTCACCGCCGGGGAGGCGGTCAGCGGAGCGGAGCGGCGGAACGTGATCGCTCAGGCGCAGGCACATGCTGCCCTCGCGCAGGCGGAAGCCCAGCGGGAGACCGCGGAGGCCATACGTGCACTTGGGGCGTTGTCGGCACGAAGCGCAGTCTGAACGAAGCAGACCAGCTCGCAACGGGATCGCGGCCCCAGCAGATCTGGCGGGATCGCATGCTGACCTCGCGGGACGAGCGGTGCTCACTCCGGTCTCATGTGCCCGTCGGATAGGCCGTCGATCTTCGTTCGGCTGCGGGGATCAGGTTGTCGGCCAGGCGACTTCGTCGATCGCGAGCCACGGTGCCCTCGCGACGACGGTGGGGGTCATATCGGTAATCGCCTTGGTTCGACGGTGAAGATGGGATTGGTCGGCGTAGCCGGCCTCGACGGCGGCATCCGCAGGCGAGCGCCCTGTCGCTAGGAGATGGGCGGCATGGTCGAAGCGGACGAGTTCGGATGCATGCTTGGGCGAGACCCCGATATGGGTCCGGAAGCGAGACCAGAGTCGCTGGCGGGTCCAGCCGGTCTCTGCGGCAAGGGTCTCGATGCGGAGCAGGCCTCTGGTGCGGACGGTCTGGTCCCAGGCGTACGCGATCTCGGGTGCTACACCGAATTTGCGAGGTACCCGGCTTCGGAGGAACGCGGCTGCGATTGCGAACCGGTCGTCCCACGACGGCGTCGAACGGAGTCGCTCGGTCAAGATGGCAGCGCAGCCGCCCCACAGTTCCGGCAGCGGTGTCACGGCGCCGCCGATGATGTCGGTGTCTCGGAGAATCGCTGCGGCGATGACAGGGGACACGCGGATCTGCAGGACGTCGCCGGCCCCTGTGCTGGTGATGCGTAAGGCGCCGGCGCGGAGGCCGACGATCGCGTTCCCCGTGACCGGGCGCCCGAGAACGTCGTAGACGACTCCGTGCTCGCTGAGATCGAGCAGGAGCGTCACCATGGGATGCGGGATCATCGTGATGTCAACGGGACCAACGTCTTGGTACCGGAAACCCGCCATCTGGACTCCCGGAGTCGGTAGTCCGACCGGGACGGCGACGTCGACCCGACCCCAGTCCAATCCGCCCGTTGCGGTCATGCATCCCAGGCTAGCCGAGCGGGATAACGTGACATTCGTCCAATACGGCGTGACAGCCCGCGACGAAGCTGTCGGTATGAGCGAATCGAGTCCCACCCAGACACGCGATGACACGACAGTCCGCGGATTGCACGTCGTCATCGACGGGAACCCGGCGGCACCGCCCTTGTTACTCATCCACGGCTCGGGCGCAACCGGTTCGATGTGGGCGCCAGTGGTGCCGTCGCTCGCCACGAAGTACCGGGTGATCACGATCGACCTTCCGGGATGCGGCCAGTCCACGGCGGCGTCGACGTACGCCGTTCCGCAGCAGGCGGATCGGACCGCGGCGGTGTTGGACGAGCTCGGCCTCCGAAATCTGAAGGTGGTCGGCCACTCCAGCGGAGGGTACGTCGCTACCGCCCTCGTGGAGCGTCGCCCAGACCTGGTCGGCGACCTGGTCCTGGTCAGCACGGGGCCGAGTCACGCAGCGCTTCTCCCCGAGCCGGCGATCATCCGGGTACTCGCCTCGCCGCCCTTCGGTCCGCTCGTGTGGGCGATCCGTACCGACTCGATGATCCGCCGCGGACTGGCAGCGACAGCGGCGGCTCCGATCACGGTGCCCGACGGGGCTGTGGCCGACTTGCGAAGGACGTCCTATCGAGCTTTCCGCGCGATTCTCGCCGCCAACGGCGACTACATCGCCGCGCGGACCGTGCCCCAGCGCCTCGTCGACGCCGGAAAGCCACTCCTCGTGATCTTCGGGGATTCCGACCCTCGTTGGGACCCGGCATCGGCGCGTCAGTATGAGGCGGTGCCGGGTGCCAAGCTGGAATACCTTCGCGGAGTCGGGCATATCGCGATGCTCGAGGACCGCGATGCCCTCGCCCGCTTGATTCTCGACCGCGCACTCTAGGTCGTCCCGAACGTCCTGGCCGGCGGCACTGTATATACGCACAAATGGGGGTCCGGGGTAGCCGGACGGGCAATGCGAAACAGCGGAGCGCCGGAGTCGATCCGTTCGAGCGCGGTCGTCCGGTCCCGGCTCTCGCGCTCGTCCTGCGGGATGATCCCAGATATCAAGCGGTACACGATGGTTCGCGGATCAAGGCTGGTCATCGCTTCCTCTATCGCAAGGGGTTACCGGATCGCCTCGAGCACACTGATGGTGAGCTGTTGGAACCCGAACGGCGCTGCTGGGGGCGGTTTCGGGCCTAGCCGGACGGCCACGACGTTTTGTTCTGGCACCACGGCGAGTATCTGGTTGTTGAAACCTAATGCCCAGAAGGTGTCGCGGGGAGCGGACGGAACCAGCGGGCCCATACGGATTTGCTGATCGCCTCGACCGGTGACAGCGAGCGCAGGTGATGCTACGACTCCCTCGGCATTCACCCACCACAGGCGCCCGTAGCCTCGGTTGTGGTTGGTACTCGGGGTAACCGAGGCCCGTATATAGTCGGCGTCCACGATCTGCATGCCCTTCCAATTCCCATTGTGAAGCATGAAGACTCCGAGGCGAGCGAGGTCGAGGCAGGTCGTTTTCAGGCCCATGAACGTCATCGCTCCGCCGGAAGGATCCCGTCCGAGTCGGGAAGCATCCATCCCGAGTGGGCCGAAGATGTGCTCCTCCGCATAGTCGGATGGATGCACCCCGGTCGCTGTCTGCAGGACCTTTGCAAGCACCTGCACCGCCGAGTTGTTGTATACCCACTCGGTCCCTGGCTCGGCTTCTTGGCCGAGGCCGATAGCGAACGCCGACTTGTCCGCCGCCCTCACTGCCATCTCCCCGTAGTCGATTGCAGCATCCCATTCCCGACCCGATGTGTTGGTGAGGAGATGTTCTACCGTCACCCCCGCCGAGGGGGTCTCACGCCACTGCGGTATGTAGTCGGCGACTCTGTCGGACAAAGACAACTCGGCACGCCTCACCGCGACACCGACCAGAAGCCCGGTCAACGACTTGGTCACCGAGAACGCCTCTCGAGGATTCATATCCGGACCCGGCCCGTGCTCATCGACCACGACCTTGCCGTCGCGCACAACCGCCAGACACGACGAGCTGGCTGCCTTCGCCTCGGAAACGAGGGTAGACAACACCACAGGCTCGA
This sequence comes from Nocardia asiatica NBRC 100129, assembly GCF_000308415.1. Lineage (GTDB taxonomy): Bacteria > Actinomycetota > Actinomycetes > Mycobacteriales > Mycobacteriaceae > Nocardia > Nocardia asiatica. Next base: position 23,125 of record NZ_BAFS01000209.1, on the reverse strand, counting down.
AACCTGCATCGGTTGGGTCCGCCTGCTCCCATCCCGAACCAGGAAAGACGGCCCCGGCACCTGTTACTTCCGGGCGAACATCAGATGATGTGGAAGGCATGGAGCAGGCCGACGCCGCAACGAGGGCGGTGACAGCCGCGGCGACCACGCGCCGCCACCGCACCGATGACGGCCGACCGATTGACTCGGCCGATGGGCTACCTATCTGGGAGAAGCCGGTGTCGCACGAAATCCATGGCTCAGTTCTCGATCCCTCGTATCCATCTGTCCGATGCACGTAACAACTCCAATCAACACCGGGCCAGGGGCTCATGAGCCTCGCTCTCGAGCACGAGCCTGCCGGGTCGGCCCGCAACCAGGTTCCAGACGCCCTCCGCTAGTATAGGCAAGATACTTGCCTATACAATAGGGAAATCGGCTGATGCCTCAATCTACGACGGAGAGTTATCTTGAAAATAATAAAGCTCCTTGCTAATCCCCGAGCCGGAGGCGTGTCGCCAAGTCGGCGCCCTGGTGTACGGGCGGCGGTATCGGCGGCGGTCCTGGGATGCGCGATGGCCGTGCCGGCTGCGACAGGGCCTGCCCCCGCTGCGGCCGCTCCCGACAGTAGTGTCGCGGATAACCTTGCCTGCGGCTGGAGCCCGCGGATGGGTGCCGGCACGGTCAACGCCGCCTTCCCGGACACATTCGCAAACTATTGGACGACTATCCTGCCAGCGATTCCCGGGGCGATCCTGACCATCCGTGGCACCTTTCCCCATGCGCGGTACATGTCGTTTACGGCTTACTCCAAGAGAGAGGTGATCGGAGCGCTCAATGATCAGGTCATCACCGCCGATGCCGGCAGCGTCAACCCGTTCGGCAGCGGCGCCGATCGCGAGGCCTCGGCGCGCGAGTACACCGTTCGCGTCGTAGTGGGCGCCCCGCCTCCGCAGCCGGAGGCCAACACCCTCTACTTGGGTGAGGTCACGGGCGTCATCCCAGTCGCCTACCGCGTCTACCGGCCTGACGCGGGGCTCGATTCCACGGGCGGCACCAAACTGCCCCGCCTCACCTTCGCTCTGTCCGATGGTGTGGAGCACGAGTTGTCCGGCTGTATCGCTGACGACACGACCTACGATCCACACGCCCTGAATCCGCCTGAACCGGTGCGACTGCCCGCCCGAAGGACATCACCGCACGGATCGGACTGGAAACCGGCCGCGGGCGGTGGCTACTACCCGAACCCGGACAACAAGTACCTGGCCACCCTCCTCGAGCCGAACCGAGTGGCGGTGATCCGGGGAAAGCTGCCGACCACTCCGGCCACGTACCAAAAGCAGTCGATAATGGGCTCGGGGCAAGTGCGGTACTGGTCGCTGTGCAGCAATAACCCCGTCTCGACCGCCGTTGCCGCATGCGTCGTCGATGACGAGACGGCTGTTGACGCCGACGGCTTCTACACCATCGTCGCGTCACCCTCGAACGATCGGCCAGCGAATGCCACCGGCGGCTGCGGCATCGGATGGCTGCCCAACGACTCCGGATCGAATCTGTTGATTATGCGGAATATGCTGCCGGACAAGGATTTTCGGCACTCGATCCAGAACGCTGACCCCGACGACCCGAAGTCGGGCATGGGGCCGTATTACCCCGAGATTCGTTACACGTCCAAGGCCGAAGTAGAGGCCGCGGGCTGCCCGGCCCGGTAAGCGGCATAGCCGCGGCGCAGAATCCGCAGGTTGACACACACCATGACAGTGAACAACGGAACCCCTGCGAGTAGATGCGCGATCCCGAGAGCGACAACATTGTTCGCGAAGTACAGCGGTATGTGCACCGCCGTCCGTAAGCCGATTATGGCCGCCCAGACGGCGGTGCACTGCCGATAAGCCCGCAGCAAGTTCCGGTCCTGACGCCAGGCCGTCCCGCCGACCACCGGCCCGACGAGCACACCGACAAGAGGGCGGCGTCCCAGTAGCGAAAGCAGCAGAAGCACTCCCCATGCCATGCCGCGCAGCATGTGCGGCAGATAGAAGTCGACACCGCGGCCTGTGGTAACAGCCAGCAGTCCCGACAACACTGCGAGTGCGAGTCCGCCGACGGCTTGTCGTGTGGGTTGCCCAAAGATCATCCGAGCTGATACCAGGCCACCGCCCCAGATCAGTGCCGACCACACCGAAACCGGCACATCCTGAGTCACGGCATACACCACGCCATACAGCAGATGCGGCGACGCCACGTCCAGCAGACCACGTTTACCACGAACAACATCCGTCAGCGACAAGTCCGGCGACGTGATCAGCGCGGCGAACCCGATACGCACTCGGGCAATGCGCCCCGCCCATTCCTTACGATAAGCCGCGATTACCATACGACCGGCAGTCTGCGCGAACCGGGCGCACCCCTGCCAGGCTTCACTGGCGACCCCGGCGGGCATTCACCCGACACACGCGAACATCGCGATCGACACCGGCGAGTTGAGGGCGATCGCACGGCCACGGTCAGCACCCTGGTGCGCGGTTCCGCAGAACTTTCGAGTGAATACCTCGTAAATGCATGATCGACCATCCATTGGGGCCTGCGGAGGAGCGCGGAACAGCGCGACTGTAGAGTCACGGATTCATCCTGGTCGCCGCCCGACTATTATGCAAGGTACCTGTCATATTGCAAGTGGCAGAATACGCAGGGTGAGCGAACCCCCCACCATGCCTCCCCCGGCCGCGCCCCCAGGCTTGGTTTACCGCCTTGCCCGTTTGAACAGCCTGAAACTGTCTGAAGCGTTCGCAGACAACGGCATGCCCGATCTACTCCCACGGCACGCCCTACAGTTGCTCCCTCTCCTGTTGGGTGGCGGTGTGCGGGCGTCGGATCTGGCGGCCAAGCTCGGAGTAACGCGTCAAGCCGCCGCACAGGTCGTTGGAACACTCGAACGCGCAGGCTACCTCACCCGCATCGACGACCCCGGCGACCGCCGCGCCAAGCTGGTCTGCCTCACGCCACGCGGCCGCATGGCCACCCGCGTGCTCCACCGCAGCATGCGAGCACTGGAACGAGAGTGGGAGAGCGTTCTCGGCCCAGAGCGGATGACCGAGCTGCATCGCACCCTGACCATCCTGGTGGACAGACAGGGCTGAACTGGTCCGGCCACACACCGCGATTGATGTCCAGACACCTAGCTGTCGTCCACTCGAGAACTGTGCCAGTCGATATCACGCACCACTTCACGTATCTTATCCGCGGCGCCGCGAACCTCGTCCACCGCAGTTCCGAGGGTCCTGTCTATAGCCTCGACCAGGTCTGCCTGGGTCTGGAGCGGAATGCTGTTTCCAGCGCCGACGGACGCAGAGTCCAACTTCTCGTTGAGGGACCGAACGGAGTCCTCGATGCGCCCAAGCGACTGGCTGAGGATGGTCGAAACCTCACCTTTGGCATCGCGCACGGCCTCGGAGGAATTGGCGATCAACTCCCTTACGACCTCCGTCCTTTTGACCGCATTCATATATCTGTGGTGGAGGAGAAAATTTCCACTGATCTCCTCCAGCCTGTCCAACCGCACCTCGTGCCGCTGCACGAACACTGCCCGGGAGGGATCGTCCGGAGTGCCCGGACGCAGCAGGTCCGCTAGCCTGTCGATCGCCAACTCGCCGGTCTTGATGGCGCATCTCAAAAATTCCGAGTACTCGCCGACCGGGAGATGCAGAGGAAGCTCGATATCGTGAGTTATATACCTGGGGAAAGATGTCGCTTCGTCAGCCACGGCCGTCGATCCCATCTGTGCGATGGCGATCATATCCGGCGCCAGCCGGTGCCGAGGCCGCCCAGTTCGCCGATTCGCTGCGATGCGCGATGCCGATCAAGTCGCTTCGAGTTCCTGGCTCACCGGAGAGCTTCGCTGAGAACCCACCGATGGGGGCCGCGCCGATAACCGCATGCATCGCGGCTGAGCCTGCCGATCGTTCACCAGGCCGATGGGGACACACCGCCGTGGCCGGTGCCGCATGGCCGACAAGGCCCTTGTATTTAAACACGACCATCTCCTCCGCAATGACCGCTGGAATCGCCAGCTGCCCACCACTATAGGCAAGAAGCTTGTCTATATGCTATCCCATCTGTGCCGACCCTTCGCCGATGCTGACCGATAGGGGGACTCGCCGCAGCGAATCGGACAGGACCGTCCGGAGCTGCCGGGATTCGATCCGGAGGATTTGCTTCGAATCCAGCCGCATTCCTCACCCTCGCTTGGTTCCGGTGGCGAGTCCGGGCTGATCCGCCTTGTATCGATCAGGTCGCTTCGTCCACCCGGATGACCGTTCGGATCGTGGTGCGGTGGCGCTGCGCAGACTCGGCTATCGGCCCTCGAGGGGCTTTTCGGGTCCGTGGGAGGGTGCACTGCCCCAGTCCCGTCGATAGGCTGCCCAGTCCGCGGGGGTCGCGGCGAAGTCGACGTACAGCGCCCACGCCGAATGCTTGCCGCCCCGGTGATCGGCGATCGAGTCCGAGGCGGATGCCGCGGATCGCCGCAGCGACCGTCTCCGCCGAACCGTGGTGGCCCGGGTCGTCGGCCCAGAAGGCGGGCGCGCCCATCAACAGGTCGACATCGGTCGCGGTGGCGGCCAAGGCGAGAGCTGTTTGGTGGGCGACGTATCCGCCGTAGAGAGCTTTCGTCGGCATCGCGGTGTCGTACGACATCAGCGCGACTTGATCCACCCGACGCGCCACATCGGCGAAATACTGTTGCGACCACCACTTTCCGTGGTCGAAGAGTGCGACGCCCACCGCATGCAGCCCGGGTAAGGGATCGATCTGCGGGGCTGACACCGACAGCAGCACTTGTCGTGCAGACGTCGCGGTATGGGTTCGGTCGAGCAGCGCGAGAAAACCCGGAGAACCGGAGCGAATCGGTTCCAGATCGAAATGGATGCCATCGAAACCGAGGTCGAGCACCTGTGCCGCGGAGGCGAGGATCCGCTCCCGGGTAGCGGGATCTTCCACGTCCAATCCGTCGAATTCGGGTCGGACCACATCGCCCAGCCATGACTGCACTCGAACCTGAGGCAACTTACGATGCACCGCGTCGACGAACCAGTCTGCCCGCGGGGACAATTCGCGTCGCAGCGTGCCGTCGTGTTCCAGCGGCCCGGTGTGCACGAACAGATCCTTGATGCCGGTGTCGGTTACCAAGGCTGCCAGCTGGTCGATATCGGTTTCGGTTTTGCGACCGTCCACCCAGGCGTGGCCCAGCCAGACCGCATCCCGGTTCCGCGTGCGGGCATCGGCGGAGGGCTCACCCGTGTATTCGAGCCGCAAGGCCGCCACAGCGACTACCGGAGTGAGCAGCACCACCGCGACCAGCAAACCGATCATGTTGGCGCGGCGCAATCGCGACCACCGTTGCCATCTTCGTCGCATCTCGGCCGCCGCACGCCCGACGAAACCACTGTTCCCCATCAGCGTTCAACCGTCCTTTGCGGGTTGTCGGAATGTCAAGTGGTAGTACGACTTCGGTGCTGCGAAGCAACGTAGCTTCCTCGATGTGGCCGAGCATCGGTAGCTCGTCGGTATGCGTCCGTCCGGCATCACGCGCTCGACGCGCCGCAGCGGGGCGACAGAGCCTCCGGCGCCTGAGTCGGGTGCTCAGCGTGTGGTGCCGGTCGGCGGCAGCGCATGGACGGCGAGGATGGCCGTGTCGTCTTCCAGGCCGGATTCGAAGGAGTCGAGCAGTTCTCGGAGAGCTTCGATGGTGTGGGCGGCGGTGGCCGGCGCCAGGGCGCGGACGAAGTCGAGGAGGGCTCGGTCGCCGTAGCGACCGCCGTTCGCGGTGGTGCGCGCCTCGGTGAGTCCGTCGGTGTAGAGGAGCAGGGTGTCCCCGGCCTCCAACCGGAAGCTTCTGGTGACGATTCGGGCGTGCGGGATCGCCCCGATGAGCTGACCACCACGAGTGTGCATCTCCTCGAGGTTGCCGTCGGGATGGGCGAGCAGGGCCGGCGGGTGGCCGCCTCCGGCCAGGACGATGTCACAGCCGCCGCGTTCTGGAGTGGGTGTGATCAGTCCGAAGATGATCGTGCAGAACCGTGGGTTGTGGCCGTGACAACGCTCGGTGAGAGTGGTGTTGAGCGCGTCGAGCACGGCGGCCGGATCGCGGGTGTAGGCGGTGGCCGTACGCAATGTGTAGCGGGCCAGCGAAGTGAGTACCGCGGCGGGAGCGCCTTTGCCGCAGACGTCGCCCAGGAACATCCCCCACGTGTCGCCGGTGATGGGGAACAGATCGTAGAAGTCGCCGCCGACCTCGTCGGCCGAGGCGATGTGGTAGTGCGCGGCGACCTCGAGGCCGGGAACCTCGGGGAGTTCGGGCGGCAGCAGCGTGGTCTGCAGCGTGGCGTTCAGGCGTTGCAGGCGCTCGCGTTCCTGCTCGGCTTCCCGCCGTGCCCGTAGCAGCTCGGTCTCGTAGGCGCGGCGTTCACGGGCGTCGAAGACCGTGGTGCGGATCAGCAGTGGTTGGCCCTGGCTGCCGGTTTTGACGAGGGAGGTCACCAGGACGGGTAGCCGGCGACCGTCGGTGGTCTTCATTTCCAGGGCGATGCCGCGGACTTCGCCCTGCATACGGAGCAGGGGAGCGAAGTGGGTCTCGTGATAGAGGCGGCCGCCCACGGAGAGCAGTTCCGAGAAATGTTTGCGGCCGACCAGCTCTTCGCGCTGGTAGCCGAGCCAGTCGAGCAGGGTGGCGTTCACCTTGGCGATGCGGCCGTCCAGCGAGGTGGAGAGGTATCCGCAGGGCGCGTTCTCGTACAGGTCCTCGACGCTGTCCTCGAGCAGGGCGGCGAAGGCCGCGTGGTCGTCCGGCCCGGCGACTGGGCCGCTGCCGGCTTCGCCGTCGCCCGCCGCGCTCGTCATCCGGTTTCGCTGGCGAAGGCGGCGATGGCGGCGGCGGTCTCCGCCGGAGAGCTGAGCTGGGGGCAGTGGCCGGTAGCCGTGAGGGTGACCAGTTTGCTGCCGGGAATCCGTTCGTGGACGAAGGCTCCGACCTCGAGCGGGGCGATGGCGTCGTCGGAGCACTGCAGAACGAGCGTGGGCACGCCCACCGCGCCCAGGTCGGCGCGGTTGTCGGAGAGGAACGTGACGCGTGCGAAGACCCGCGCGATCTCCGGGTCGGTGCGGCAGAAGCTGTTGGTGAGCTCCTCGGCCAGCTCCGGACGGTCCGGGTTGCCCATGATGACCGGCGCAATCGCACCCGACCAGCCCAGATAGTTCGCATCGAGCGCCTCGAGGAGTTCCTCGATGTCGGCGGCGCTGAACCCGCCCCGGTATCCGGTGGACGGATCGTCGATGAAGCACGGCGAGGGAGCCAGCAGCACCAGCCCGGCGAAGGCGGCGGGCTCGCGCGCGGCGGCGAGCACACCCATGGTCGCGCTGACCGAATGCCCGACGAAGACCACCGGTCCCAGCTCCAATTCACGAAGGACCGCCAGCACATCCTCGACGTAGCCGTTCATGCTGGAGTGCCGCTGCGGACTCCACGCCGACAGGTCCGAGCGGCCCGCGCCCACGTGATCGAACAGCACGACGGTGAAATCCCGTTCCAGGGCGGGCACCACCAGGCGCCACATGTGTTGGTCGCATCCGAAGCCGTGGGCGAGCACCACCACCGGGGCACCGGTTCTACCGGTCACGGTCACATGGTGTCTGCTCAGTACCTCCACATGACCACCCTCGCAGAAAACCGGCGCGAATGCCCGCTGCCCGCTGTTGTGCCTGCTGAGGGCGCGCGACGCCCGAGCCGAGGCCATCGGACTCAAAAGGCGCGTGCTTTTCCGGCGGACGTGGGTATCCGGTCGATGTTCTGCGAGCGGCCCCGGGCCGCAGTACCCGTATGGAGATGCAGCATGGCTCACACGAACCTTTCCGACACCGCCGGACGGATCGCCCAGAACGGTGCCTTCGAGCGACTCGCCCGCGCGGGTTTCGTCATGTCCGGCATCGTGCATCTGCTCGTCGGCTACATCGCCATCCGCCTCGCCCTCGGTGGCGGGGGCAGCGCCGATCAATCCGGCGCCATGGCGGAACTGGCCGACAAGCCGGGCGGTGCCGTCACGCTCTGGCTGGGCGTGGTCGCGTTCCTGCTGTTGGCGCTGTGGCGGCTGGTGGAGGCGGTGCTGGGCAGCTCGTCCAAACCGTATTCCGACAGCAAGAAGTCCGAAGCTTTCGACCGCGTCAAAGCGTTCTCGCTGTTCGCGGTCTATCTCGCGTTGGCTTTCTCCGCTTTCCGATTCGCGCAGGGCAGCGGACAGTCGAGCAGCAGCCAGAGCGTCGGGCTCACCGCACGCCTGATGCAGAACACCGCGGGCACGATCGCCCTCGTGGTGGGCGGGCTGATCATCATCGCGGTCGGCGGCTACCACATGTACAAGGGAGCGAGCCAGAGCTTCCTCGATGACCTGCACGGGAGCCCGAGCGCTTTCGTACGGCGCCTGGGCACCGTCGGGTATCTCGCGAAGGGGCTGGCGATCGCCGCGGTCGGGCTGCTGGTGATCCTGGCCGCGACGCGATCCGATCCGAACAAGTCCGCGGGACTCGACGGCGCCTTGAAGACGCTCGGCGCGCAACCCTTCGGCGTGGCACTGCTGCTCGTCGCCGGGCTGGGGATCATCACCTATGGGCTCTACAGCTTCGTCATGGCTCGCAGCGCGAAGATGTAGGGTCGGCCGGCGCGTGCTCAGCCCACCACGGCGGTCTCGTGCTCCAGCACTTCGCTGGCCGCTCGTTCGCCCGAGCGGATGGCCCCATCGATCCAGCCGCACATCACCGCGGAGCTCTCGGTGCCTGCCCAGTGGACGCGGCCGCACGGCTCGCGCAGCGCGTGGCCGAATTGGGTGAGCACCCCGGTCGGCGCGTGGCTGAGCATCCCGCCGCCGGAGTAACGCTCGGCGCTCCAGTTCTGCTCGATGAACTCGACGGGTGAGCCTGCCTTCCGGCCGAACCGCTCGACGAGTGCGCCGAGAACCATTTCTCTGCGCTCCGCGGCGTCGAGCCGGCCTACTCGGCGCGCTATCGGTCCCTCGATGATCACGCACAGCACGCCCGGACGCCCGGTATCCGTGCACGCGTCGATGGTGATCGTGGCCGGGGAACCGGGGGCGGCCGACTGGCCCGACAGCCCGTCGCCGCGCCAGAACGGCTCGTCGTAGACGACGGAGATCTTGATGACCGACCCGCTCGGCATCCGCTGATGCAGGAACGAGCGATCGACGGGCAACATCGGCTGGTAGGAGATCTTGTCGGCGATGGCCAGGGGAACCGTGACTATCGCGCGCCGGGCGCGCACCGTCAGATCGGCTGTGCGGACCCGCACCCCGTCGGCGTCCTGATGGATGCACCGGACCGGCTGCGCGAGGTGGATCGAATCGCCCAGTTCGGCCGCCATCGGCCGGTAGATCGCGCCCATACCCCCGACCGGCCGGGAGTCCTGGGCTGCGTCTTTGATGCCCAGAACGAAGCTCGGGCCGCCACCGGACGCCATTTGGTACAACACGAAAAGCAGCGAGACCTCCGAAGCCGCGGAAGTGTAGCAACCGGCAATGGCGGTCTCGAGCAAATCGTGCGCCGGCTTGGAGAGGATATTGCTTTCCAGCCAGTGCGCCAGACTGACCTGATCCCACTTGTCGGCCTTCTTCGCCGCCCACGGCGCTTCCAAGGGGACCGACTTGCACATGTGCCCCAACTCCAGGAACACCGCGCCGAGGTTCATCGCCGCCCATGGGCTCATGGTCCACGGGATAGTGCCCGTGTAACGGTGCTGCTTGCCGTCGACCACCATCATGGCTTCGCCGTCGGTGTACTGCTTGTAACTCCGTACCCCGAATTCGGTCATCAGTGCCTGGATGCGGTCCTGACCCGGGCCGATCCAGGCGCCGCCGCGATCGATCCACGATCCGTCGTCGCGCACTTCGGTGAACGTGCGGCCGCCGACCCGGTCCCGGGCTTCCAGCAGTGCGACGGAGCGACCCATTTGTTTCAGTCGCAGCGCCGCCGTCAATCCCGCGAATCCCCCGCCGATTACGCAAAAGTCGACGTCTGTCATAGCGTGCCGTCCTCGTGTCGCAGTACCGCGCACGGCCGCCGCGCGACCTGCGCTCGATCGGCGCACCTCGACCCAGCGGGTGCGGACAACCTTCGATCAGGACTACGCGAATCTTCGGCAATTCTATAGCGAATACCGGTTTCCAGGGCATCTCCCGTCGTTTCCGGTACGCGCGGTCGGCAAGCTGCCTAGGCTCACGGAGCTTGTTGCCGACTGCCTGGAGCCGCTCCGATGACGACGTCCCCGTCCTCCGCGCACAGCCGTGCACCGCACGGTTCGCCGATCGACACCGCCGGACCGCGGATTCCGCTGTTCGCAACGGAATTCGCGGCGGACCCGCACAGCGCCTATCGGCGGATGCGGGACCGGTACGGATCACTGGCGCCGGTGGAACTCGCGCCCGGCGTACCGGCCACCCTGGTGATCGGCTACCACACCGCCGTGCGGATCGTGAACGATCCCGAGCACTTTCCGGCCGATCCGCGCACGTGGCAGCAGAACATCGCCGCCGACTGCCCGGTGCTGCCGATGATGCAGTGGCGACCGAACGCGTTGCGCAATGCCGGAGCCGAGCATGCCCGCTATCGGCAAGCCAACGTCGCGGGCCTGGAGAAGGTGGATCTCTACCGCCTGCGCGACACGGTGGCGCGGCTGGCGGTGCCGCTGATCAACTCGTTCTGCTCCGACGGGTCCGCGGATGTGGTGCGTCAGTACGCGTTTCCGCTGGCGTTCGCGGTGCTCAACGCCTTGCTGGGTTGTCCGGCGGAGATCGCGCAGCGCGCCGCGACCGGCATGGCCGCGATCTTCGAGGGTGTCGATGCCGAACGTGGGAACAAGCTGCTCATCGATTCGCTGGGCGAGCTGACACTGCTGAAGCGAGCCGAACCGGGCGAGGACATCGCGAGCCGGATGCTCGCGCATCCGGCCGGGCTCAGCGACACCGAGATGGTGCACCAGCTGGGCACGCTGTACGGCGCGGGAATCGAGCCGCAGCAGAATCTGATCGTCAACACCCTGTTGCTGATCCTCACCGACGAGCGGTTCGGCGGCAGTGTGCTGGGCGGGAGCCTGTCCACCCGGGACGCGCTGGACGAGGTGCTGTTCAACGATCCGCCGATGGCGAATTTCTGCTTCAGCTTCCCGAAGCAGCCGATCCTGATCGATGACGTCTGGTTGCCCGCCCATCAGCCGGTGGTGATCAGCATCGCCGCCTGCAACACCGATCCCGCGATCAGCGCCGAGCGGTACGCGGGCAATCGCGCCCATCTGGCCTTCGGTGGCGGGCCGCACGTGTGTCCGGCGAGTTCGCTGGCCTACCTGATCGCCCAGGACGCCATCGATCAGCTGCTCGACGCCCTGCCGGAACTGCGCCTCGCGGTACCGGCCGACGAGCTGAGTTGGCGTCCAGGTCCGTTCCATCGAGCGCTGACCGCTCTGCCGGTGGTGTTCCCCGAGTCGCCGCCATTGCCGCTGCCGTAGGGCGCGCCGCCGTGTCGGGGCCGCGTCTGACGACCCCCTATTTCAATGACTCGAACTTGAAAGTTCGGATAGGCGAACATTATCATCTCCATGTATGAAGGTTCGGCTCCACCGTTCGCTCGCCCTGTCTCCACGTCGATGGGCGGCGGCAATCGTCGTGTCCGCGCTGGCCTGCGCGCTCACCGCCTGCGCCGGAAGCGGGGCCGGATCGCACGATCGCCCGGTGGTGCTCACCACGTTCACCGTGCTGGCGGACATCGCCAGGAACGTGGCCGGTGAGCATCTGGCCGTGGAGTCGATCACGAAAGCCGGAGCGGAGATCCACGGCTACGAGCCGACGCCCGGCGACATCAAGAAAGCGGCCAAGGCCGATCTGATCGTGGACAACGGCCTGAACCTGGAGGCGTGGTTCGCCCAGTTCGTCTCCGACGTGCGGGTACCGCACGTCGTGGTGAGCGAGGGTGTGGCCCCCATGCCGATCCGCGAGGACGCCTACCAGGGCAAACCGAACCCGCACGCGTGGATGTCGCCGCAGAACGCGCAGATCTACGTGGACAACATGGTCCGCGCGTTCAGCGATCTCGCACCCGACCACGCGGCCGACTTCCGTGCCAACGGGGAGCGGTACAAGACCGAACTGCGCCAGGTGCAGGACGAGCTGACCCGCACCTTGCACGCACTGCCGCCGAACGAGCGCGCCTTGGTGACCTGCGAGGGCGCCTTCTCCTACCTGGCCCGCGACGCAGGCCTCACCGAGAAGTACATCTGGGCGGTGAACGCCGAGCAGCAGGCCACGCCGCAGCAGATCGCCTCGGCCATCGACTTCGTGCGGCAACAGCGGGTGCCCGCGGTGTTCTGCGAGTCGACGGTGTCGGACGCGCCGATGCGCCAGGTGGTCGAGGCCACCGGCGCGGCGTTCGGCGGCGTGCTGTACGTCGATTCGCTGTCGGAGGCCGACGGACCGGTGCCGACCTACCTGGCCCTGCTCCGGCACGACGCGCAGACGATCGGCAACGCGCTGACGGGTCGCAGGCCGTGAACGCGCCCGCGATCGAAGTGCGCGGGGTCACCGTCGCCTACGCCGAGACGCCTGCGCTCGAGGACGTCGATCTGACCGTGCACCCGGGGCGGGTGTGCGGACTCATCGGGATGAACGGCTCCGGCAAGTCGACGTTGTTCAAGACGATCATGGGTCTGGCCCGGCCCGAGCGCGGCACGGTGCGGATCAACGGCGGCGCGCCGTCGGCGGCACGCAAGGCGGGCATCCTCGGCTATGTCCCGCAGAGCGAGGACGTCGACTGGAGCTTCCCGCTTTCGGTGCGCGACGTGGTGATGACCGGCCGATACGGCCGACTCGGCTTCACCCGTCGCGCGCGCAGGGCCGATCGCGACGCCGTCGCGCACGCCTTGGCACGCGTGGAACTGACCGACCTGGCCGACCGGCAGATCGGCCAGTTGTCCGGCGGGCAGCGCAAGCGCGCCTTCGTCGCGCGCGGGCTGGCGCAGGGCGCCACGGTTCTGCTGCTCGACGAGCCGTTCGCGGGCGTCGACAAGCGGTCGGAGGCCACGATCACCGCTCTGCTGCGCGAACTCGCCGGCGACGGCGCCACGATCCTGGTGTCGACGCACGATCTGCACGCCTTGCCCGGCCTGGCCGACGAGGCGGTGTTGCTGATGCGAACGGTGCTGGCCCAAGGCGATCCCGATACGGTGCTGCGGCCGGAGAACCTGGCCAGGGCATTCGGCCTGGACGTGATGAACCGGGTGTGAACCCCGGCCGAGTGTGGGACGAAAGCATGAGCCTGACCGAGATCTTCGTCGACCCGCTGCGTTACGAGTTCATGGTGCGCGCGCTGGCCACCACAGTGACCGCGGCACTGGTGTGCGCGGTGCTGTCCTGCTGGCTGGTGCTGATCGGGTGGTCGCTGATGGGCGACGCCGTCTCGCACGCGGTGCTGCCCGGTGTGGTGCTGGCCTACATCGTCGGGCTGCCGTTCGCGGTGGGCGCGATCGTGTTCGGGTTCCTGGCGGTGGCGCTGATCGGCGTGGTCCGCGACACCAGCCGGATCAAGGAGGACGCGGCCATCGGCATCGTCTTCACGACGTTGTTCGCCTTCGGCCTGGTGCTCGTCTCGGTGACGCCCAGCCAGACCGACCTCAACCACATCGTCTTCGGCAACCTGCTGGGCGTCAGCCGAGGCGAACTGGTCCAGGTCGTGATCCTGGCCGCGATCACCCTCGCCGCGCTCGTCCTCAAGCGCCGCGACTTCACCCTCTACGCCTTCGACCCCACCCACGCGCACGCGATCGGTCTCAGTCCCCGGTTGCTCGGCACGGCATTGCTGGGCCTGCTGGCCCTCACCGCCGTAGTCGCCCTGCAAGCGGTGGGCGTCGTCCTCGTGGTCGCGATGCTGATCATCCCGGGCGCGACGGCCTACCTGCTCACCGACCGGTTCGGCCGAATGCTGGTCATCGCCCCCGTCGTGTCGGTGACCTGCGCGGTGACGGGCTTGTATCTGAGCTACCACCTCGACACGGCTCCCGGCGGCATGGTCGTGGTCGTCCAAGGGCTGGCCTTCACGGCCGTGTACCTGTTCGCGCCCAGGCAGGGCGTGATCGGGCGGCGGATCTCCGCGGCGCGCCGGCTGCGCAGCGCGGTGAGCGTTCGAGGGTGAGCCGGGGCCGTCGCGGCCACGCCCTCGAGCTGTGCGGACTCGCGTCGGTCAGTGGGACCACTTGCCCGGATTCCGCATGGCGCAGACGGTCCGGTGATCGATGTGAATCCTTCTGTGACGTTCGGTCCTCTCATAGTCGTGCCGGTAACCGGGTCGGCACCTATCGAGGAGGTCGTTGTGATCATTGCCGCCGTCGCTGTCGCCGCCGTGCTGGTCTGCTGGTGTAGCGTGACGCTGCTGCGTCGCCGGAGCCGCTCCCGTGACTGACCGGACCTGGCCCGACGAGCGATTGGTCACCGCCGCGCGAGAAGGCGACGCCGCGGCGATCACCGCCCTGGTCTCGGGCTCCTACCCGCACGTGCGGCGGTTCGCTCACACACTGTGCGCCTCCGCCGAAGACGCGGAGGACGCGGCACAGGAAGCGCTGATCATCCTCTATCGCAAGATCGGGACGTTGCGGGCCTCCGGCGCGCTGGCGTCGTGGATGTTCCGCATCGTCCGCAACGAGTGTCTGCGGCAGTGGCGAACGATGACACGGCGACCCGAACCGATGCCGGATTCCGCCGTGGCGTCGGCGGAGGACGAGGCCGTGCTGCGGCTGGAAGCGGGCCGGGTGGCGGCGGCGATCGCCGCGCTGCCCGCCGACCAGCGGCGAGTGCTGATCATGCGCGACGTACAGGGATACAGCGGCCGGATGGTCGCGGGCAGGCTCGGTCTCAGCCTGGCGGCGATGAAGTCACGGCTGCACCGCGCCCGGGCGGCGGTCCAGCACCAGCTGCGCAACCCACCGCACCCGGCTTCGGAGAGGAACGAACGTGATGACTGACGATCGCGACTTCGCCAGCGCCTCGGTGCCCCGGCACCTGATCCGCGGCGTCGTCGGCTTCGGTGCGCTGATCGGCGCGATCGCGCTGCTGCCTGTGCTCGGCGCGTACAGCCTGCTGCTCGCACCGGCGGGCCTGCTCGCGCTGCGCGGGTGCCCGACGTGCTGGGCGATCGGCTTGATGCAGACCGTCTCCCGAGGCCGATTGCGGCGTTCGTGTGTGGACGGTCAGTGTCGGCTGACCGGTGCCGGGCACGTTCGGTCCGGACCCGGCGACAGCCGATCGAGCGCCGAGTTCGACCGGTAGCCCAGCCCGGCCGACTGTCTCCTGGACGAGCGGTCGAGCGTTCGAAGATGGCCGCGTTCCCCTGACCGCCGCCGACGCACAGCGTTTCCAGACCGTTCGCGCCTCGCGACGCCGCATTTCGCGGCGATCGAGTTACCCGCCACCGGCGAGTAGCCGGTAACGGCTCTCCAGTCCGTCGAGCAGCGATTCCAGACCTACTTCGAAGGCGTCCCGATCGAGCCGTTGCTGCCGCTCGGCCAGCAGATGCGCCTCGTTCAGATGCGGGTAGGCGTCGGCGTACACTGCGGCGTCGGCGGGGAAGCCTGCGGCGAACGAGCCCAGCGACGCTCCGGTGAGGAAGTACCGCATGGTGGTCCCGACCGTCGTGGCCTCGCGGCGCGGCCAGCCCGCCGCGACGAGGCCGCCGAAGACGGCGTCGGCCATGCGCAGCGCGTTGGGCCGGTGGCGGGGGCCGCCGGCCAGTGCGGGGACGATGTGCGGGTGCGCGGCCATCGCGGTCCGGTACGAGCGTGCCCAAGCGCTCAGTGCTGAGCGCCAGTTCGGGTTCCGGGCCGAGAGTCCGTCGAACATCGAGATGTCGACCTCGCCGAGTACCGCGTCGACCACGGCATCGATGAGGTCGTCCTTGGTGCGCACATGGTTGTACAGCGACGGTCCCTGCACCCCGAGTTCGGTGGCCAGCCGCCGCGTGGAGACGGCGGCGAGTCCCTCGGCGTCGACGAGGGCGAGCGCGGTCTCGATGATGCGGTCGCGGGTCAGTAGCGGCCGCCGCGGTCGGGCCATGGGCGTCTCCTTTTCGGTCTTCCGCATTCTCGCAGGCGGCCGACAAGAACTTGCGCCGCTAGTCGCACTGTGGAGCGAAACTTGCGCTGCTAGTTTTGGGAGAACGAGTCGATGCTCAACGGGCGGCAGGGAAGCGACGCTGCGGGTGGTCGGCCGAGTAGGCGATCCTCCGCGCTCGCAAGCTGCGCATCTATCGGGCATCGCTGCCGCAAGCGTTCGAGGAGACCTCGGGGGTGTGAACGTCGGACGGCTATGGCTTGTCGGGGATGCAGTGAGCTCGAGGCGGCGAGCTGCGGCACCCGGGTATCGCCGTTTCCGGGAGCGATCGACTACGGCCCAGGTCCGAGGCTCGTGCCAGCGCCAGTGCGGCGCCGAAGCCGTCCACGACCGTCACGATGTCGCGTCGATGGCCGGTGGGGTGCAGAGCCTCGTCGACCAGGCCCTCGCGCAATCCCCGCCGGGAGATGTGCACGTGCCGTGCGGAGGCATAGCGGGCCGTCGTGACGACCCCTGTGGCGAGCGGATGCTCGCCGCGCACCACCCCGATGAAGCGGTCGGTGAACAGCGGCGTGCTCGCGATGTCCGGGGGCAGCTCGCGCTCGATCACTCGCCGCGCGCGGCCTGCAGGGCGCGGGCGCGGCGTGCATGATGGCGCTGACCATGGCCTTCGTCGGGGAAATCGTTCCGATGGAGCGCACCGGCAGCGCCATGGGCATGCTCGGGACGATGTCGGCGGTGGGCACCGCGCTGGGGCCCTCCCTCGGCGGAATCCTCATCACGGCATTCGGCTGGCGGGCCATCTTCCTCGTCGTCGTGCCGCTCGGGCTGCTCGCACTCGCGCTGTCGACCCGGGTGCTGCCGGTTTCCGTCCCCGCGACCGATGCGGCACGTGCGCGTTTCGACGTTCTCGGCACGGTGTTGTTGGCCGTCACCCTGGGCGGCTACGCGCTGGCCATGACGATCGAGGGGACGTCGTTCGGCCCGCTCGGCATCGGATTGCTCGGCGCTTCGGCGGTGTGCCTGGGACTGTTCGTCCTAGTGGAGCGCCGCGTGTCCGCGCCGCTGCTCACCCTCGCGATGTTGCGCGATCCCGTCCTGGCCGCCGGTCTGACCACCAGTGCGCTGGTCTCGATGGTCGTGATGACCACGCTCGTCGTGGGACCCTTCCACCTGTCCCGTGCCCTGCACCTCGATCCCGCCCTCGTCGGACCGGTGATGTCGGCGGGCCCGGTCGTGTCCGCGCTCACCGGTGTGCCCGCGGGCCGTGCCGCCGATCGCTTCGGCGCCGCGACCATGGTCGTCGTCGGGCTCGGCGGCGTCATCGGCGGCTCCGCCACGCTCGCGGTGCTGCCCGCGTCCATCGGGGCCATCGGATACGTGCTGCCATTGGTGATCACGACTTCCGGCTACGCGCTGTTCCAAGCGGCCAACAACACGGCCGTAATGAAAGACGTCGCCCCGCACCAACGCGGTGTGGTCTCCGGCATGCTGAATCTCGCCCGGAATCTGGGTCTCATCACCGGCGCATCGGTCATGGGTGCTGTCTTCGCCATCGCGGCGGGCTCCGGCGATGTCACCACCGCCGCGCCGGAGCAGGTCGCGCGAGGCGCGCACGGAACCTTCGCTGTGGCAGCGCTTCTCGTCGCTCTCGGCTCGGCGCTCGTCCTCGCGTCGCGGATGCGGCGATCCCGGCTCCTGGAGTGGCCCGATCCGAAGCGACCGCTCGTCGATCAGGGCAGTAACTGACGGACCAGGGCGTCGACGGCCCATTTCTCCCAATCCTGGCTGGTCCAGCCCTGGTGGTGGACGAGCAGGTGATAGGTCTCGGGTGCGAGGACGACCAAGGCGATGTCGGCGGCGCGCTCGGCGTCGATTCCTTCGCGCAGTGGGGATTTGGCGGCCAGCGCCGCGGCGAGGCGGTGCTGCACGGTATGGCGCTGGGCGATATTGGTCTGCCACAGTTCGGCCAATTCCGTATCGGTCGCCGCGGCCGAGCGGACGGCTTCCAGCAGGGGAGTGACCCGAGCGAGGATCGCCCCGGCGGCCGCCACCTGGAGCCGGATCTGCTCCAGCGGAGGTGCGGCCACGGCCTCGGCGAACCACGGCCGGTCCAGCGTGGCGACGGGCTCGGTGTCGCCGGCGATTTCCACGTCGAGCAGCTCCGCCAGGATCGCGCGCTTGGTGGCGAAGGTGAAGTACAGGGTCTGCACGGCCATTCCGGCTACATCGGCGATGGCCTTCATGGTGGTCGCGGTGTAGCCGCGGGTGGTGAACAGTTCCCGCGCCGCGCTCAGCATGCGAGCCCGGTTGGCCGAGGTTCGGGCCGCGCGCACTCCGGTGTTCTTCGACATGGACGGCATTCTACTTGACTAAAGCGGTGCTCTAGTGAATTATCTCGCTATACCGATGCTCTAGTGAAAGGTGTGTGTGATGGGCGGGATAGGGCGCTTGCGGCTGCTGTTGCTCACCGTGGTCGAGTTGGTGATCTTCCTGGACACCACGGTGCTGAACGTGGCGCTGCCGGAGATCGGCAACCACTTCGACTTGGGCGCCGCCGGGCTGGGCTGGGTGACGAATGCCTATCTGCTCGCCTTCGGCGGGTTCATGCTGCTGGGCGGGCGCGCGGCGGACCTGTACGGGCCGCGCCGCATGTTCGGCGTGGGTCTGGCGGTCTTCACCGTGGCATCCGCCCTGGCCGGCTTGGCGGGCACGGCGTGGCTGCTGATCGCCGCGCGGGCCGCGCAGGGCATCGGCGCGGCCGTGGTGATTCCGGCGCAACTGGCGCTGCTGACCACCGCGTTCACCGATCCCGCCGCGCGACGCCGGGCATTCGGAGTGTGGAGCGCGATGGGCGCCGCCGGTGCGGCGATCGGCACCGCGGTGGGCGGTCCGCTGACCGACGGTTTCGGCTGGCCGTCGATCTTCCTGATCAATCTGCCCGTCGGGCTGCTCGCGCTGGCACTGCTGCGCGCTCTGCCTTCGGACTCCACGAGCACGGCCGCGGCGGGAAGGCTCGATGTCCCCGGTGCGCTCACCGGAACCGGCGCGCTGCTGATCATCGGTTACTCGATCGGCGCGTGGGGCGATCCGGGCACCCGGACACTGGCCTCGGCACTGCTCGCCCTCGGCGCCGCCCTCTTCGCGGGCTTCTTGGTCATCGAACTGCGCAGCCCGCACCCGCTGATGCCGTTGCGGCTGTTCGCGATTCGCCAGGTGAGTGGTTCCTCGGCGGTGAACGCGCTCGTCGGCGCGGCGCACGTGCCCGCGTTCGCCCTGCTCGCCCTGTATCTGCAGAACATCCAGGGCTACAGTCCGACGTTGTCGGGACTGGCGGTGTTGCCGGTCGCGGTGGTCAATATCGTCGTCTCCCGTACGCTCATCCCGTTCGCGCTGGCGAAGATCGGCCCCCGCGGTGTGCTGACCGCCGGTATGGCGCTGCAGACGGCGGCATTGGCCTGGTTCGCCCGGTTACCCGAGCAGGCCTCATATCTCATCGATGTGCTGCCGGGGGCGATCGTTCTCGGCCTGGGGCTACCGGCCGCGTTCGTGGGCGTCACCGTGCCTGCCGTCACGGCGGTGGACGAGGCGGATCGCGGCATCGCCGCGGGCGTTGTCAACACCGCGCAGCGGGTCGGCTCCGGGATCGGCGTCACGGCCGTGCTCCTGCTCGCGCAGACGGTGGCCGAAAAAGCGGGCGGCTCTTCGGCGGACGGGATCCGCGCGGGCTTCGCCGCCGCGGCCACGCTGGCACTGCTCGGCTGCCTTCTCACGGTCCTGGTGCTGCGCGTTCCGTCTACCGAGACCGCCGCCGAGGCCGAACCGAGTGCCTTGGCCGAGGAGGCGAGATAGTTCGGTCAGGCGCCGAGCGCGCGGGCCAGGTGGGGCCAGGAATCGTGCAGGTCGGTCTCGAACTGCCCCCACGTATGCGAGCCCTCCGGGCGGTTGACATGAATCGCTGGCAGCCCGAGCTGTTCCAGGCGATCGGCGAAAGCCGCTGTGCAGGAACTCGCGATCGCCTCGAGCGGCGGGAAGGGCAGACCACCTCGGTCGATCGGGCCCGGAGTGCCGGTCGCGGCCGACAAGTAGATGGTCTTGCCGGCCAGCGCGGTCGCGTTGGCGAACGCGTCGTGTGCCCGCCAGATCGCGTCGCCGGGCGAGCCCCACAGGTTGGCCGGGTTGCCCCCGCCGCGGATGACCTGCGCGGAGACCATCGCCGCGCCGGCCGCGTCCGCCGCCCAGGGGCAGCCGCTGTAGGCCGCCACCGCGCTGTACACCTCGGGCGCCTGGATCGCGAGGTCGATCGCGGAGGCCGCGCTCATCGACACTCCGGCGATCGCGTTGCGTCCGGTCGCGCCGAGTTCGGTGTCGAGCGCCACCGGAAGCTCCCGCGTGAGGTAGGTCTGCCAGCGATTGCGTCCGACCGCAGGATCGTCGGCGAGCCAGTCGGTGTACAGGCTGTAGGCGCCGCCTACCGGCATCACCACGTTGACGTGCTTGCCGGCGAAGAACTCGCGGACGTCGGTGTCGTCCCACCACGAGATCCCGTCTACCCCACCGCCGATTCCGGTGAGCAGATACAGCGTGGGCGCGGGCCCGCCGCCCGCCGCGCGGATCACCCGATTGGTGACCACCCGGTCCATGGACGGCGAGTAGACGTCGATCTGGGACGCCGAGCCACCGAGCGGAACTTCCGCGACCACGCGCGACCGGGCGGATTCGGCTTGGGCAGGATGAACGGAGAGGACGGATACCGCCACAGCGGTCGCCAGCGCACTGACGAGCGAACCGAAATACTTGGAAGCACTCACGATTCCGTTGTACCCACCCGGGTCGCCGTACTCGGGCCACTGACGCGATTCCGATCATTGCCAGCGTGAAATGCTCTCGCAAGCAATAATTTTCAGTGCGGCGCGGGTCCGCGCCGGTGCGCCGTCACCGGCCAGGCTGGACCTGGGCGGTAGGCCGCGGCCAGTGCCACCGCTCCGATCGCGAGCATCAGCCAGCCACCGGTGACCGGGAAATAGATGACGGTCAAAGGGATTCCGATCGCGATCAGGCACCAGCCGACGTGCGCAGGAACGCGTCCGGTGGCAGTGAGCGCGTTGCGGGTGAGGGCGCCGATGGACAGCAGCGCGATGCCGCACATCATGAACCACACGCTCGCGTCGCGGGCGAAGTAGCTGGGATCGCTGGTGTCGGAGGCGGTCGCCAGGAATCCTCCGGCGGCGATGCCGGACCAGTCGTTGGGCTGGATGAACGCGTAGCCGAAATGAATTGCCGCCGTCGCGAAGATCAGGCGCGGTACCCAGGGGCCGAGCGCGGGCATCAGTTCTCCTTCCGGATCGCCAGGCGCAGCACCAAGGCGTAGAGGTCGGCGATCTCCGCGGCGGGCAGCGGGGGAACGACCTGCTGCGCGCCCACCAGCGCGAGATAGAGCAGGCGCGCCAGAGGCCGGATCTCGGAGCCGTCTGCGGCGATGTCGCCCAACAGGGACTCGAGATACTCGACTCGTCTGCGGTCCACACGCTGCTGGACTCGGTAGACCTGCGGGTCCTGCATCGCCCAGGCGCGCAGGGCGATCTCTACCGCGTTGTCCGCGTCCTGGGCGGCGAGTACGAGATCCGCCAGCCGGGCCAGCTTGTCGGCCGCCGGGGCGTCGTGCCGCTCGGTTTCGGTGATGTAGCGACCGGTGTACTCGGTCTCGAAGTGGTCGAGCAGGTCGGCCTGGTAACCGGCCATGCCTCGGAAATGGTGATAGAACGACCCTTTCGTCAGGCCGAGGTCGGCGCACAACCGCTCCACGGTGAGCGCCCGTGCCCCGTCCTCGGCCAGCACCGCCAATCCGGCGTCGAGCCAATCCCGCTTGCCCATCCGACCTCCTCAGCCGCACCCGAACATACCATACCGTATGGAATGGCCGTCGATCAGGCCATCCGATGGCTCGCGGCGCTACCGGCCTGACGGCTTCGGTCTTGTCGCGGGAACCGCAGGACACCCGCTGCCCACAAGGCGATGCCTATGTACAGCGCCTGTTCCGGGATGCGTATCCACAGGGGTGTCGCGGGTGCGCCGTTGAACGGAATGCCGGATACGGCCACATGGATATTGGCGGGCAGCATCGCCACGAACAGGGCGGCCAGCCCCAGCCCCGCGGGCCGGCGTGTCCTGGCGAGGAACAGGCCTACCGCGCCGAGCAGTTCCAGCACCCCGGTCAGGTAGATCATCAGGCCGGGGAACGGGACGAACGGCGGCACCATCGGGAGGAAATCGGCATGGGTCGGGGCGGGGGAGCCGGCGAACGCCTCGGGGAGGAAATGCGTGGTGCCGGTCATGATCAGCATCACGCCGAGGGCGTAGGCGCCGCAGGTCGGCCAGTCGCCGAACCGGCGCGCGCCGAGGGCGCCTGCCGTGCGCAGCAGCAACAGGGTGGTGAGCAGAACGACGAGGGTTTCCATCATGCCTCCATGGCGAGAGCCCGGTCGGGCGCCGGTTTCGGGGTGAGCCGGATGAGCAGGTAGAGCAGGACGCCGATCGGCGCGAACAGGATGGTGAGCAGCAGCAGCGGGCTGATCAGCAGTGGCGAGCGGCCGCGCGCACGACCGTCCTGGAAGATCCAGCGGCCGAGGAACAGGTCGAAGGCCACGAAGTGGGCCCACGCGGCCGCGGCCCCGGACTCCTGGCCGAGCACTGATCGCAGCCCGGACAGTTCCGGGTCGACGAGCGCGGCGGCGAACGGGCCGATCTCGGGTGCGATCACTACCGCGTAGACGAGCAGGGGCGGCAGGCAGATGAGCGGTGACGCGACGATCGAGGCGGTCCGCCGCCACGTCGGCGCCAGGATCATCAGTGCCCAGAACGGCGCGGCGAACCAGAAGGTGAGGTCGAACAGCAGTTCGGTCATCGGCTCGCTCCTATCGGGAGACCGCGCACGGCGACTTCTTTCGCGCGCATTGCCAAGACTGCGGACACCGCTGCGCCGAGCGCGACGGCCGCGAAGGCCG
>NZ_BAFS01000210.1 GCF_000308415.1 Nocardia asiatica NBRC 100129 | reverse complement strand
CGAAGAGGTTCGATGGTGAGCGACGGTGGCGCGCGGGGGAAGCGCGTCCGATGACCGTCACCGTCGCTCTGTTCACCCGCGACCTGCGGGTGCGGGACAATCCGGCGCTCACCGCCGCACACCGGGAGGGTGCGGCGGTGGTACCGCTGTTCGTCCTCGACGACGCCATTCTCTCCGGCCGCTTCGCCGCGCCGAACCGCGCCCGGTTCCTGTGCGCGGCGCTCGCCGAGCTGGACGACGAATTGCGGGCCGTCGGCGGCGGTCTGGTCCTGCGCCGTGGCGACGTGGCCGCGGAGGTCGACCGGGTGGTCGCGCAGGTGCACGCCGATAGCGTGCACGTGGCCGCCGATGTCAGCGGCTACAGCCGCCGCCGGGAACGCGCCCTGCGGGAGCGTCTGGCGCGCCGCGACTGTCTGCTGCACACGCATCCCGCCACCATCACCGCCGCCGACCCGGAGTCGCTGCTGCCCGCCACCGGGCGCGACCACTTCGCCGTCTTCAGCCCGTATTTCCGGCGCTGGTCGGAGGCGCCACAACGCAAGCCGCTCGGCAAGCCGCGTGATCTCACGGTGCCCCGGGTGTCGAGCTTGCCGCTGCCGGACGCGGCGGAACTGTGCGCGGGCCCGACCTCCCCCCGCCTGGCCGTCGGCGGTGAGACCACGGGAAGGAAGATCCTGCGGGACTGGCTGTCCGGGCCGATCGAGCAATACGCGCGTGACAACGACGATCTCGCCGCCGACGCCACCTCGCGGCTGTCGCCCTATCTGCATTTCGGGTGTGTGTCCCCAGTGGAGCTGGTGCATCGGGTGGACATGTGCACCGAGGGCGGGCATGCGTTCGCCCGGCAACTGGCCTGGCGCGATTTCCATCACCAACTGCTTGCCGCCCGACCGTCCGCGGCCTGGTCGGACTATCGCGAGCGTGCGATCCGCTGGCGCGAGGACCAGCAGGCCGTCGACGCTTGGCGGGAGGGGCGCACCGGCCATCCGATCGTGGACGCCGGAATGCGGCAGCTGCGCGCGGAGGGCTGGATGCACAACCGGGCGCGGCTGATCACCGGCAGCTTCCTGACAAAGTCGCTGCGCGTCGACTGGCGGGTCGGCGCGGAGCATTTCCTGCGCTGGCTGGTGGACGGCGATTTGGCGAACAACCAGCTCAACTGGCAGTGGGTGGCCGGTACCGGTACCGACACCAGGCCGAACCGGGTGCTGAACCCGCTGCGCCAAGCCGAACGCTACGACCCGGACGGCGCGTACGTGCGGCGCTGGGTTCCCGAACTCGCGCACCTGCCCGGCGCGAGCATCCATCGACCATGGCGCGCCGGTGTCGATCCGGCCGACTATCCGGGGCCGATCATCGATTTCGTCGGAATGTGACGCGGCGAGGCGAAGTCATCGGGGCAGCTCGCTCGGCTGGTCGGCGAAGATCGCGGGCACGGCTTCGGCGACCTCCTCGAAGGCTCGCACCACCTCCTCCAATTCCTCGGTGAGCTCTCGCATCCCGGCCATCGCCGAGAGGTCGTCGGTGTCGAAGTACCATCGCGCGAACAGGCGGCGGAAAGCGTCGTCGGCGTCGTCGGCCAGCCGGAGGATCTCGGCGCGATACCACGCGGCCCAGGTGGGATCGAAGGGTGCGGCGAACTGTCGGGCGGTGTGCCGACCGCATTCCTCGATGATGCCGACGACCTCGGCGAGTTCGTCCGCGAGCGATGTCACGCGGTGCCGGTTCGCGTGCTCGGCGCTCGTCCGGAGGCGGGTCAGGACGCTGTGCAGAGCCCGGCCGAGGCGGCGGTCGGCCGTGGCCGTATCCGGCGTGTCCGCACCGCGATCGGCGAGCATCGCGATCTCCGCCGCGACCGCCGCGTGGTCGGCGGGGACTTGCTGGAGGCCGGCGAGTATCGCCGTGGCTCGCCCGACCGCGCTCGCCGTGTCCCCGAAACAGTCGTACCGGTCTCTTCGGGTCGACGGGTGCGACGACACAGGCGCTCCTGACGGTGGATGGAAAAGTCGGCGCGGTGCGGTGTTCCGCATCCACGGCCACGACTGGTGTCGCGACACAGATGATTCGAAGAGACGGGCGTCGTGGATCAACCCTTCTCGACAGCGTTCCGCCGCGATTCCAGCACCCGGATCATGCGACTTCGTACGCGGGTCGTACGGCGCGAATGGCCGGACGAATCCGGCTTTTCCGGCGTGAGCTTCCGAATCGCGTTTGCGCGCGCTTGAATTGAGAGGTCGAGGATTCACCATGCCCGAGGAAAGGGGCCTGTCATGGGCACCGTAGAAATCGCCATCACCATCGGCCGCATCGTGGACACCCTGCAGAAAGCGCTCATCCTGCTCATTCTCTGAGCGCACGGTGGTTCCCGGGCGAGCGGACCAGGGCCGCTGGGAGTCACCGGAGCCCTCGCTCGGTCGATCAGTCGTACACCGACCGGGTGCGATCTTGTGCGTCGGACAGACCCGGGTGCTGCGCCTTGCCAGCGGTTTCGCAGCGGAGTATCGGATCGCCTCGGTCCCCCTGCCCAGCGCCCGCCGTCAGGTCGATTACCTCGCAGGTAATCGACCTGACGGCGTTCGTCGACGAGGCTCGGGACATGGTGACGAACAGCATGCGGCGGTCCCGCTCCGCACTGGCCTGCGCGTTGCGCGGTCTGGCGCTCGGCCGGGTCGCGCTGGGGTCGGCCGCCCTGGTGGCCCCGGCGACGTCGGCCAAGGCGCTCGGCGTGCGCCCGACGCCCGAACTCGACTACATGACCCGCATTTTCGGTGCGCGGGCGATCGCGCTCGGTCTCGGATACCTCACCGCGCCCGCCGAAGAACTGCCCCGCTGGCAGCGCCTGGCGTTGCTGGTGGACATCCTCGACACGACGCACGGCGGAGTGCGCCTGCTACGCGGTGACGTCCCGCGGCCGACCGCCCTCGCACTGGTTGCGTTGACCGGTGGCTACCTGCTCGTCGGCGCGACGCGCCTGGCCAGGGACCTGCGCTGAGACTCTGCGGCACACTGGGGCGATGGCGACCGTTGTGGCATTCCACGCGCACCCCGACGACGAGACGCTTCTGACCGGAGGGACGCTGGCCGAGCTGTCGGCCGCCGGGCACCGAACCGTGATCGTGGTGGCCACGGACGGTCACATGGCCGATCTGGCCGGGCGGGAAGCGCCGCGACTGCGCGAATTGGCGGCCAGTGCCGCCACACTGGGCGTGCACCGGGTAGCGCATCTCGGCTACGCCGACAGCGGACACGGCGCCGTGCTGTACGCGGACCCGCCGGACCGGACGCGGTTCGTTCGTGCGGATGCCGAGCAGGCGGCCGAGCGGTTGGCCGCGATCCTGCGCGAGGAGAACGCCGAGATCCTGCTCAGCTACGACCGCAACGGCGGGTACGGGCACCGCGACCACGTCCGCGTGCACGAGGTGGGCCAGCGTGCGGCCGAACTCGCCGGTGTCTCCCGCGTGCTCGACGCCACCCTGCCGCGCGAGGGCTACGCACGCCTGGCCCGTGTGCTCGGGCGGTTGCCGATCCCGTTCCGCTACGACCCGGCGGCCCTCGCCGCGCTCTACAGCCCGCGCTCGGAGATCACCCACCGCATCGATGTCGGCGCACACGCCGCGCGACGCAGAGCCGCTCTGACCGCCCACCGCTCGGTCATCGAGGGCTCGGGCCGTTTCGCCACCATCGCCGGTGTGCTGCTCCGCCTGCCCGTTCCCGTTCTCGGCCGGGTCCTGCGCTGGGAATGGTTCGCCGAAGAAGGCGCGGTTCCGGGCATCGACGCACCGCTCACGGACATCTTCGATCCGGCGCCGCGCTGAAACATCGCGGTCGCCCGTCGTGCGGGCGGGAGAACTGGCCGGCGCGCGGTCAGTCCGGCGGGGACAGCAGTGCGGTGGCGGCCGTTTCGGCGACCGTGCGAGTGAGTCGGGGGATTTCGGCGCGGTCGCCGTCCAGGATCAGCAGCCAGGCGAAGATCGGGCCGAGCAGCAGGGCATGCACCGTGGCCGGGTCGGGTGCCACGGCCAATTCGCCGCGGGCGACCGCGCGGGCGAGCACTTCGATCACGGCCTGTCGCTCCCGTTCGAGGAAGGTTTCGGCGAAGCGGGTGCTCAGCGCGGGATCGGCGTAGATGTCGGCGAGCAGCCCGGCCAGCACGTCGGCCGGCGCGCGGCCGAGTTGGGCTGCGATGGTGCGGGTGAGGGCGGCCAAGTCCGCGCGGAGGCTACCGGCGTCGGGGGGCGGCTGCTCCCGCATGTCGTGCACCGTGGCGGCGAAAATCATCTCCTGCTTGCTGGCGTAGCGCCGATAGATCGCGGCTTTGCCGATTCCGGCTGTCGCGGCCACGGCGTCCACCGTGAGTCCGGCGTATCCGCGCTCGGCCAGGACTTCTCGCGTGGCGCGGACGATGGCGAGATCGACCTCCTGGTCTTCCTGGGACTCGGGCACACGCTCGGTAGCTGGGTGCTGGTCGCCCCCGACCACGCGGGCTCCTGGTTCACCACGCAGCTGTGGAGTCCCGGGGAGGGGATCAGCGAGATGAGTCCGGCAATGGCGTCGTTCTGGCTGACCACCGGTAGCTTCGGTGTGCCGTTGGTGCTGGTCGGCGTGCTCGTCCTGTGGCTGGATCGGCGCGGCATCGTGCCGCCGCCGTTCGTGGCGTGGACGCTGGGCATCTGGTCGGCGCTCGCCGGCGTCATCCTCGAGCCCGCACCCTGGGCGCTGGCCTGGATCGCGGTCGGGCTGCTCGCGGTCGGGGCTCGGCGTGCCGTTCACGAGTCCCAGCTCGCGGCCGCGCCACGGTGAGTGTGTCGGCGAGGACGGACTGATGGGCGGGCCTTCGATCCGGCCTGGCTCGACCAGTTCGCCGCCGGACGCGGACAAGGCTCGCGCGCGGGCATCGGATCACAACGGCCGGGCCGGGTTCGGCGCGGCCGCGGGCTCACGGGGCAGCACCACCGTGAACGTGCTGCCCCGGCCCGGTTCGCTCTGCACCGACACCCGTCCGCCGTGGGCCGTGACCAGCGCTTGGACGATGGACAGGCCGAGCCCGGCGCCACCGCTGGCGCGGGTGCGCGAGGCGTCCGCGCGGTAGAACCGTTCGAACACGCGGGCGGTGGCATCGGGTGACAGTCCGGGACCGGCGTCGACGACGTCGAGGCGGACGCGGTCGGGCGCGGCGGTCAGCCGCACCGTGACCGCCGCTTCGCGCGGGGTGTGGGTGAGGGCGTTGCCGAGCAGGTTGGCCAGTACCTGGCGCAGACGGGCCTCGTCGCCGATGACGTCCATGGTTCCCTCGCCCTCGCCGATCTCCAGCGTGATCGGACGATCCGGCGCGGCGGGGATGGCTTCTGCCGGGCGGCGACGGCCCGGGCATTGTGCACGGCGTCGCCCGCCAGCGCGAGCAGGTCGACGGGTTTGCGCTCCAGCGGACGTTTCTCGTCCAGCCGCGCCAGCAGCAGCAGATCCTCGACGAGCAGACCCATCCGCTCGGCCTCGGCCTCGATCCGGCCGACCACCATCCCCGCGTCCGTGCTGGCGCCCTGCCGGTACAGCTCGGCGAAACCGCGAATCGTGGTCAGCGGCGTGCGCAACTCGTGGCTCGCGTCGGCGACGAAGCGTCGCATCCGCGCTTCCGAGCGCCGGGCCGCTTCCTCCGACGCCTCGGTGGCGGCCACGCCGTGCTGGATCTGCGCGAGCATCTCGTTCAACGAACGCGCCAGATGGTCGACCTCGGTGTCGACCCCGCGCACCGGCACCCGCCGGTGCAGGTCACCACCCGCGATCGCCGCCGCGGTCCGCTCCACCTCGCGCAGCGGCCGCAGGCTGCGCCGGATCACCAGATAGCCGACGGCGCCCAGAGCCAGCAAGGCCACCGCCCCAGTGCCGAGTTCGAAGAAGATCAACCGGGAGACCGTCTCCTGGTTGTCGTTCAGAGGCAGGCCGATGGTGGTGGAACCGTACTGGTTCGTGGTGGTCAGCACCCGCCAGTCCACCGAAGAACCGTCCGAGGACGGCACCGTCTCCGGTGTGCCCGGGGTCGTGCCGCCGAGGGCGGGAGTCCCGGCGCTGTTGCCGCCCGGTGGGTCCGGATACACCTGCCCGTCGGCGCCTGTGCGCAATTCGAAGAACCGGCGCGGCTGCTCCCCGGCCGTTCTCGGCGGCACGGGCGCGGTGGGCAGTTCGGCCGGAATCCACTGCACGTGACCGTCGCCGGCGATCACCTGGCGCATCGGACGCGGCTGCGCCCAGGACCGTGCCGCGTCGTAGAGCTGCTCGTCGGTGCGCTGGGTCAGCGATCGGCTCAGCGCCGAGGTCACCGCCGCCCCCGAGGCGAACAGCGCCGCGGCCGTCAGCAGCAGCAGCACGACCACCAGCCCCACCCGCAGCGGGACCGCTGATATCCGCCGCGCGATTTTCGCCCGCGCGCTCACGTCCGGCTCGGCTGGGGTTCGCGCAGCACGCAGCCCACCCCGCGCAGTGCGCGCGGCAGCTTCGGTCGGGTGGTGTCGACCTCGCGCCGTTCGTCGTCCACGAGCCGGACGCGAGCTTCGGGTTCGCGACTGGTCATGAGCCCATGATCGCGCCGCAAGCACCGAGCAATCTGCGAGCGAGCTGGGTGTTTCCTGTGGACGGGTCGCCGTCCGGGAAGATGTCCTTCGGGCCGCGATCAGTCGTGGGCGACTCGCCGCGACCGGGTCAGCAACGCGCCGTCGGAGCGGATGAGCACGTCGTGCACGACACAGCTCGGCGCGATCTCCGGCTTGCTGCCCGGGCGGATCTTGACCACCAGGCAGTAGGCGGTGGACACGATGGTCCCGTCGTCCTGCGGCTGCAGATTGATCATGTTGAACCAGTGCCTGCGCTGCATCGGGTCGGTCTCGAAGCGCTTGTGGAACTCCACCAGGTCCGCGATGATGCCCGCCCTGGTCCGGGCAGGCGGAATGCCCGGGGTGTGCTCGAATTCCGCGTCCTCGGCGAAGGTCGCGGCGTAGCCGGGGATGTCGCGGTTGTCCAACCGCTGCATCTGCTCGGCGTAGAACTGCTGGACCTCGGCGTACAACTCGGTGCGGCTGGTGACGGTGGTCATGGTGGCTCCTCTGGACGCTGCGGGCTCGGCTGCACGCCACAGTGGCCGACGCTGCTAAAGCCTCGGTCGAGCCACGGTCCGCGACCGGCGGTTGACCGGATCTATAGGACGCGGGTCGACCCTGGTGGTCGAAAAGCCCGGGGTATTCGGAAGAACGACCGATGGAGGAGTCATGGCGAAGAATCGGCGCGTCGCGCTGGTCACCGGAGCGACCAGTGGAATGGGCCTGGAGATCACCAAAAGCCTGGCGGCGCAGGGCATCGCGGTGTTCCTCTGCGCTCGCGACCAGCAGCGGGTGACCGACACGGTGAAGAGCATGCAGGACGACGGTCACGAAGTGGACGGCACCGTGTGCGACGTCACCGACGCCGCGCAAATTCGCGAGTACGTGGACGCGGGTGTGCGGCGCTACGGTCCGGTCGACATCCTGGTCAACAACGCGGGCCGCAGCGGCGGAGGCGTCACCGCGCAGGTGCCCGACGAACTGTGGTTCGACGTGATCAACACCAACCTCAACAGCGTGTTCCTGATGACGAAGGCGGTGCTGACCGCGGGCGGCATGCTGGAACGCGGCAGCGGCCGGATCGTCAACATCGCCTCGACCGGCGGCAAACAGGGCGTGGTGCACGGCGCTCCGTACTCCGCGTCCAAGCACGGCGTGGTCGGCTTCACCAAAGCCCTCGGCCTCGAACTGGCCAAGACCGGGATCACCGTGAACGCGGTGTGCCCGGGATTCGTGGAGACGCCGATGGCCGAGCGCGTACGCGAGGTGTATTCCGGTCTGTGGGGCGTGGACACCGATGAAGTGCACGCCAGGGTCAGTGCGCGGGTTCCCATCGGCCGCTACGTGGAACCCTACGAGGTGGCGGCGATGGTCGACTATCTGATCGGCCCCGGGGCGGGCGCCGTCACCGCACAGGCGCTGAACGTCTGTGGCGGACTGGGCAATTACTGACGAGGGGTGAGGGCAATGACCGCAGTGGAGGAGAACGCCCCCGTCACCGGGCACGAGGACTACCTCCGGGTGCTCGAGGCGATCCAGACCGGCGCGTTGCAGTTGCTCGCGGGTTTCCCGCAGCAGCCGAGCGCGCTGCGCTTCCAGGTGGGGGAGGTGACCGTCGAGGCCGAGTGGCAGGCGACCGCCCCGCCCGTGGCGGTCGCCGCCGCGCCCGGGGAAGCCGCCGCGGAGCCGCAGGCGCTCGGGGCGGTCGTGCGCGCCCCCAGCGTCGGCGTGTTCTATCGGTGCCCCGAGCCCGGCGCGGACCCTTTCGTGGCCGTCGGCGACCGGGTGAGTGCCGGGCAGCAGATCGCCATCGTCGAGGCGATGAAGTTGATGATCCCGGTGACCGCCCAAGCCGGCGGTGTGATCACCGGGATACTCAAGGAAGACAACGAACCGGTTCAATTCGACGAGCCGTTGTTCTCGTATACGCCGGAATAACGGTCCGATTCAGGCGAGCGGGTGGCTGCGACGCCAGGTGAGCACCCGGCGTTGCGTCCGCCCGCCCACCTGTGCGGCGCCGACCAGTGTCAGCACATCTCCGTTCAGCGACATCTGCCGCACCTGCTCGGTGCGCGCCCACGCCGGGTTGGAGCAGACGCTGATCGCGTGCACCACCTTCGCACCGGATCGCCGCCAGGTGCCCGCGTAGCCCATGAACGGGGTGGCTCCCCCGGCCCCGTCCGTGCGCATCATGCTCACCGACATGTAGCCGTGCGCGCCGTAGATCAGCAGGCCGCGCGGCGCGTCGCCGAGCGGGCCCTCGCTGGTGACGTCCTGCTCATCGATGTCGTAGTAGGACACCAGTTCCCAGGTGCCCACAAGATCGGTCGCGTTCATGGCACCGACGATGACGGCTGCCGCTCTAGTCACGCTGTAGCCGATCGATGGGCGAAGCGGTGACTGATCCGGACCAGCTGCCACACGACCTCCAGCTCCTCCTGATCGCGCGGTCCGTAGACCATCACCAGCGTCCCGGGCAGGTATCCCTGCCTGGCCATCGGATGCTGTTCCGCCCACCCCTGCCGGAGCGCCTGTGCCGCGACTTCTTTCGGCAGGCACATGTGCAGGCTGCCGTCGCCGTGCCCGTGCAGGTGGGCGAATTCGCTGCCCACGAGGTACGCCTCGCGCGGCCCATGGGCCATCGCGGGCCGCAGGTGCAGGGCCCGGGTGTCCGGCACGGATACGCCGCTGCGGCCGGGCAGGACGTCGGCGAGCGCGGTCATCCGCGACCACAGCTGCTCTTGCAGGTCGGGTGGCGAGATCTGGCTGAGCTGCTGGTGCGGGGTGCGCTCACGGGTGCGGGGCCGGTCGCCGGAGCGGCGCGGCAGGTTCAGGCGTCCGTCCAGTGTTGTCGTCATGACTGTGCTCCCTTCGGATTTCGCGTGCTCGCGACTCTGGGAAACACATTACTTCCCAAAGTATAGTAGTAACCAAGTGGAAAGTGACTCACCGGGAGGATGTATGACAACCGCGCCCGACACCCTCGTCGACCCCTGCCCGATCACACCGGTCATCGATCTGGTGTTCGGCCGCTGGTCCACCCAAGTGCTCTGGGTTCTCACCCACGACGGCAGACTTCGCTTCACCGAACTGCAACAGCGGATTCCCGGCCTGACGCCCAAGGTCCTCACCCAGCGCTTGCGCCAGCTCGAACGCGACGGCCTGGTCGCGCGCACCTACCACGCCGAGATCCCGCCGCGCGTCGAATACGAGGCGACCGCGCTGGCCAGGACGCTGACCCCGGTGTTCAGCAGCATCGTGACCTGGTCGGGTGAGCATCTCGGCGAGGTCCTCGCGGCGCGCGCCGCCTATGACGCGGGTGCGATCCGACCATCCGGCAGTACTCGTCACCCGTAGGTGTCCGCGACTGGAGTAGTCGCGGATCTACCGCCGGGGTGAGCGAATAAGGTTCGGAGAGGCCGGGGTGAGGGCCGCGATGTCCGCGTGCTGGTGCACCGGTCGCGGCGCGTGCGGAGGGCATGCGAGGAAGCCGGTCGTCGAGGAGACGACCGGCTCCGCGCCGGGCCCGGTATCAGCCGGCCGATGCCGATTCGGGCGCCCTTTGCAGCAGACATCCGGCCAATTCACGGGGCATCGTGATCATGCAGTCGTGCCCGGTGGGGAGCACGTGCAGGCGGTCGGCGGGCAGGTCGGCGGGCGGCAGGGTGCGTGGCATCGCCGCGCGCATCGCCTTGAAGTCCTCGCCGCCTTCGCTGCAGTGGACGTGCGTCACCGGAATCGCCGCCAGCGCTTCCGGATTCGCCACTCGCATCGGTTGCTGGAAGGTCTCGAGCGATTGCGGCGTCTGCATGGACGCCACCCAGCTGAGGTCGGGCTCCGTGGTGACGCCGTAGAGTCCGCCGTCGCCCGTGGGCTCGGTTTGCGGCGGGACCCGCCAGCCGTCGCCGGTTGCCGCCGCCGCGGCCGCGAAGGCGTCGACCATGCCCGGCATGATGTCGGCCACCGCTTCGCCGTCACGGGGCACGAAGGTATCGATGTAGACCAGTTCGGCGATGCGGTCCGGCAGCGCGTCGGCCAGTGCGGTGATCACGATGCCGCCGTAGCTGTGACCGGCCAGCACGATGCCGGTCAGGTCCTCGGCGGTGATCAGGTCGATCAGGTCCTGGACATGGGTGTCCAGGCCGACGTCCGCGGTGAGCAGGTCCGCGCGGTCACCGAGACCGACCAGCGAGGGGGCCAGGACGCGGTGGCCCGCGTCCTCGAGCAGCGGGGCCACCCGCTGCCAGACCCATCCGCCGTGGAAGGCGCCGTGGATGAGCAGGTAGGTCGACACGATCAGTTCTCCCTGAGTCTCGTTATGGCCGTGACGTTTCCGATCGAGGCCGCCGCGGGCGGCACCGGCTCGGGACGGATGCCGAGGCCGATCACCCGGGCTACCAGCCGGGGCAGGCGCGGGAAGCGGCGGAGCAGCCGGACCAGCAGCGGCTTGTCGGTCCCGGGTCGCCCGGCGCTGGGGTAGAGATCGGCCAGCAAGTGCAATTGCGCGAATTGCACGACGCGCATGGGGAATTCGCGGCGGTGCTGGACGGCGCGCAGCTGAGCCGTGGACGGCGTCGCCCCCGCGGCGAGGACGGGTCCCAGTAACCGGGCGGTCGCGATGGCGTCCTGGATCGCCAGGTTGATCCCGACCCCGCCCGCCGGGGACATCGCGTGCGCCGCGTCCCCGATCGCCACCAGCCCCGGGCGATACCAGCGGCGCAGCCGATCCACCCGGACATCGAGCGGCTTCACGTCGTCCCAGTGCAGGATCTCCGCGTCCAGACGGGACGCGAGCACCGGATAGACGGCGGCCAGGTCCGCGCGAAACCGTGTGATCCCCGCGTCCCGGATCGTCGCGAAACCACCCTTCGGGATCATGTACGCGACCTGGAGATAGTCTCCGCGATCGATACAGACGATGAAGAATCCCTTCCCACTGCGCACGGTGGGCAGCCGTTCGCCCTCCGGCTTGCCGACCCGGAACCAGAGCACGTCCATGGGCGCCGCGCTGGCGGCGACCTCGAGCAGCCCGGACCGGCGCACGATCGAATGTCGGCCGTCGGCCGCGATCACCAGATCGGCGGCGACCTCCAGCGGTCCATCGGCCGTCTCGGCGCGGACGCCGGTCACCGCGCCGTCGCGCTGGACCAGCTCGGTGACCTCCGCTTGCCGCACCAACCGGAAGCCGGGACAGCGGCGGCCCGCCTCGGCGAGGAAATTCAGCACGTCCCACTGCGGCATGAACGCCACGAACGGGAATGGGCCGGGCAGGGCGCTGAAGTCCGCGAACACCACCGGACCGGTCGCGGTCGCCATGGGCAGCTGGGGCAGCTCGACGTGCGGCAGTGCGAGGAATTCCTCGGCCAATCCGAGTTCGTCCATCGCGAGCAGCGTCGAGGGGTGCACGGTGTCGCCCCGGAAATCCCGCAGGAAGTCCGGATGCTTCTCCAGCACGAGCACCTCGACGCCGGAGCGTGCCAGCAGCAGACCGGTCATCAGCCCGGCGGGGCCGCCGCCGAGCACGCAGACCCGGGCGGAATCGGATCTCACGCCAGGCATGTCGGCACCCGCCCGCCGTTGTAGAGCACCATCTCGTCGAATATCGCGAGCACGTCCAGCGGCTCGCCGAGCCGCCTGCCGGAAAGTTCCGCGTCCGCGCGATACAGGTTGCCGACCAACCGCTCCTGGTCGACCAGGTCGGCGAACTCGCCGTGGTCGGCCTCGAGCGCGATCGCCAGCGGTGTGAGCCCGAGTGCGCGTCCCTCCGCGGCCAGGTTCTGTACCCAGCTCAGATACCGCAGCGTCTGATCGAAGATCTCCGGCCCGGTGACCGGGCCGTGCCCGGCGACGACCGTCTCGGCGCCCAGCGCGGCCAGCCGCCGAACCGCGGTCATCGAACCGCTGATCGATCCCATCAGGCAGAACGGCGCCGCGCCCGCCATCACCAGGTCCCCGGCGAACAGCACCCGTTCTTCGGGCAGCCACGCCACCACGTCGTTGGTGGTGTGCGCGGCGGTTCCGAAGTGGATGAGCTCCACCCGGCGCTCGCCACGGTGCAAGGTCAGGCGGAAGTTGAACGTGATGCTCGGCAGCGTGACCCGTACGTCGCCCCAATTGACGTCCGGCCACAGCTTCGTCAGCGCCAGCCCCGTCTCGATCATCTCCGGCCGGATCCGGTCGTGGCCGATGACGACGGCGGCCGGTCCGAACAAGTGGTTGCCGAAGTTGTGGTCGCCGTGGTGGTGGGTGTTCACGATGGTGCGGGCCGGGCCGGTGCCGAGCCCGTCGACGAACTCGACGAGCGCGCGGGTGCGTCCCTCCGTCGCCAGCGTGTCGATCACCACCGCGCCGTCCGGCCCGACCAGCACGCCGGCGTTGCTGACGCACCAGCCGCCGCGATTGTGCGTGTAGGCGTACACGCCGTCGGCGATCTCCCGCACGCGCGGTAGCGCGGCCGTCTCCGTGGCGGTCATGTCGGCGACTTCGTCGTCGCGGCGTAGCGCTGTGCGCACCGCAGCGTGTTGCGGCTGTTGGCCGACAGCGCCTCGGTCAGATACGCGCGGGCGTCGGCGAGATCCGTGTCCGGGCCCAGTATTTCGCGCGCCGCCGCGGGATTGATCGCGACCGTGTGCCGCGCGGTCACCACCGCGCCGTCCGGTCGGTCGTCGAACTCCCATGCGCCGCTGTGGCCGAACAGTATCGCGGGCGGCACCAACTGCTTGTAGTCGATCCGCAGGCCGGGGAAGCACACCCGGATCGACTTGGTGGTGTGCGGAATACCGCCCGCGGTGACCGTGTCCATCTCCATCAGCTGCACACCCTCGGAATCCTCGGTGAGCTCGATGCGGCCGACGTGCGGCACGTGCTCCGGCCAGCGTTCGCTGTGGTAGACGAAGTCGTAGACTTCGGCCGCCGAGCAGTCCAGCGTCACCGTGTCGGCGAAGGTGTGGATCACCTCGTCCACCGGGTGGCCGAGTTCGGCGATGCGGGCCAGCGCCGCGAGTTCGCTCTCGCTGTTGCGATCCACCGAAGCCGCCACCTGCTCGGGATCGACGCCGTCCACCACGGTGAAGTGGTGGTCCAGCGTGACCTTCGTCGTGCCGGGGGCGATCTCCCGGAACGACCAGCCGCCGCCCATCGACGCGATGGGCGTCTGACTGCGTTCCTGCTCGAAGACGATGCGGCGCTGCCCGGCGTCCAGCACCCGCCGCGACGTCCAGTTCCGCACCGTGCCGCCGACGGTCGCCCACAGCTGGAAGCGCTCCTCCTCCGGCCCGCGGTGCAGGTGGCGCACCAGCACGCTGGGCTCGAAGATCACCGGCCACCTGGTCACATCGGCGACCAGGCCGTAGACCAGCTCGGGCGCCGCTTGCACC
Source organism: Nocardia asiatica NBRC 100129 (assembly GCF_000308415.1). Taxonomy (GTDB): domain Bacteria; phylum Actinomycetota; class Actinomycetes; order Mycobacteriales; family Mycobacteriaceae; genus Nocardia; species Nocardia asiatica. The sequence continues at coordinate 39,041 of NZ_BAFS01000210.1, read as the reverse complement.
ACCTTCGAGTGGGTCAGCACCGTGGCGCTCATGCCACACCCCGCAGTTGCGCGTTCACGATGTCGACCAGCTCTTGCGGCGTCTTGACCTCGATGAGCTGTTCCTCCGGGATCGTCACGCCGAAATCGCGCTGGATCCGCGCCGCGGTCTCGATGAGCGCGAGCGAGTCGTAGCCCAGCTCCTCGAATTCCACGCCGGCGATGTCGCTGTCGAGTTCGGCGAGATCCTCGCCGCCCGCGCAGGCCACGAGAATGCCGCGCAATTCGGTGATGGTCATGGTCATGAGTCGCTCCTGGGCAGTTCTCGGTCGGAAACGGCGCGCACGACGACCGCGGAGTTGAAACCCCAGCGCCCGCGAGCCAGAACGAGCGCGCCGCCGATGGTGGCGGTGCGCGGGGCGCCGAGAACCAGGTCGATCCGGTAGTCCTCGGCGAGGGTGGTGGTGTGGGCGGTCGGCGGGATCACCGAGTCCCGCATCGCCAGCAGCGCGGTGACGACGTCGAGCGGGCCCGCACCCGAGAACAGGCGCCCGGTCAGCGGTTTCGACGCGGTGACCGGAACGGCGCCGGGGCCGAACAGGGCCTCGATGGCGGCGGCCTCGTCGCGGTCGCGCTCGGGCAGGCCGGAGGCGTCGGCGAACACCACGTCGATGTCACCGGTCGTCATCCCGGCGTCGGCCAGCGCGAGTTCGGCGGCGCGACGCAGGCCCGTCGGCCGGCCGGAACCGGGCGGCGGGTCGAAGGTCGAGGCGTAGCCGGCGATCTCGCCGTGCACCTTCGGTACGCCGCGAGCCCGCGCGGCGGCGGCGTCCTCGACGACCAGCATCGCACCGCCCTCGCCGGGCACGTATCCGGCCGCGGCGGTGTCGAACGGCAGATAGGCGCGTTCGGGGTCGGTGGCGGTGCTCACCGCGCCGCTGGACAGATGAGCGGCCCAGCCCCACGGATCCAGCGCGGAGTCGACGCCACCGGTGACCACCAGCGGTGTCCCGCGTCGCACGGTGCGGCGCGCGTGGCCGATCGCGTCCAGCCCGCCCGCCTGCTCGGCGACCAAGGCGCTGCTCGGGCCGCGCATGCCGTGCCGGATGGAGATCTGGCCGGTGTTGACCGCGTAGAACCACGCGAAGGACTCGTACACGCTGACGTGCTCGGAGCCGAGCGACCACAGTTTGTGGAACTCGCGATGGGTGAACTCGAATCCGCCGGAGGCGTTCCCGGTCACCACGCCCATGTCGTAGTCGGTCAGCGTGGCGGTGTCGACCTTCGCGTCGTCCAGCGCCCACTGCGCGGCGACCAGCGCCATCCGCGTCGAGATGTCCGTCTGCGGCAGCAGCCGGCTCGGCAGGTGCTCACCGGCGTCGAAATCGGCCACCTGGCCGGCCAGGCGCGCCGCCGAGCGGCTGGTGTCGAAGCGGGTGAGCGGCGCGATGCCGCCGCGCCCGGCGAGCACGGCGTCCCAGAAACGCTCCACACCGTGTCCGTTCGGCGCGAGCACTCCCATTCCGGTCACGAGGATCATGCCGTCACCGCCTCCGCCTTGCGCAGCACCATCGCGCTCTGGAAGCCGCCGAATCCGCTGCCCACGGTGAGCACGGTGTCCATCCGGTGGTCCCGTGCGACCAGTGGCACGTAGTCCAGATCGCATTCGGGATCGGGTTCGTGCAGGTTCGCCGTCGGGGGCACCACCTGGTGTTCCAGCGCGAGCAAGGAGGCGGCGATCTCGACCGAGCCGATCGCGCCGAGCGAGTGCCCCACCATCGACTTGATCGAGCTCATCGGCGTGGCGTAGGCGTGCGCACCGAGGCTGCGCTTCACCGCGGCGGTCTCGTGCCGGTCGTTCTGCCTGGTGCCGGAGCCGTGCGCGTTGACGTAGTCCACGCCCGTCGGGTCGATCCGGGATTCGTCGAGCGCGACCCGGATCGCCTCGGCCATCTCGCGGCCGTCCGCCTTCAGCCCCGTCATGTGATAGGCGTTGCACCGGGTCGCGTAACCGGTGATCTCGGCGTAGATGTGCGCGCCGCGCTCGCGGGCGCTCTCGTAGTCCTCCAGCACGAACATCGCGGCGCCCTCGGCGAGCACGAATCCGTTGCGCGAGTTGTCGAACGGCCGCGAGGCCACCTCCGCCTCGTCGTTGCGCGGCGTGGTCGCTTTGATCGCGTCGAAGCAGGCCACCACGATCGGCGTGATGGGGGTGTCCGACGCGCCCGCCACCATGACGTCCGCCGAGCCCTCGCGGATCAACTGCACGGCGTGCCCGACCGAGTCCAGCCCCGAGGTGCACCCGTTGGAGACCATCGCCACCGGTCCCTCGGCCCCCACGCTCCAGGCCACTTCCGCGGGCATCACGCTGGGAATCATGTAGTCGAACATGTGCGGCGAGAGGTACGTCTCGTCGACCAGCCAGTTCTTCCCGGAGTCCGACAGCACCAGGTATTCGCGCTCCAGGCTGGTGGCCGCGGCGACCGCACTGCCGAGGCTCACGCCGAGCCGGTGCGGATCGACCGCGGCGAGGTCGAACCCGCTGTCGGCCACCGCCTCCCGCGCGCAGACCACGGCGAACTGCACCGCCCGGTCCATGCGTCGGATCTCCCTGGGCGACAATCCTTCTCGAGCCGGGTCGAAGTCCGCTTCGCCGGCCACCTGGGACCGGTACGGCGAGGCGTCGAAGAACGAGATCCGGCGGGTCGCGGTGCGGCCTTCCGACAGCAGCTTCCAGAACTCGTCCTTGCCCGAGCCGCCGGGCGCGCGGACGCCGAGCCCGGTGACGACGACGCGGCGGCTCACCGCGCACCACCGGATGCTTTGGCTTTCATGGCGTTTCTCCCTTCGATGGTGTGATCGAGCATCGAGCAGGACCCTCGAACCTCGCTCGAGCCGGCGAGTCGAGTTGTTCTCTAGCGGTGGGGCGCAGGCTGTCGCTGTGATCGTCCGGCCGGCGCTGCCCGGATCGGTCACCCGTTCCCGAGCACAGGAGACACGCGTGATGAAGTCAGCACACGGCCAGGACGGCGCCGCGGACTGGGTGCTCTGCCCGGCATGCCTGATCCCGCTGTACGGCAAGCGGTTCACCCGCGACCTCGGCGTCTGCGGTGAATGCGGCAGGCACACGCCGATCAGCGCGCGGCAGCGCGTGGAGCAGCTCGCCGACGAAGGGCGCTTCGAGCCGCTGCCGGTCGCCGCCACCGACGACGACCCGCTGAGCTTCATCGACACGAAGCCCTACCCGGATCGACTGGCCGCCGCTCGCGTCCGCACCGGTATGCCCGACGCGGTGCTGTGCGCGCTGGCCGCGATCGAGGGCCGGACGGTGGTCCTCGCCGCCATGGACTTCCGCTTCCTGGGCGGCAGCCTCGGCACCGCGGTCGGCGAGATGATCACCGCGGCGGCGGAACTCGCCCTGGAGCGCCGAGTTCCGCTGATCATCGTCACCGCGTCCGGTGGCGCCCGGATGCAGGAGGGCCCGCTGTCGCTGATGCAGATGGCCAAGACGAGCGCGGCGCTCGAGCAGCTGGACCGGGCGGGCATCCTCACGGTCAGCGTGATCACCGACCCCACCTACGGCGGGGTGGCGGCCTCCTTCGCCACCCTCTGCGACGTGCTGATCGCCGAGCCGGGCGCGCGCCTCGGGTTCGCGGGGCGCCGGGTGATCGAGCAGACCATCCGGCAGGAATTGCCGCCGAAGTTCCAGACCGCCGAATTCCTGCTCGAACGCGGGCTCATCGACATGATCGTGCCGCGAACGAGTCTGCGCCGAGCGCTCGGCGCGTTGCTGCGGGTCGCCGGGCCGGTCGATCCCGCCGAGACCTTCGTCCCCGCGGACGCGGGAATGATCACCGATCCGGCCCGCATTCCCGAGACCGACCCGTGGACGCAGGTGCGGCGGGCGCGGGCTCCGCAGCGCCCGACCGCGCTGGACTACTTCGCATTGGCCTTCGACGAGTTCCGCGAACTGCGCGGTGACCGGATCTCGGGCGACTGCGCCGCGGTGGTGGGCGGAACGGCGTGGCTGGGCGGACAGCCGGTGATGGTGATCGGCCACCAGAAGGGACACGATCCGAAGGAACTGATGGAACGCAACTTCGGCATGCCGACCCCGGCCGGATATCGCAAGGCGGCGCGGCTCATGCGGCTGGCCGAGAAGCTCGGGCTACCCGTCATCACCTTGATCGACACGCCCGGCGCGTACCCGGGCGCGACCGCCGAGGAGCAAGGGCAGGCGATGGTCATCGCGGAGAACATCCGGTTGATGTCCGCGCTGCGGGTCCCGGTGATCAGCGTGGTGGTCGGGGAGGGTGGCAGCGGCGGAGCCCTCGCGCTCGGCGTCGCGAACCGGGTGCTGATGTTCGCGAACGGCACGTACTCGGTGATCAGCCCGGAGGGGTGCGCGGCGATCGTCTGGAACGATCCGGCCGCCGCACCGGCCGCGGCGGCCGCGCTCGCGCTGACCGCGCGGGACCTGCTCCGTCTCGGTGTGGTCGACGCGGTGCTGCCCGAGCCGGGCGACGACGTGGGCGCGTCGCCCGTGGCCGCGGCCGAACAGCTGCGCCGCGCCCTGGCCGCGACCCTCGGCGAGCTGGCGGGGCGCAGCGGCGCCGAGCTGGCCGACGAGCGCCGTGCGCGCTTCCGCCGCTTCGGCGCGCGGCAGCAGGTGCTGGTCCGGTCGGTCGCGTAGGAGACGCCGTGTTCGAGAAGATCCTGATCGCCAACCGGGGTGAGATCGCGCTGCGCGTCGCGCGCACCTGCCGTGAGCTCGGCGTGCGCACCGTGGCGGTGCACTCGGTCGCCGACGCCGAGTCGGCGGTGGTGCGTTTCGCCGACGAGTCGGTGCAGATCGGCCCGTCCGCGGCCAAGCGCAGCTATCTGAACGCCGCGGCCGTCCTGGCCGCCGCGCAGCTCACCGGCGCGGACGCGATCCATCCCGGATACGGGTTCCTCTCCGAGTCACCGGATTTCGCCGACGCCTGCCGCGCGGCGGGCATCACGCTGATCGGGCCGCCCGCCGACGTGATGGCCCAGCTCGGCGACAAGCAGTCGGCGCGCGCCCTGATGGCGAAGGCCGGACTGCCGCTACTGCCGGGCAGCCTCGACCCGCTCGAACTCGACGACGCGCACGCACTCGCCGATTCGATCGGCTTCCCGGTGATCATCAAGGCGGCGGCGGGCGGCGGCGGGCGCGGCATGCAGGTGGTGCACGAGAGCGCGGCGTTCCCGCGCGCCTATCAGGAGACCAGGGCGACGGCGCGGATGCTGTTCGGCGACAGCCGGGTGTATCTGGAGAAGTACCTGACCGCGGCCAGGCACGTCGAGATCCAGGTGCTGTGCGACAGCTACGGCAACGGCGTGCACCTGGGTGAACGTGACTGCTCGGTGCAACGCAGGCACCAGAAATTGATCGAGGAATCACCGGCTCCGCTGCTGCCCGAAGGCCTCGCGGAGCGAATGGGCAGCTCGGCTGTGCACGGTGTGCTCGAAGCGGGCTACGCCGGCGCCGGAACCGTGGAATTCCTGGTCGACGGGGACGGCAATTATTATTTCATGGAGGTGAACTGCCGAATTCAGGTGGAACATCCGGTCACCGAGATGGTGACGGGCATCGATCTGATCGCCGAACAGATCCGGGTCGCAGCCGGGGAACGGCTCGGCATCGAGCAGCGAGATATCGTCCTGCGCGGCGCGGCGATCGAATGCCGGATCAACGCCGAAGACCCGGCCGCGGAATTCGCGCCCGCCCCGGGCGTCCTGGCGGAATTCATTCCGCCCGGCGGTCCTTTCGTACGTGTCGACACCCACGCGCACGCCGGTTATTCGATCCCTCCGCACTACGATTCGCTGCTGGCGAAATTAGTGGTATGGGCGCCGGACCGTGACCGGGCGCTCGCCCGGATGCGGCGGGCGCTGGCGGAATTCCGGATCTCCGGCGCCCGCGTCGTGACCACCAGGGATTTCCTGGGCGAGGTGCTCGACCATCCGGCCATGCGCGCCGCGACACATACCACCGGATTGGTGGACGAGTTGCTCGGGCGGAAATGAGCCCGCGTGCCGTACGCCCCGGCCCGCGGTGGTCCGCGGCCGGGCTCCGCGGCGGCGGTGTCAGGCGGGCTCGGCGGTGACGGTGCAGAACTCGGGGGAGTGCCACCCGATCAGATAACCGGCGTGGCGGCTGTTCAGCATCGCGCTCACGGAGACGTCCGAGGCGGCCAGGATGTCCTGGTGCAGTTGCTGCAGCTTCCGGCACGGGTCGAGCCCCAGTTCGTCCTGCATGAACCGGCTGAACTGCTGATAGGAGGCCAAGGCGCGGGCGCGCTGTCCCGACCGGCACAGGGCGAACATGTAGTACGCCTGGAGCCGCTCGTGCAGCGGGTGCTGCATGGTCAACCGCGCCAGGTCGGGACACACCTCGCGGTGCCTGCCCAGCCGCAACTCCGCCTCCACCCGCAGCTCGATATTGGTCAGCCGCAGGTGGTCCAGATGCGAGATCTCGGCGGCGAGCGGGATGCCGCCCTCCACGTCGACCAGCGCCGGACCGCTCCACAGCGCCTCCGCGGCGTTGAACAGATCCACCGCGCGCTGGTCGTCGCCGGTCTTGGCGGCGCACCGGGCGGCTTCGGACATGGACTGATAGTCGCGCAGATCGAACACGCAGTCCTTGACGTCGAAGGAATAGCCCTTGCTCCGGGTGCGGAGAAAACATTCCGCTATCTCGGCCTGCCCCACCCCGAGCTGTTCGGCCATCTTCTTGCGAATTCCGAGTACATATGTCTGCACGACTGTCACCGCGCTGCGCGGCGGATCGTCGTTCCACAGTTCTTCGATCAGGGTCGTCACCGGGACGACGGTGTCGTGCCTGACCAAGAGCAGTGCCAGCAACTGCCGCTGCTTCTGTGCAGTGGGCGTGGCGTTGCGATTGTTGAGAGCGAGCGTCAACGGACCTAATACGCGAGCACAAACTGGATGCTTCACTGGGAGCTCCCCTACGGGCGACTATCCCCCCGACCGATGTGAGATTCTCGATTCCCACCGCGCTGTAGGCACGTCCACAGTAGCGAGAAAGCGGTATCGACTCAATGAATCCTGAGTAATATCGGAGTTAATTCCCGTTGGTATCGATTCGAATTGTCCGCTGCCCCAAGGAGATTCGCCCGTTATTTGCGCTCGCGGTCAGGCGCGGCGAATCAGCAGGATGTTGTCTTTTCGCGTGCCCGGTTGTCCTTCGGGGCCGGCCTGCTCGCGTTCGGCGAGCCCCTCCACTTCCACCCGCCATTCGGCCGGGTCGAGCGCGAGGCCCGCGCGCACCTCGGCGGTGGTCGGAAAGTGGACGTCGGCGGGCGGTTCCAGCACCCAGCTGGGCCATTCCGCGTGCCCGACGATCAACAGCAGCCCGCCGGGCGCCACCGCCTCGGCGGCCCGGCGCAGGATGCGCGTCCGCTCGCCGTCGGCGGCCGGCGGGGAGTGCAGATACTGCGCTGTGACGAGGTCGAAGCGCCCGGACGGGAAGGTGTGGTCGAGATCGTGCCGCTGCCAATCGATTTCGCTGGAAAGTTCCCGTCGTGCGGCGTTGGCCCTGGCGCGCGCCAGCGCGGTCTCCGAGACGTCCACCGCCGTGACCCGCCAGCCGCGCTCGGCCAGCCAGATCGCGTCGGCGCCCTCGGCGCAGCCCAGGTCCAGCGCGGTACCCGGGGTGACCGCTTCGATCTCCCGCACCAGCAGGAAGTTCGGCTTTCCCGACCAGACCTGGTCGCGCTCCCGATAGAAGGACTCCCAGTACTCGACCGTGGTCGCGGTGGTCCGGTCGTGGTGGTGTGTGGCACTCATGTGTCCCACCATCCGCCGACTTGGCTGGATCGGCAAATATCGTTGCCGGTTCGGCAACCCGCCCGGGCTACGACCCCCGGCGGCTCAGCAGTCGTCGAGCGGGTCGCGCAGGATCATGCCCTCCGCGGCGCGCAGGCGGGTGGTCATGGTCGTCAGCAGGTCGACGGAATCCTCGGAGAGGCCGATGGCCGTGTGCAGCAGTCTGCGCAGCCGCGGGCTGGTCAGCCGGGCGGTCAAGGCGCTGTCGTGCTCGGTCGGTTCGGCGTCGAGCTGTCGGTCGAGATTCACGGGAAGGTACTCACAATCGGTCATCGGGCCCCCTGGAACCACTGTGGATGCGCCGACCGCGCCAGGAACGACGGGTAGGCACGGGCGAAATCGTTCCGGGGCGCAGCGTACATCGCACACAGTTGGTCGCTGGACCGGGTCGGAATGGTTGCCGGTGGTCTCCGTGCCGCGGTCGGGTCGGTTCGTCCGTGCCGTGGCCGTGCCCGCTGCGGCGCCGAGACCGTGACCATTGTTCCACTCGCACTGGGCAATTCGGCAATACACACCGGTCTACGCAGGTCGCGGACGTGTCGCACCGCGCACCGGTGCGCTCGCCGCGGACGCCCGGGCCGTTCCCATATCTGGGAAATCGCCTTTCGGCGACGCGGCTCGCCGGAAAAGCGGCGGCTCGGACGGTACGCACGTGACACGATGAGTGCGGCCGAGCAGGTACCGACCGATGAAGGGTCAGTGATGGGGCATCTCGACGACCGGGTAGCGGTGATCACCGGCGGCGCCCGGGGCCAGGGCCGCGCGCACGCCGTGGCGCTGGCGAACGCCGGCGCGGACATCGTGGTGTGCGATATCGCCGCCCCGCTGTCCGGCCTGCCCTACGCGCTGAGCACTCCGGACGATCTGGCCGAGACCGCCGCCCTGGTCGAACGGGCCGGTCGCCGCTGCGTCGCCGTGCAGGCCGACGTGCGCAGCCTGGAGCAGATGCGGACGGTCGCCGAGCGCGCGCTGGCGGAATTCGACCGCGTCGACATCCTGGTCGCGAACGCGGGCATCGCCTCCAACTCGCCCGTCGCGGAGATGGACGAGCAGTTGTGGCAGGACATGATCGACACCAACCTGACCGGCGTGTTCCACAGCTTCCGCGCGGTGGTCCCGCACATGATCGAGCGCCGCTGGGGCCGCGTCGTGGCGACCTCGTCCATCGTGGCGAAGATGGGCGTGCGCAACGCGGCGCACTACGCGGCCAGCAAATGGGGCGTGGTCGGACTGGTGAAGTCGCTGTCGCTGGAGGTGGCGGAGTACGGCATCACGGTCAACGCCCTGTTGCCCTCCGGCGTGGACACCGACATGATCCAGAACCCGGCGACGTGGCGGCTCATGATGCCGGACAAGGAGAACCCCACCAAGGAGGACTGGATGGCGATCATCGAATCCGGTCCGCCCAACGGCGATCTGATCCAGCCCGCCGAGGTGGCCGAAGCGGTGCTGTTGCTGGTCTCCGAACACGGCCGCCACTTCAACGGGGAGGCGATCACCATCTCCTGTGGCGGGAGCGCGAATACGTCCTAGCGGCAGGCCCGCTCGTCCGGAAACGGCGCGCGACGACCGTGGTTCGCGCCTGTACAGAGCTCGCGGGCCGTGCTTCACTGGAAGCGCAAGGTCTGTACAGTGCCAGCTTCCGGCCAGGAGTCAGCGCATGTCCCGACACACCGAACGGACTGCCCCGCTGAGGCTTTCGGTGTGCCGCCCACGCCGCGACGTCACCATGCTGATGGTCGCCGGCGATATCGATGTCGCGACCGCGCCCCGATTGCGGGCCGAACTGGCGGGCGCCTACCTTCGTCGCGCGGCCACCCTCGTGCTCGACTTGTCACCGGTCACTTTCCTCGCGGCGGCGGGGCTGAGCGTGTTGGTCGAGGCGCACACCGAGGCCACCCGCGCACGTCGCCGAATCGTATTGATCACCACGGTGCGGCCGGTGGACCGGGCCATCGAGATCACCGGCTTGGCCGATCGCTTCCACCGGGTCTCCTCGCTGGATGCCGCCCTCGTACAGCTCTCGCCCGATTACGACGAGACCGCCTGACGCCGAGCAGACGCGTTCGGCGGCCCGAGTGGGGCCGCCGAGCACGTGCGTTCGCCGCCGGGACCGGGCCGTCAGCTAGTCGGCCCGGGGCGTCTCAGTGGCGACGCGATTCGATCGCCTCGCGGGCCGCCTGCGCGGTCTGGGCACCGCGTTCGCGGGCCGAGTGCGCGGTGTGCGCGCCACGTTCCTTGGCGGTCTCGGCGATCTCCGGTCCGCGCTCCTTGGCGATCTCCGCCCATTCGGTGCCGCGTTCCTTGGCCAGTTCGGCCCATTCGCCCCCGCGCTGCTTGGCCAGGTCGGCGAGACGGGCACTGCGCTCTTTGGCGATTTCCGCCCATTCGGTGCCGCGTTCCTTGGCGACCTCGGCCCAGTCGGCGCCGCGTTCCTTGGCGACCTCGGCCCACTCCGACCCGTGCACCTTGGCGGTCTCCGCCAGCTCGCTGCCGTGTTCCTTGGCCGCTTCCGCCCACTCCGGCCCGTGTCGCTGGGCCGATTCGGCCAGTTCGGCCCCCTTGCTCGCGGCGACCGCGCCCAGCGCCCGCGCCCGTTCCGCCGCCTCGTGCGCGTAATTGCGCAGCGCCGCGCCGGTCGGGGTGTCGGAGGTCGCGCCGAACGGCAGCGCGGCGGTGACCGCGGCAGCGGCGTCCCGCGCGGCCCGGCGGCCGCGCCAGCCCAGCGACGGCTTGCCCTCGGTGTCGGCCGCGGCGATCATCAGCCCGCCCAGCAGTCCGAGGTCCTTGAGGAACGCGGTCCGCTTCGCCGACTTGCGTGCCGGGTCCTGCTCGTTCCAGAAATCCTGTTCGGTGACGGCCGCGGGCACGACGGTCGCGGCGAGCACCAGCGCGGCCAATCGCGGCGCCTTGCCGAGGGCCAGCAGTACGCCGCCGCTCACCTGGGCGAGAGCGTTGACCTGCACGACGGTCGTCGGATTCGACGGCAACTTCGTAGCGATCTCTTCCGGCAGCTGGCGGTGCCCCCGTTCGAGCAGGGCGTTCGCTGCCTTGACCCGCTCGTCCGGGCGCCGCAGCGTATCGACCCCGTCTACGACGAACGCGGTGGCCAGCAGCGGCCGGGCGAGTCGGCGCAATAACATGACAGAACCCCTTCCCTTGATGTAGTCACGATTCGGATTCCCGCGCGTTCGGCGGCCAAACAGGCCGGTCCGCCGCCGTGTGAAGGCCGCCTCATCCGGGTAACAGCTATCCGAGCGAGTTCGATCCAGGGGGAGAGGCGCGCCGGCGCGCGCCCCCTGCTTCGCCGAAAGGTATCTGCTGTGAACATCCGTACGGCCACAACGGCATTCGAAGCCGTCGTCGCCGAGTTGCCTGCCGCACCGAGGTGCACGTTCCGGTTCGACTCCGTGCCGTGTCGCCATCGCGCGGAATGGTTCATCCGTAAACGGTCCTGCTGCCACTCGGCGGGTGTGGATTTCTTGTGCGAGACCTGCCGTACCCGCATCCACTGGATGCTCGACATGGGCATGGCGTTCGAATGCACCGGCTGCGGGGTGCGCTCCGGCAGTTTCGGGGAACTGTGCCCGACCGCGGCTCCGCTGTGAGCGGATTCAGCGGCCGTCGGCTTGCTTCGGGGCGGGCGCCTCGATGGCGGTGAGAAAACCGGTGATGATCGAGGTGACCTGGTCGGGGGCCTCCACCATCGGAAGGTGACCGCAGTCCGGTAGTTTCACGGCGGTGTGCGGGCGCAGCTTGCGGTCGAGCCGCCCGCCCGCTTTCGCCGACAGGATGCGATTGCGCCGCCCCCAGATCGTGCAGATCGGCGGGAAGCCGGCAGGCGGATCGAACGTGTCCAGCGCGCGGTAGGAGGGGAAATCCTGCACCAGGCCGTGCAGGGCGTGCAGCCTGCCCCGATCGGTCCAGTGCGCCCGCACGCGCGGCTCGTGCTGGTTGCGCTGAGCCCGGCCGCGGGGGCCGAGCTGATTGCCCAGGATCAGCGAGACCACCGGGCTCGGCAGGCTGATCCAGCGGGCCGGCGGCGCCAGCGGCAGCCGCGCGTCGAGCCAGGCCAAGCCCGCCGACCGGCCCGAGCTGACGGTGTCGGAGGTGAGTGGATTGATCAGCACGAGCGCGCGAACGCGGTCCGCATGGTCCATGGTGTAGCGCAGCGAGGTGGCGCTGCCCAGGCAGTTGCCGATCAGCACCACGTCGCTGAGCAGGTGGGCGTCCAGGAACGCGGTGAGCATGTCGACGTAGTCGGCGAGCCGGTAACCCGTGGCGGGCGGGTCGGACCGACCGTAGCCGGGCAGATCGAGTGCGAAGATCTCGTGCTCGTCCCGCAGGGCCGCGACCTGTTCGTCCCAGATCCGGCGCTGCGTGCCCGCGTTGTGCAGGAAGACGATCGGAGGCCCGCTGCCGGTGCGGTCGAAGACCACCGCCCTGCCCTGATGGTCGAAAACGTCCACGGCGACCCCCTGAGAACTGCCGGCGAACGAACCGCCGCGTCTTCGCGATTCTACGTGGCCGGTGCGGTCGGCGGCGGCTTCCGGACTATCGGACGGCGGTGGACGCGCGCAGGAACCGGCCGGTCCGGCGGGTGCCGAGTACCGCGGCGGGAGCGCCGTCGCCGAAGACCGGCACACCGCCGACGAACACCGCGGTCACCGTGTCGTCATTGCGGTTGACCATGCGCGACATGTTGTCGAACGGAGCGATCGGGGATTCCCGGTACGCGTCGAGCGAATCGTCCAAGCGGGCCGGATCCAGGACGACGACATCGGCTCGGTCGCCGACCCGCAGGTGCCCGGCGTCCAGGCCGTACCAGTCCGCGAGCTCGCCGGTGAGCCGGTGCACCGCCTGCTCCACCGACAGGAACGGGCGACCCGCTTCGGCGGCGTCGCGCACGCGGCGCAGGAAGCGCAGGCCGAAGTTGTAGAACGCCATGTTGCGCAGATGCGCCCCCGCGTCGGAGAAGCCCAGCTGTACGCCGGGGTCGGCGGCGAGCCGATCGAGCACCTCCGGTCGATGGTTGGAGATCGTCGTGCGCCAGCGAACCTTGCCGCCGTGCTCCACCACCAGGTCGAGGAACGCGTCCACCGGATGCAGGCCGCCGCGCTCGGCGCCCACCTGCCCGAAGGACTTGCCGACCACCGCCGGGTCGGGGCACTCGACGATCCGCGCGTCGAAGAAGTCGCGGTGCCACACTCTCGGCCCGAATCTCTTGTCGTAATCCGCGCGGAAGCGGCGCCGGTAGTCCTCGTCGCGCAGCAGTTCCCGGCGTTGGTCCACCTGGTCGGCCAGGTGCAACGCTTCGGCGCCGGAACCGAACTCCTCGAACACCACCAGGTCGATGCCGTCGGCGTAGACCTCGAAGGGCACCGGAAGGTGCTGCCAGCGGAAATTGCCGCCCAGCGCGTTGAGCACCCGCGCGATCAGGGGGAACAGGTGCACCACGCCGGGGATCGCCTTGATGTCGGCGGCCGAGAGCAGGCTGACCTTCAGCGGCCTGCGGAACAGGCCGAGGCTGGCCGCCGCCATCGTGACCAGGCTGTGCGGCCGGGACACGTCGGGTCCGCCCTGCAGCGCCCCGCCGCGCCTGCGCAGCACGGCATTGAGCCTGCGCCGTTCCCGGGTGGTGGCGTAGGTGGAGGGCAGGGTGCGCGACCGGCACACTTCGCCGTCGAGTTTGTCGAACATCAGTTGTTGCGAGGACATCCCGACGAACCCGGCGTCCAGCGCCTCGGTCAGCTTCGCCTCCATCCCGGCCAGTTCGGCGGCATCGGGCCGGATGTCCTTACGAGTGGCGCGCTCCAACCCCAGCTCGGCCGCACGGATATCCGAATGCCCGATGAACGCGGCGACGTTCGGGCCCAGCGGCAGTTGTTCCAGCGCGGCCGCGTACTCGTGCGCCGAGCGCCAGGTCTTGTGCGCGTCGACCGCCGCGACGACGTGCTTGCGCGGAATGGCCTCGACCCGCGCGAACAGGTCGCCCGCGTCGGCGGCGCCGACGTGGACGGTCGACAGCGAGCACGAGCCGAGCAGCACCGTGGTGATGCCGTGGCGCACCGATTCGGTGAGCGCGGGATGCTGCAGCACCTCGACGTCGTAGTGGGTGTGGATGTCGAGCATGCCGGGCAGCACCCACTTCCCGGTGGCGTCCACGACGTGCGGACAGGCCGGGTCGTGGATCGGCTCGGCCGAGACGGTCGCGATCCGCCCGTCGCGGATGCCGAGGTGCCGGACGGCCGAGGGCGCGCCGGTGCCGTCGAACCAGCGGCCGTTCGCGATGATGGTGTCGTACATGGGTCTACACCTCGAGATCGGTGCGCACGACCTTGCCGGTCGCGTTGCGCGGGAGTGCGGCGGTCGTGAGCCGCCAGCGGGCGGGCACTTTGTAGTAGGCGAGCCGCTCGGCGGCGAACGCGCGCAGTTCGTCTTCGGTGGTCGCGGTGCTGTTCTCGACCACGACCAGAGCGGCGACCTGCTGTCCGAGGTCGTCGTCGGGCACGCCGAGGACCGCGCATTCGCGCACCGCGGGGTGCTCCTCGAGGCACTGCTCGATCTCGGTGGGATAGACGTTCTCCCCGCCGCGCAGGATGAGATCCGAACGACGCCCGGACAGTCGCAGCCTGCCCTGCTCCAGCACCCCGATGTCGCCGGTGCGCAGCCAGCGGTCCGGTGTGATCGCCGCGGCGGTCGCCGCCTCGTCCTGCCAGTACCCCAGCATCACATAGGGACTGCGCACCCAGATCTCGCCTTCGGCGCCGTCGGGGACCACCTCGCCCGCGCTGTCGCGGATCTCCAGCGTGACCCCGACGACCGGTCGTCCCACGGTGTCCGGGAACGCCGCCAGTTCGGCCGGGCTCGCCAGGGTCGCGGCGGTGCTGCATTCGGTCAGCCCGTAGCTGGTCACCAGCGCGTTGCGGGCGACGGGCAGTTGGTCGCGCAATCGCTGTTGCAGCGCGGCCGAGGACGGCGCCGAATTCAGCGAGAAGGCGGCCAGCGAGGACAGGTCGTAGCCGGACAGGTCGAGTTCGAGCATCCTGGTGGCCATGGTCGGCATGGCGCCCCAGTTGGTGATCCGTTCGGCCTCGATCAGTCGCAGCACCCGGTCGGCGTCGAACGACCCCTGGTGGATCACCGCCGCGTCGCCGGTGACCAGCCGGGGGACCACGAGGTTGTGCAGGCTGGCGATGTGGAACAGCGGCGAGGTGACCAGGAAGCGCCGCCCGCTGGGCAGTTCGCTCGCTCCGGTGAGCGCGGCGGCGAGCGCGTCGTTGAAGACGTGATAGTCGGTGACCGCGACGAGGTTCCGGTGCGAATGCACCGCGCCCTTGGGACGTCCGCTGGTGCCGCTGGTGTACAGGATCACCGCGGGGTCGTCTTCGCCGATCTCGGCGTCCGGCAGGGTGTCGGTCCGGTACTCGGCGACGAGCGCGGGTACGTCGTGCTCCATGGTGAGCACCGGGACGCGGATGTCCAGCTCCGCCGCCAGCGCGGCCCGTTTGGCGTCGACGACCAGCACCGCCGGGCTGGTGTGCTCGACGCCGTAGGCGACTTCGCGCGGCGCCCACCACGCGTTGTAGCCCACCGCGATCGCGCCGAGCGCCTGGGCCGCCCAGAACGTGAGCACCCACTCGGCTGTGTTCGCCGCCAGAATGCCGACCCGGTCGCCCTTCCCGACGCCGAATCGGTCCCGCAGGGCCGTGGCCAGCGCCGCGACCGCGGCGGCGTGCTCGGTGAACGAGATCCTGCGGTCCGCGGTGACCAGATAGTCCCGATCGCCGTGCGCCGCCGCGGCGACGA
The DNA here is from genome assembly GCF_000308415.1 of Nocardia asiatica NBRC 100129. Taxonomy (GTDB): domain Bacteria; phylum Actinomycetota; class Actinomycetes; order Mycobacteriales; family Mycobacteriaceae; genus Nocardia; species Nocardia asiatica. The sequence continues at coordinate 23,382 of NZ_BAFS01000210.1, read as the reverse complement.
GCACTTCGCGCAGCGAGGACTTGCGGTCGCGCACCACCGGCATCGGTGCGCCGAGCACGTCCTCGACCACCATCTCGAAACGACCGCCGGGTCCGGTGAGCCGGGCCGCGGCCTGCGCTACGAACGCCTGCGGGTCGATGGGCTTCGTCATATCGGGTACTTCCTCGTCACTGCACAGGGTTGATTCGTCACGGCTCGGGCACCAGGACCGCTCGGCCGGTGACCAGGCCGCGTTCGAGCCGGTCGAGGGCGTCGCGGCCCTCGGTCAGGGGGTAACGCTCCACCTCGACGCGTAGCTTGCCCGACGCGGCCAGCGCCACGGCGTCGATCAGGTCGGATTTGGTGCCGCCGTAGGACTTTCGGACCGAGGCGCCCCACGGCCAACCCGTGCCGCCCGCCGGGGCCGCCGTGATCTCGGGAGTGCCGCCGCCGAGGCCGATCATCCGGTACGCCCCGTTCGGCGCCACCGACTCGACCGCGAGCCGGGCGGTCGCGTCGACGCCGACGAAGTCGAACACCGCGTCCGCGCCACGGCCCGCGGTGCGGTCGAGGATCTCGCGTGCGGTGTCCGGGCCCGCGACCAGCCCCTCCGCGGCCCCGCACCGCAGCGCCAGATCGAGCTTGTCGGCGGCGACGTCCACGGCCAGCACGCGCGCCGCCGTGGTCGCGGCGAGGATCTGCACCGCGACGTGGCCGAGCCCGCCGATTCCGACGACCACCGCCACCGACCCGGGGCCGAGCTGCTCGCGCGCGCCGCGGATGGCGTGATAGCTCGACAGCGCGGCGTCGGCCAGCGGCGCGGCCCGCGCGAAATCGAGGTCGCCGATCGGCACGAACGAACTCGCGGGCACGCGGATGTAGTCCGCCATGCCGCCGTCCGGCCCGAGGCCGGGGCAAGGCGGCATGGCGGTGCGGCCCGCGGCATGACACACGTTCTCGTTGCCGCCGACGCACTCCCGGCAGACCCCGCACGACCAGCACAGATACACGATGCCGCGCTCACCGGCCCGGCGGCCGTCCACGCCGTCGCCGACGGCCTCGATGGTGCCCGCGATCTCGTGACCGAGGGTCAACGGCTTCTCGCGCATCCGGAACGGGATGCGCAGCACATGCAGATCCGAATGGCAGATGCCCGCCGCGCCCACGCGCAGCAGCAGGTCGGTGGGACCGATCCGGGGGATCGGTACCTCGCGCAGTTCCAGCACACCGGGCGCGGTGAGCTGCAGTGCCCGCATCATCCGCGGATCGCCGCGAACGTCGCGCGCAGATAGGCGTCGGCGCGGTCGGAGCCGATCAGACCGGGAGCCATCCGGTTCATCGTGTAGGCGAACGTGGTGCGGTGCTCGAGGTCGTTGACCACCATCGCGCCGCCGTAGCCCGCCCACCAGCACACCCGGCCGTCGGGCACTTCCGGTGCGGTCTGCGGCTGGGGCAGGCCGTAACCGATGCCGAACCGCAGCGGCAGCAGCAGCGCGAGATCCACGCCGTCGGACTGCTGCTGGAAGATCAGCTCGATCGTCTCCTCGGACAGCATTCGCCGCCCGCCGAGTTCGCCGCCGCAGGACACCAGTGACTGCACCCGCGCCACCGAGCGCGCGTTCCCGTGGCCGTTCACCGCGCCGATCTCGGCCTGTCGCCAAGCCGCGCTCGTCGTCTCGGCGATGTCTAGCAAGGGGCTGGTGAGCGTCTTGACCAGGACGCTGTCCTGGTCGAGCGCGGCCATGTCGAATTCCGGCATGGCGGGCGGGACCAAGGCGGCGATCCGCGCGTGATGCTCGGGCGCGGTGCCGATGTGGAAGTCCGCGCCCAGCGGCCCGGCCAGTTCCTCGGCGAAGAACCGGCCCAGCGAGCGTCCGGTGACGCGGCGGATCACCGCGCCGATCAGGTGGCCGTAGGCGAGGGCGTGATACCCCGACGCGGTGCCCGGCTCCCACCACGGCGGCTGGCTCGCGAGGCGGGCGGCGGAGGCTTCCGCGTCGTAGATGTCGGCGAGCTGGATCGGCGGCTGCCAGCCCGACACGCCGGAGGTGTGCGCGAGCAGATGACGGATCTCGATGTCGCCCTTGCCGTTCGCGGCGAACTCCGGCCAGTATTCGGCCACCTTCGCGCGCACGTCGAGTTCGCCGCGCTCGACCAGCAGCAGAGCGCTGAGCGCGGTCATGGTCTTGGTGATCGAGAAGACGTTCACCAGAGTGTTCTCGGTCCACGGCGCGGTGCGCTCGGGGTCGCGGTAGCCGCCCCAGAGGTCGACGACCGGTTCCCCGTCGACCGTGACGCAGATCGACGCGCCCAGTTCCTCGCCGGAGGCGAGCCGGGCCTCCAGTTCCGTTCGCACCCGCGCGAATCGCTCGGCGCAGAAGCCCGACGTCGCGGTGCCTGTCGTAGTGGTCATCGCGGCCTCACACGTGTTCGAGCGTCCGAGCCGGAACCGGCAGGGCGTTGCCGGCGGCGGCGGCCCGTTTCGCGCCGCGCGCCAGCTCCCGCCGCAAGTCCCGCACATACGGTTCGAACTCGATCTGGATGGTGTGCCGCGGCGAGTCGTAGTAGCGGCCCGTCCTGGCCGATTCCGCGGACCGGATGGCCGCTCGCATCTCCTGCGCCGACGGCGGGTGGTAGCGGCCGGTCAGGTAGGCGGCCACCAGCTTGCTCTGCTGCTCGGCGAAATTCACCAGCGTGGGCAGCGGCTGGGCCAGCCCGAGGAAGAAGAGATTGTCGATGCCCGGCTTGATCATCTGCTTGAACAGCGGGAAGCGGTTGTCGCTGTCGGGCAGCAGTTCGGGGTCGGAGAAGAACGGGAAGGAGATGCGGTAGCCGGTGGCGCAGACGATCACGTCCACCTCCGCGGCGCTGCCGTCGGCGAAGCGCACCCGCGGTCCCTCCAGCGCGGTGATCGCGGGCTTGAACGTGATATCGCCGCAGCCCGCGCGGTGCAGGAACTCCTCGCTGGCCGACGGATGCGCCTCGAACGGCAAGTGGTCGGGGGCGGGCAGGCCGTAGTCCTCCATGTTGCCGCGGAATTTGCGGACGAAACGCTGCTTGAGTTTCAGGCCCAGCTTCGGCGGCATCCACCGCGGCATCGAGCGCTTGTCACCGACCTTGCCGTTGACGTACTTCGGCAGCACCCAGACCCCGCGCCGGGCGGAAACGTAGAGCTCGGCGGCGAGGAAACGCTGCGACAGCTCCGAGGCGATGTCCAAGCCGGAGTTGCCCATGCCCACCACGACGACGCGTTTGCCGCGCATGTCGACGGGGTCGAAGGGGTCGTTGTAGGCGTGGCTGTGCAGCAGCGTGCCGTCGAATTCACCCGGATAGTCCGGGATTCGCGGGTCCCAGTGGTGGCCGTTGCAGACGACGAGCGCGTCGTAGTCCTTGGTGTGCCCCTCGCCGGTGGTGATCAGCCAGCGACCGTCCGCGCCGCGCTCGGCCGCGGTGACCTCGGTGTTGAAGACGATCCGGTCGCGGATGCCGAAGTGGTCGACGTAATCGCGGAAGTACTGGAACAGCTGGGAGTGGTGGGGGAAGTCCGGCCACTCGTCGGGCGCCGGATAGTCCTCGAATGCCAGACGGAATTTGGACGTATCGATGTGCAGGCTCTGGTAGCAGGCGGACATGCCGTTGGGGTTCTTGTAATACCAGTTGCCCCCGACCTCGTCGGACGCCTCGTAGCAGTCGAAAGGGATGCCGTGGTCGTGCAAGCGTTTGGCTGCGGTGATCCCCGAGGGGCCCGCCCCGATCACGCAGACCCGGGGGAGTGCGGTTGACGTCATTCACTGTCCTCGTGCTGGTGGGCCGTCGCCGAGGACGGCCGAACGTCCGATACGGGTCGCGCACCGGAGTGACGTAGGCAACAAAATAACACTGGGTAGACATCATGTCCAGTGAGTAACGCACTGTCTATCGAGCTTGTCCGCGCGTAGACTCGATCGGCGGTAGCCGCATGTCAGCACGTCTTTCACGGATACGAGGTACCGGTTCACCATGCGCACGAACGCGAACCTGCGCGACGAGCAGAAGCAGCAGACCCGGGCCCGCCTGATGGAGGCCGCCAAGGTGCTGTTCGCCGGCCGCGGCTACGCGGCCGTGCGGGTGGACGACATCGCCGCGGCGGTCGGCTGTAGCCGCGCCACCTTCTATCTGCACTTCGCGGGGAAGCTGGAGTTGCTGCGCGCGATCGCCGAGCAGGGCACCGCGCCCACCGCGTTGCACTTCTATCAGGATCTCGACCGCGTGCTGGAGACCGGTTCGCGCGCCGAGTTCGCCGGCTGGGTGGCCCGCGCGATCGAGTGGTTCCACGAGTACAAGGACCTGCTGCCCGCGTGGGACGAGGCGACGGCGCTGGAGCCGGAGTTCCGCGAGATCGCCCGCGACGGCATCCTCGCCCTGCCCAACGCGATGACGGCCTACCTCGCCGGGTGGCCTGCCGAGCGGCGCGACGAGGCGCGGTTGCGCGTGGAACTGCTGGTGGCGCAACTGGAACGGTTCTTCACGCGATGGGCGATGCAGGGCACCATCGACGTCTCGGTGGACCAAGCCGTCGAGGTGCTCACCGACATCTGGTTCCCCGCGCTGCGCGCGCCGACGGCGGCGAGCTGACCGGCCCGGTGCGTTGTGTTCCGCCGCGATCGGCAACCGTGTGCGAAACAGCGCGCGGCGCAGCGGTTGTCATCGAGCGACCGCGCGGCCGTCGCGGTAGCCCCCGACTGGCATTGCCGAATATTTGCTGATTGTCCGGGTCGGGTGCTCGGCCGACCCGATTCGACGGTGGCCCGCGAATCTGTCGGCGGCGTGCGGCATCATCTGTGCACGCAGCCAACCACGCAATAGCTCGGAGTCGCCATGCCGTCGCCACGAACCAAGCCGCAACCTTTGTCGGACAGCGAGATTCAACAGATCGCCACGGACATAGCCGGTGGCCACCCGCCCATGGTGTGGTTCACCTCGGCCGCGGTGGGCGTTCCGGAGGGGCGCTCGGGCAAGGTGATCGCGCTCGGCGACCCTGCCGACGGTGACTTCCTGCAGGTCCGGCCGACCGGATCGAAGGATGTACTGTCCTTCTCTCCCGTCGAGGTGACCTTGACCAAGCCGCCGCGAGGGGTGGCGGGCGCCGCTGCCCAGCCGAAGTCGTCAACCAGGAAGGAACCCCCTGTGACCCAGTCGTCGACCGCGACGCAGCCCGCTCAGGCGAGCGCCCCCACGGCAACCGCCGCCCCCAAACCGGTGGAGGCCGCCGGGGAGGCGAGCCGCGGGGAGAGTGCGGGCAAGCAAGCCCCGGCGGCGCCCAAGCCCGCGAAGGCGGCCGCCGCCCGCAAGGCCAAGGCTCCCGAGGTCACCGTGACACTCACCGGCACCGCAGACGGCGAATGGTCGGTCGACGTGGTGAGCGGCAAGAAGCGCACCCTGCGCGGCTTGCCGGTGGCCGGTTCCGCGGTGGCCCAGGCGGCGAAGATCCTGCATCCCGAGGTCGCCGAGGTGGTCGCGGGCGTGCTGGAGGCGCTGCGCGGCGTGCAGGAGGCCAAGGTGCAGCAGTTACAGGCCGAGCTGGAGGAGGCCAAGCGCCTGCTGGACGAGCTGAGCGACTGACTCACACCGCGGGGCTGGCGGAACGGGTGACCGTGCGCCAGGTCCGGCGCTCGGGATCGGCGGGCGGGCGGCGCAGGTCGTCGTGGAACGCGTAGCCGAGCGAGTCGTGCTTCGCGTGGTACATGGCCGCGTCCGCGTCCCGGAGCAGGCTGTGCATGTCGCGGTCCGAGCTGCGCGGACCCGCGCACGCGACGCCGACGCTCGCGGTGATCGGGATCTCGCCCGCGCTCAGCCCGAACGGCCGGACGAACGCGCCGAGCAGTCGTTCGGCCAGCACGGCGGCATCCGCCCGCGCCAGCGCGGCGAGCACGACGAATTCGTCGCCGCCGTAGCGGCTCACCACGTCCTCGCGGCGCACCACGCGCCGGATGCGGGCCGCCGCCGTCGCGATCAGCTCGTCGCCCACGGCGTGCCCGTAGCTGTCGTTGACCCGCTTGAAGCCGTCGAGGTCGATGAACAGCAAGCAGATCGGTTGCTCGGCCCACTGTTGCGCCCGCTGCCGCAGCGCGCGCAACAGCGCCGACCGGTTCAGCAGGCCGGTGAGCATGTCGTGGTCGGCCTGGTACTGCGCGCGCCGCTCGCTGCGTGCGCTGCGCACGATCGCCCGCTCGCTGCGCACCAGCATGCCGATCAGCAGCAGCGCGAACAGCGACGACACCACCACTCGGTCGACCGCCTGCAGGCTGGACCCCACCACCGGCACCAGCGAAGCCACGATCAGCGCGATCGCGATGAGGCTGGCGCGCTGCCGGGAATGGTGCGGGTGGATGCGCCGCGGCGTGCCGAGCGTGGCCATGGTGGGGTGCAGCGCCGCCACGCCCACGGTGGCGTAGGCGACGAGCAGCGGAGCCAGCAGCACCTCGCGGCCCAGCGCGGTCGCGCCCGCGGTCTCCAAGCTGTAGCCGAGATCGCCGAGCAGCACCGCGACCAGTCCGGCGTGCAGCAGCCAGAGCGAGGTCTCCGCGCGCGTGGAGGTGGCCATCGAGTGCGCGACCAACGTGAGCAGCAGTGCGTCCAGCACGGGGTAGGTCGCGGCGACCAGCACGTCCAGCCCGGTCTCGGTGGATTGCAGGATCGGTGAGATGAGGAAGGTCCACGAGGCGAGCAGCGCGCCGAGCCCGATGAGGACGGAGTCCAGCAGCAGGTCGTAGTCGCCGTGCACTTGGCGCGGCCACAGCCAGATCAGCGCGGCGAGCCCGACGCCGAGATAACCGAGCAGCGTGAATCCGTCGTCGAGCGGATGGACCGCGTGGTCGCCGATGTCGCGCAGCGTGGTGCCGGTGGCGAACAGCACCGCCGAGCCGGACAGCAGATACCACGGCAGCGGGTGCGCGGGCCGGTGGGTGTGCAGGCCGACGGCGATCATGGCGAGGGTCGCGCCGACGATGACCACCATCGTCACGAACGCCACCAGTTGCGAGTCGAGCGCCAGGTGAACCGCGATCGCGGCCCCGCTTCCCCCCAGAAGCGCCGCGTGCCAGCCCGATCGAAGACTCGTCCGGCAGTTGGTCTGTGGCTGTTCACCGGGTGTCATCAGCCCCCCTTGGTCGCTCCGTCCCCGGTGAACCGGGCCGCGTAGTAGATCTGCGAATCCTCCACCGCGACTTCGACGTTCGCCTGTTCGTCGAGCACCGCTCGAATACTGTCGGCGAACGAGAACCGAGTGTTGTTGTACGAGCAGATGTCCCAACCGACCGCCGCGCGTTCGGCAACCAAAACATGGACAACTGATTTGATCATGGCATGGAACGCGGCTCCTTGGCGGGCACTTGGCGCAACAAGGGTGAAACCCGCGTAGTAGATCGCCGCACGCGCCGCGTGTTCGGGATAACGGGCCGCGAAATAGTCCGGGCTGATCCACGGCACGGTCTCCAGATGCCGAGTCAGCGTCGTCACGCCGATCGGCTCGCCGTGGGCGTGCGCCACGTACTTCTGCACGCGGGGGTCGATCATCTCCTCCCGGAACTCGTCGGGATGCAGCACCTGGCGTGCGATGGCCTTCGCGCGCAGCGGCCCGAACGCCTCCTCGTAGAGGCGGTGGAACATCGCGATCCGTTCCTCCGGAATCGCCGCCTCGACGGTCACGGAGATCTCGCTCATCGCGGACCCCACGGAATGGTGTGATAGGCCGCCAGGACCAGCGCGCAAGCCGGGTCGCCGTCGGAGGTGGCGGTCGCGGTGCACAGCTGGACCGGCCCGAAGCTGTCGCCGCGGCGACGGGTCATGTCCGCCAGACTGGCCCGGATCAGCGCGGTGACCTCGTCGGTGGTCTCGGCCTCGTGCTCGACGAAAAGTCCTGCCCCGGAATCGTCGTCGCGCAGCGCCCAGCCGATGCCCGCCGCGGCGGTCGCGCCCCGCCCGCAGGCGTGTCGCACGGCGTACACGCAGTAGAGCCGGTCGCCCCAGGGGATCGGCTTGCGCACCCGCCCGATGCGTTCGACGGTGGCGCGCGGCGGAATGACCGAGGACAACCGGATCAAGTTGGCCTCGCCCACCCCGAGGTCGCGCAGCGCAGCGTCGAACGCCGACATGGCGGTCGGTCCCGCTCCGGTCGCCGCGCCGATCTCGATGGTCAGCGGCGCCGGGAGCGGCCGATCCAGCGGTGGCCGCAGCCGATCCGGGCGCGACCGCGCGCGTAAGTCGCCGCGTGCGGCGTCGTGCATCATGAAGCCCTCCCGATCCGACGCGGCCACCGAATTTGCAGGCCGGTCTTGCGTCGAAATCGACTGTGCGTCACGAACCGCGATCGCGCACCCAAGCGCGCCGAAACCACTGCTCGTGCGGCGTGTCTCGTACCCTGACACGACCGAGGAGAACAGCGAGGAACGAGCGTGCGGACATGGGTGGCGCCGGGGCGGGTCAATATCATCGGTGAGCACACCGACTACAACGACGGCTACGTCCTGCCGATCGCGTTGCCGCTGGTAGTGCGGTGTACGGCGGCCGCGTGCACGGACGGGCTGGCGCGGGTCGGCTCGCGGCAACGGCCCGGCGACCCGGTGCTCGTCGCGGTGCGCGATCTGGCCCGGCAGCGGGCGCGGGTGCCCGGGTGGGCGCGCTATCCGCTCGGCGTGGTCGCCGAGTTCACCCGGCGCGGTCATCGGATTCCCGGCGTGGATCTCGACCTCGACGGCGCGGTGCCGATCGGCGCGGGGCTGTCGTCCTCGGCGGCGCTGTCGTGTGCCGTGGCCGTCGCGCTGCGTGATCTGTTCGCACCCGAGGTGACCGACCGCGCCCTGATCGACATGGCCCGCGCCGCCGAGAACGACTACGTCGGCGCTCCGACCGGCCTGCTCGACCAATCGGCCGCGATGCTGTGCACGGCTGGGCACGCGCTGCTGCTGGACGTGCGCGCGTTCGCCGCCGACACCACTGCGCCGCGCGGCGCCGGGCACGAGCAGATCCCCTTCGACCTCGCCGCTTTCGGCCTCGAACTGCTGGTGATCGATACGGGGCAGCCGCACGAACTGGTCGACGGCCGCTACGCCGAGCGGCGCGATCAATGTGCGGCGGCGGCCGCGGCGCTCGGCGTCGCCACTTTGCGCGAGGTGACGTCCGCGGCGGATGCCGACCGGATCGCCGACGGCGTGCTGCGCCGCCGCGCCAGGCACGTGGTGACCGAGAACGCCAGGGTTCTCGCGGTTGCCGAAAAATTGCGAGAGGGCATCGACCCCCGCGAGATCGGCCCGTTGCTGACCGCGGGGCACGTTTCGCTGCGGGACGATTTCGAGGTGTCCACTCCGGCCCTGGACGCCGCCGTGGATGCCGCGCTGGCGGCGGGAGCGCACGGCGCGCGGATGGTCGGCGGCGGATTCGGCGGGAGCGTCATCGCGCTGGTCGACCGCGACCGCACGCCGACCGTGGTGGAGTCGGTGCGACGGCGTTTCGCGCGAGCGGGTTTCGCCGAGCCGCGCACGTTCGTCGTCGTTCCCGCCGCCGGAGCGCGCCGAATCGACTGAGCGACCGTCCAGAATTTGTGGGCGAATGTGCCACGCCGGTGCCGCCCGATCGCGCAGAGTATGTTCAGCCGACACCATTCGGCGGGCGACGAGGAGGTCGTGCGCGCCGGGCACAACCAGCACGACGCACGATCTCGCTCGCCGCCCCGGTTTCACCGCCAGGAGGAACGCTGTGCCGCTCGCCGCTCCATCCGTTCTCGCCGCCGTGCCGATCGTCTCCCCCCTGGCCGCCCCGCCCCCGCATCCGCTGGCCGCCGAGACCCTCCGGCTGGACGCGCAGCCGGTCGACTACGCGCTGGTCGCCCTGTATTTCGTGTTCGTCATCGGCATCGGTCTGCTGGCCAGACAGCGCGTGTCCTCCAGCATCGATTTCTTCCTCTCCGGACGCTCGCTGCCCGCCTGGGTGACCGGTCTGGCGTTCATCTCCGCGAACCTCGGCGCGGTGGAGATCATGGGCATGTCCGCCAACGGCGCGGAGTACGGGTTCCCCACCTTCCACTACTTCTGGATCGGCGCGATACCGGCCATGCTGTTCCTCGGCGTGGTGATGATGCCGTTCTACTACGGCTCCAAGGTGCGCAGCGTGCCCGAGTTCATGCGCCGCCGCTTCGGCACCGGCGCCCATCTGGTGAACGCGCTGAGCTTCGCCGTCGCTCAGATCCTCATCGCCGGGGTCAACCTGTATCTGCTCGGCTCCATCCTGAACGTGCTGCTGGGCTGGCCGCTGTGGGTGTCGGTGATCGTGGCCGCCGTGATCGTGCTGTCCTACATCACCCTCGGCGGCCTCTCGGCCGCGATCTACAACGAGGTGCTCCAGTTCTTCGTGATCGTGGCCGCGCTGCTGCCGCTCACCCTGGTCGGCCTGCACAAGATCGGGGGCTGGGACGGTCTGCAGGAGAAGATCGGCGCGTCACCCGGCGGTTCGCAACAGCTGGAATCCTGGCCGGGTAACGCCCTCAGCGGGTTCGGCAACGACTTCCTGTCGATCCTCGGCATCGTGTTCGGGCTCGGATTCGTGCTCTCGTTCGGGTACTGGACCACCAACTTCGTCGAAGTGCAGCGCGCGATGGCCACGCACTCCATCGCGGCGGCGCGGCGCACCCCGATCATCGGCGCCTACCCGAAAATGTTCATCCCGCTGATCGTGGTGATCCCCGGCATGATCAGCGCCGTGCTGGTGCCGCAGATGGCGGAGTACAAGGCGGCAGTCACCGCGAACCCGGAATACGAGAGCGACACCACCTACAACCAGGCGCTGCTGTACCTGATGAAAGACGTGCTGCCCAACGGCCTGCTCGGGGTGGGGCTGGCCGGTCTGCTCGCGGCGTTCATGGCGGGCATGGCGGCCAACATCTCCGCATTCAACACGGTGTTCAGCTACGACCTGTGGCAGCAGTACGTCCGGCGCGACCGCCCGGACGGCTACTACCTGGGCGTGGGCCGGCTGGCCACCATCGGGGCGACCGTGGCCGCGATCTTCACCGCGTTCATCGCCTCCGGCTTCAGCAACATGATGGACTACCTGCAAACCCTGTTCAGCTTCTTCAACGCGCCGCTGTTCGCCACGTTCATCCTCGGCATGTTCTGGAAACGGATGACGCCGGCCGCGGGCTGGATGGGTTTGGTCTGCGGAACCGGTTCGGCGATCCTCGTTTTCATCCTGCACGAGATGGAAGTGTTCGAACTGTCCGGCCAGGGCGCGAGTTTCGTCGCCGCCGGCGTGGCGTTCGTGGTCGACATCGTGGTCAGTGTCGCGGTCACCCAGGTGACCCAGCCGAAACCGGCGGCGGAACTGGTCGGGCTGGTGTACTCGGAGACGCCGAAGGAAGTGCGCACCGATCCGGAGGCCGACACGCTGCCCTGGTACCAGCGTCCGGTCCTGCTGGCGGGCATCGCGCTCGTGCTCGTGATCGCACTCAACATTCTCGTCGGATAGGGAGTCGTCGCAATGCTTTTCGATATCCGCACCATCGTCGGCGCGTTGCTCGGCTGCTACGGCATCGTGCTCGTCGTCACCGGACTGGTGGACGACACCGCGGCCCAGCAGGCCAAGACCGGCGGCGTCAACGTGAACCTGTGGGCCGGGCTCGCCATGGGCGTGGTGGCCGTCGTGTTCGTGGCCTGGGCGCTGCTGCGTCCGGTCCAGGTGCCCGAACCGCACCCGGCCGACCAGGCCGACGAGGGGCCGGACACCGTCTGATCCGGGCAGCGCCCCTGTTCGAGACGGATAGCCGCCCCTGTTCGACGGGTAGCGGACCCTGTTCGGCACGGACAGCGACCTCGGTTCGGCACGGGCAGCGGCTACTCTCCGAGACGGGCAGCGGACCCTGTTCGACACGGGCGGCGACTCTGTTCGACACGAACAGCGCCTTCTCTCCGACACGGGCAGCGCCCCCTGGAATTCCAGGGGGCGCTGGTTGTCGCGCGGCTCAGGCGTCAGGGGCGGGTGGTTCCGCCCGGGAAGGTGCCGCCTTCGCCGGGGAGGCCGGTTCCACCGACCCCACCGGGGCGAGGAGTCTCGCCGGGCATGGCGCCGGTTCCGCCGGGGCGGGGAGCCCCGCCGCGCTCTGTGGCGGTGTCGCGGGCATCCGGACGCGGAATGTCGCCGCGCCACGCGCCCGTTTCGTGACCTCGTTCCTCGACGAAGTGCTTGAAGCGTTCCAGGTCACCGCTCACCCGGTGCTTCAGTACGCCGAGCTTGTCGGCGACGTTCTCCACGAACCCTTCGGGGTCGACATCCATCTGCGCGGTGACCCTGGTATGGGTGTCGTCGAGCCGATGGAAGGTGACAACCCCCGCGTGGTTGGGTCCGCTGTCGGACTTCCAGGCGATCCGTTCGTCGGGATGCTGTTCGGTGATCGTCGCGTCGAACTCCCGCGTCGACGGGCCGACATGGACACGCCAGTGCGTGTGCCGGTCGTCGAGCTGGTCTACCGCTTCGACACCCTCCATGAACTGCGGAAACGACTCGAACTGCGTCCACTGGTTGTAGGCGGTGCGAACCGGAACGTCGACGTCCACCGTGGCGGCCATTGTGCTCACTTGCTACCCCTTTCCTCGCCCACCCGCACCGATCGCGCGGACGGGCGTCTTTCGGTTGACAAGCGCTCCCTTGGGGGCGACTCGGGACATCAATCGCATACCCGGGTCCACCGCGGACAAACAGCCCGAGGTCGTCTACGCCAAGACCATCGCCGCGTACGCGTCCAGATCCCGGACCGGTCGCGCCGTAGCCCACGGCTCGAAACTCGCCCTGGTCTGCGCGTACGCCTGCCGCAGCCGGGGCGAGGTATTCCGCGCGGCCAGGGCCAGGGCACGCCGGGCGGCTTCGCACGCACGGTCGATATCCCGCGTGACCGTCAGTTGGGCGAGGCTGAGGTTCCACAGGGCCCGGTCGCGGGTCGCGTGGCGGGGAATGAGTCCCAGCGCAGCTTCGATCGTGTCGGCCGCCGCGTCCGATTCGCCGCACGTTTCCAGGCAGCGGGCGGTCATGGCGCTCGTGGTCCACGCGCTCTGGTAGTAGCAGTACGACTCGTCCGGCGTCGTCTGCTCGGTGAACTCGTCGCTCACCTGGATCAGCTGTCGCCACGCGTCGACCTTCCGTCCATCGGAGGCGAACGCCTGCGCCGCGCACAGCTTTCTGAAGTCGTCGACCCGACGGTCCCGCACGGGCAGTCGCAGCATCCCGTCCGCGATCGTGGCGGCGTCTCGGAAGTCGCGCAGCTGAACCGCCAATTGGGTGCGGTGGCAGAGAATGCCGGTCGCGATGTCGATGTCGCCGGACTCTTCCGCGTGCTCGTGGGCGGTGCGGAACAGGGTTTCCGCTCGGTTCAGGTCGCCCTGGTCCCACGCCGACCACGCACTGCTGGCCATGGCCTCGCCGGTCAACGAGTGCAGCGCGGGCCGCAAGCTCGCCGGGCAGTCGCGCAGCAGCGCCGCGCACGTTCGCGCTTGGGCTTCGACGATCGGACGGGCGGCATCCGAACCGAGCTGATCGTCCAGTAGCTGTGCGGAGTGGACGGTGTCGCGCAGATGCCCGATCGCATCCGACGTGACGGTCGGAGAACCACTGTTGTTCGTTGTCGCCGTGCCGATGACCGCGCCGGTGGCGGCGATGAAGTCGCGCCGGTTCACGTCAAGTTCTCCAATCAACGCCCGGAAACGCCTGTGCGCCCCATGGTCCGCATCTTTGAGTACCCTGTCCAGCCGTGCTTGGTGGCTGATACTCACCCGGCGGTACGGCCGGCTCTCCCAGAAGCTGACCGTCCGCTGCGCACAACGCAGCAGCTCAGCGAGTTCGCTCTGGGTCAACCTGCACGCGTCCCGGAGCGTCTTCACATCCGCGCCGGTCCACATCGTCACATCTGCCACGGTGCCCCCTTACCCTGCCGGACGGTCATTGCTGCCGATTGCTCGAATCTGCGTGTCCGTTACCTTCCACCAGGCATTTTGCACCGGCACCCTGGTATCCGTACCCGGAACCGGGAAACCCTGTCGCACAACCGAACTCCTGTGCGAGGGAACATCCGAATCGTGCACGACGCAAGGGACGGGTGGCGTCTCGCCCCGGTTCCGGGTCGACCGACGACCGCGAGGAACCAACCGTGCAGCACACCCCGTACGGGGACACTCCGTTCTCCCGCCGTGACCACCGGCATGCGCACCGGGGCTGCGGACCGGAATGTGAACCGTGGATCGCCGTATCACATTGCGGTGCGGCGAAGTTCGATCCGGACACCGGCGAACTGCGCGCCGTGCAATGCCCGTCCCGGCACTGCGCCGACGCTTTCGTCTCGGTGGTCAACGGCAGGATCGCAGCACACACCGGCCCCTCCGAGCGGCCCGGCGTCTGCCCATGGGCAGGCATCCACATCGTCGACGACCGCACCGGTTCCCGACATCGCGATGCGCAGACGTCGGCATGACCTACGACGACCGCGCCGAAGCCGAGATCGCCGTACTCACCGAAGTGATCACCGCCGTCGACGCGGCCCTGAGGGATGCCGCCCCCGCGCAGCGCCGGCCCCGCAGCCGACGCGCCCGCGTGCTGGCGGTCGTGCTCTACGAACTGATCGCCAGCGCCCGAACCACGGCAGGCCCCGATGCCGGCCGCCTCTACACCGCCCCGATCCTCGATTCGCTCATCGACAACGTGCCCGCCGTCGACGAGCTGTCGGTCCTCGACCTCTTGGTCGCGTTTCTCGCCGCTCAGCACACTGCCACGGACCCTTGACCCGTGTGCCGTCGATCAGGGTGCTCAACGGCAGCAGTTCGGGTCCAGCACTACACAGAGAGCCGCCAGGGCGTCGCGGCGGGCGCGGTGGAAGGTGTTCATGCCGCGACGTTCGGACTCCACCAGCCCGGCCTTGCGGAGCTGGCCGAGGTGATGGCTGACCGTCGATTCCGCCAGCCCCACCGCCGCGGCGAGATCGCCGCCGTTCTCCTCGCCGGGTGCGCTGGTCAACAGCAGTGACAACAGCTTGACCCGCACCGGATCGGCGATCGCCTTCAACCGCAACGCCACTTCCAGCGCGGCGGCGTCATCGACCGGCCCGGCCGCGACCGGGGGGCAGCAGACCGGGGCCGACATGTCGATCACGGGCAACGTCTTGGGCATGCGATCGACTCTACCCAAAGCATTGACATATGTCGAAAAGGTGGCAGACTCGGCAGCGAACCGGTTCTTCGATATATGTCAAACAAGTGGAGGTAGTCATGTCCCGCATCCAGCTCGCCCTCAATGTCGACGACATCGACCAGGCTGTGCAGTTCTACTCGACTTTGTTCGCCGCCGAGCCCGCCAAGCGCAAGCCCGGCTACGCCAACTTCGCCATCGCCGAGCCGCCTCTGAAACTCGTGCTGATCGAGAACCCCGGCCACGGCGGCAGCGTCAACCACCTCGGTGTCGAGGTCGAAACGTCCGACCAAGTGCATGCCGAAATCGCCCGCCTGTCGGAAGCGGGATTGTTCACCGAGGAACAGATCGCCACCACCTGTTGCTTCGCCACGCAGGACAAGGTCTGGGTCACCGCCCCGGACGCCGAACGCTGGGAGGTCTACACCGTCCTCGCCGACAGTGACACTTTCGGCACGGCACCCGGCGGCGCAGCCGACGCCGAGGCGGTCCAGGCCTGCTGCGGCACCGCCGAGGAGGCCGCCGCGGAGGGCGCGTGCTGCGGCTCGGACGCGAAGAAGGAGGCCGTAGCCGCTGGCGCGACCTGCTGCGACTGACCCGGCAACGCTCGCGGCGGCGCATCGGACCGGCTGTACGTCTTGCCCCGGACCGCCGCCGTCGTGGTCTTCAGCAGGCGTGATGAGCCCCGGGCGGCAGGCATGCAGGCCCGGGGCTCGCCATATGCCAGCTTCGGCGAGCCGAGCGAGGCGAACTTCGCGTTCGGAAACAGGCTGGAGACAACACCCCGGATTGCCGGGGCCGTCGATCTGCGGCTGTACCGACGTCGCGCAGTGCATAAGTTCTATTCGCGCGTCGTACCAGCCGGTGCGTCCTTGGTTCCGGTGATCTCGTCCATCAACATCCGCAGCGTGAGTGAGTGCTTCTCCGGCGGAAGCGCATTCATCGCGGTACGCGCCGCTCGGACGCCCTCGGGTCGATCGCCGGCTCTCACCAGCATCAGACCACGGTGCAATTCCAGATGTGTCGCGAAGCGCGGCAGTTCGGCCGGAAGTTCCCTTCGCGCTTGCTCTTGCGATGCCACCGCCACTTTCTCATCCCCGAGTCGGGCGGCCAGCAAGGAGAGGAACACGTTCATGCGCCACCACGGGACGGCGTAGTCGGAGGTTTGCTCATACGAGCCGGACTTGTCGAAAACACGGCGTCCCTCTTCCATGAGGGCGCGCCCCGTCCCGTGGTCGCCGCGCAGCACCGCCGCATGGGCCTTGCCCATGATCGCGTTGAGGCGCCCCAAGCTCGGCTTGTCCGATAACGACAGTGCTTGGTCCGCGAAGAGGCCCGCGACCCGCAGCGCCGCACCTTCGTAACCGAGGGCGATGGCTGCTCGCCCGCGCACCCAAATCCGAGTTTGCTCGTCTTCGGAGCGGTCTGCGGCCTCAGCGGCCATTCGATACCAGCTAACCGCTTTCGTGCCGTCGGACCCTGGGAACGTTTTCGCATACAGGGTCATCAGCCGGGCCGCCGCTCCCCACATCTGCGGGCTGTCCAATTGCTGTTGCAGGATTGCCAGGTCGATGGCCAGGCGCCGTTGGATATCCGCCGCCCCCAGCGACATGTAGTCCGTGCCATAGGCGTTGAGCTTCGCCTGCCACGTCTCGATATCCGGCCCGGCATGATCCAACCGCGCGGAGAATCCAGCCGCCAGCAGATCGGAGGCCACTACCGGCGCGATGCTGGTCGCGGCCGCCTGCGCCAATAACTTCCGTCTGTTCATGCCATCGTCCTCGAAAACAGCCAGAGGCACGTCCAGTACCGCCGAGAGATGGCGTAGCCAAAACCGGCTGGGCACCGTGTCTCCGTTCTCCCAACGCCTCGAGATGTACTCCCGAGAGATGTTCGCCCCCGAATGGGCCGCCAGCTCGTCCGCCAGCCGCCCCTGCGACCATCCGCGCGCCTTCCGAAGCTCACGGATCAACTCGCCCACACCCATACCGTGATCATCTCCCAGGGTGCCACTACCGAATGCCACTATCGCCAGGCCCTTGCAGTGCGTCCCGTTCAGTGATCCAGCGCACAATGCCACTTACTTGTGCCACTGCACAGGCCGATCTTCGTGCGTGACGCTTGATTTGGCCCCGAGTCGGGTTGCCGCCGGTTCCTCACTCCGTCTCTGCCGGTTGCCCGATGAGGCGCAGCCGACAATTCGGCATCGTTGACAAGAATCGTTGTGCTTCAGAAGTTTTTACCGAGCCGTCTACGAGTGCCAATGCTTCGGAACAGCCTCGAGTGCTCGCCTCAAGCGATGACACGCTCTTGCGACACGGAAAGATAGAATATCAACCGCAGATCAGCTCAACCGCTTGAACAGTCACAGTACTTCTGCACCCATGGTGGTTCGAGCCTGGCAGCGAGGCCACGGTCCCAAGTCATCCATCCGGATTCGCCGCCGCCTGGCGGGCCGCGAGCGCCGGTATCGCCGCGATCTTCTCTTGCGGCAACGAGTCCCAGATAAGCCCTACTGGGCGGCGGCGTTCATCGCATCGAATCACGTCCTCCGGCGTGACGATCACGTCGACGCGGAAGTCGTGCGAGCTCTCAGGTAGTGGAACGTCCAGCACCTGAAGTCGATGCACGGTTGTCGCAATCACCGTGTCCGGTCCAATCCGGTGGCCTTCTTGCAGAAGCGCAAGTTCGATATCGGAGTATCCTGCGCCCTTGCCCAATCGCGCGCCGCTGCGGTCAACCGCTACGCTGCCGAGGACCACCATGTCGACTGGGTGCATCTCGTTTACATCGACGTTCCGGCCGATCGCGGCGGCTACGTCCCTTTGTGCCGCACGCTCGGGAGGCTCGACCAAACCGGCAGGGTCAAGAAAATAGAAGGGCTTCGGCGCAGCCAGGCGAGGAACGGCCATATAGACCAGTTTTCCCTCAGCAAGGGCACGAATCCGAACGGGTAATTGAGCGGTGTCCGGAACGGTCTTGAGAACTTCAGCCCGCTTCCATTCGTTCAGACTAGCCAAGCGTTCGGCCGCCAATTCGGCACCCACAAATGCTGGAATATGACGGGGAGCGCCTTGGCGCGTAACTCCTTCGTGTTCCAGCATGGCCCAGACCTCTTCGCGAAGACTCTGCTTCCGCTGCTCAACACTCACTGCGCGCTCTCCTATCTCGTCATCAACTCGAGAATGCGGTCGTATACGTCCCGCAAAACCGCCGAATTGCGGTATGGCTTGAGTTCTCGGCAAGCATTGAACACAATGTTCAATCCAGCGCCGCCACGCGTCTTTTCCACGGAATCGATTGCTTTATTGAGAACATGCGCGCCCTCTTCGAACCTATGCTGTCGGATTTGGGCAAGGCTCAGGTTACCCATGACGATGGCATCGGTCTTCGACTTCTTACCCGCCTTGCGGGCTACTTCTTCCAGCATGGCTTGAGCGCGCTTTTCTTTGCCGAGGAAAAGCTAGCACGATCCAGCAAGCCTATTGTATTCTGCTACGGCGTCTATACCCAGTACGACCTCGCCATCGGCAATGGTCCCATGAACGCAATCAGCACGGCTCAATGCCTTCTCGCATTCTATTTGCCTACCCAGCATCGCGAATGCCTCCGCCTGGTGAAGAAGCGCCAGAAAGGCCAACTCTCGACTGAATATATGGACAGCATCTAGAAGTCTTGTAGACAAATTCAATGCAATAACGGGGTTCTTTTCGCCATAGAGCGAGATGTATATTTTTCGCAGGAGGGCTTGTCCCTCGATGACCGGATCGCCCAACTCCTGCGCCGCCGCAATTGATTGGTCCAGATAATAGTGCGCCGTCGCGTTGTCGCGGCGCTGGGAAGCGTCCCAGACAAGTCGGCTCATAAGTATTGTTCCCTGAGCTTCGACAGTAAGTAGCTTTCTACGGATCGACTCAGTGGTCACATGAGCGTGAAACAGTCGCACTTGGCCGAGGTATTGTCCAGCCTGTCCGAGAAGGGATGTCGAGGGCTCAATCTCATAAGATGCATTCAGGTCGTAGATATGACCTCGAATAAGTTCAATGGTGCTGACCTCAACTTTCTTCGGAGTGGTAGTACCATATTCCATCCGGTCAATTTCTTCGCCGCCGCTCACCAGACCGCGATTATCGTCTCGTACGTTGGCGAGGGCAGACTGAAACCGCGCTCGCTGCCGGTCGTCGAGGCGCTGGAGCAAGGTATCCATACCCTCAGCGAACTCACTCGCCAGCGTGATAGTCGATCCGCGACGCTCCCACTTCCGGACGGCACCTAGAGAGAACCCGGACACGGCAGCAAGCTCTTTCTGTGTCAGACGAAGCGCTTGGGTGCGCAGCAGCAGCACTTCAACGCCTGTCCACCTAGTCACGATCATCGCATCCGTCCAATCGTGCACACCGGTCTCGAGTGCACATGAGCGTAGCGCTTCCGTAGCACTCAGACGGTTCCGATCACGTTGGCGATGAACAACCCTGATGGTCAGCCCCGACGCCGGGTGCTGCCGGTTCTCCCGGCCCCGCCAGGCTGCCCGGTGACGCGCAATCAGGCGGTTCGGCCTCGGCGTCGGGTGCACACCAGTGCATCGAGCAGGGGAGTTGTTCGTGAATTCAGCAAGACAGCTGGGGCATACACCGTTGTCCGCGTGTCAGTTCTACCGGCATGTGTGTGACCTGCCCGCCGAGGTCCGGCCGCCGCATCTGGGTCGCATCACGCTGCGGGCAGGGCGGGTGTGCGGGGTGATGATGCCCGCGTTCATCGGCTCGGAAGTCAAGGCATGGATGCACCAGCACGGTCAGCAGGTCGGGCCGGTCCTGACGCATCCGCGTTCGCAGCGCTGGACCTTCCTCACCGGCCCCGACCTGCCGGAGGACATTCGGTTGTTCGCGGAGATGTCACGGTTCGGTGTGTCCATCCTGCGCGCCGGAGAGATCGCGTTGCCCGGTCCCGGACAACGCCCCGGCTTGTTCCGGGCTTGGGTGCAACCACCCCGCGATCCTTACCGCCCACCGGGGCGCGTCGTGGTCGAAGCGATCCGGGGGTGCGTCGCCCACCGCGCCCGGAAGCGGCGGGTGGTGATGACGCATGTCTGACAACGTCACGGCCATAGTCCCGGACGGGTGCGGTGCGGCGTGTGGGCCGTGGATCACTGTCGAACAATTGAACCTGTTCACCTTTCGCCAGGAGACCGGCGAGGTGTTGTCGGTGAAGTGCCCGTCCATGAACTGCTCTGGGCAGATGGTCAAGGTCGTCAATGGCCGCATGGCCGTCCACGGCTCTCCGATGGCGATCGCACCCGGAGACCGAAAATGCCCATGGATCGGTATCCGCGTCGTGTGCGACCGTACCCGCCACCTAGAAGTTGGTTTCCAGCCTGCCCCGCCGCCAGTCCAGCCGCCGCAGGCCGGTCGGTGAACGGCGACCAGGACGGCGAGCGCGCCGCCGCCGAACTCGACGTCCTCATCGACGTGATCGGCACTCTGATGGTCGCCACCGCGGATGCGGTGCGGGACGGGATGATCCAGACCACTCGCGTGCGTGTGATGGCGCTGGTCGTCTTCGAACTGATCTCCAGCGCACGCACCGCATCTCCACCCCACACCGGCCGCCTGTATGCCGCACCCGTGCTCGATCCGATCATCGACAACATCCCAGCCGCCGACGAGATCACCCTTCTCGACCTGCTGATCCCCGCGATCATCGGCCAGCACATCACCAGCACCTGACACAACCCCAGAGCCGCCCCGGCACACATCGCGCCCCCTGGTACCCGTTGCACCACAAGGAAGCGCGCACGTGCCGGGGCACCCGAAAGGGGGAAGGCTGCGCGGACGGGACTCCACATCGGTGTGCCCAACCGAACCCGCCGCCAGCCTTCCGCCGATTCCCAATCCAAACTGATTGAGCAACAGCATAATTCGCTCGCGAGCGACGCTCTCTCACGAAAGGAACGTCTATGTACGCTCCCGGCACAAAGCCGGGTAGGTGATGACATCCCCACTGCCGAACGAACCGGATGTGCACCTGATCGTGCGGCTGCGCGAGTACCACCTGCACTACGCGGCATGCCTCACCGCCGCTTTGATCTTCGTCCAAGACGAACAATTCCGGCACTGCACAGACGGCGTATCCGTGGCCGGTGACGCACCCGACCACTTACCGAGGTTGCCCGGGGAACGACTGTATGTACAGCGATGATGCGACACCCGCTGCTTGCCCGGTGACTGTGCGGGCGCGAGACTGACCTGTTCGGACCACAACGAGAGGGAGTGAACGTGGGGAATGACGAGCAGATGATCATGGATCTCGGCGTACCCGTCGAGCGGACTAAGTGGGGTATATGGGTCGCCCCTGACCGGCGTGCTGCACAGGTGCGGAAATTTCTCGATCGCGCCGGATTGCCTGCATTGCCGCAAGAACCGTGGGACTTCGAATCCGACGAGGCAGAACAGATCAGCGACAAGATCGCGGAGCTGTTTCCAGATGTGAAGGCTGTAACAGTCCCCGAAGATTCAGACAACGTCGATCAACTGGTGTGCTTCATCGGAGAATGGCTCATCCGGTATCTCGATGCGCGGTGGCTCGACCTGACCGATATGCCGTCCGGCTACAACGACTACAAAGATATTTCGATATACGACGGCATCAAGCCGGGTATAGCTTTCAAATTCCAAGATTGGAAGACCTGCACCGCGGAACTGCTTGTGAACTTCGTTGTAGAACATGAGTTCATCGACATCATCGAACTGGTATCCGTTGCCTACTGGAGGCTGCGTAAGGGCGGCGCTCCATTGTTCTCCGAGTTGAGCGTCAACTTCTCTGGCCATCCTCCTTTCATGTGACCCGCATTGATATTTGCTTCGTAAGTTCGGGGGTGGGTATTGCCTGGTGACGGCTACGACAGTGATCGCAACGGATTCGATAGCAATGAACGTGGACGAATCTTCGAAAATGGTGCCGATCGATTCTTCCGCGACCGCGAGAATGGGTACGTCATTCATTCCCGAACTTATGAAGTCGGGAAAGACCGGGTTCAATTCGACAAGATCAAGGAACATCGCGGCGTCACCTACACCATCGAAG
This sequence comes from Nocardia asiatica NBRC 100129, assembly GCF_000308415.1. GTDB lineage: Bacteria > Actinomycetota > Actinomycetes > Mycobacteriales > Mycobacteriaceae > Nocardia > Nocardia asiatica. The sequence continues at coordinate 1,128 of NZ_BAFS01000210.1, read as the reverse complement.
AGAAGTCTGGCAGAATTCGGGGAGGAAAAGACGAAAAGCAACTCAGAGCGGTGCGAGAGCTTCTTGATAAGAATAAGAATCACCAGCATGTGTTGCGATCGGTCCAAGGTGAGTCGATATCGAAAGAAGCGCAGGAACTCATCGTCGGATTGCTCCGAGACTTTCCGAATCAGTTCACACACCAAGTCATAGCGCGAGCCGATGCCCGCGAGATCTGGGCGCGAGGGCGTGCGTTGGAGCAGGGCCAGCAGCTCGAATTGCCCGGCGTCGGCGAGAAGGCTCGTCAGCAGCGGCAGCAGGAAAAGGCGAAGCGGCAGGAGAAGATTGCAGGGCTGGCGAAGGCGCGCGACCGAGCCGAGAAGTTCCGGAAGATGCAGCAGTTCCGGGAAGCCGCTGCGCGTGGCCGGTCGGATGCGCCACAGAAGGTCGCACGCGACCGGCAGGTCCGAGCAGAGGCCGAGCGAACCAGGCAAGCACGTCAGACGCTGGAAGCCGAACGGGCGCGGATCGAACGGGAAACCGCCGAACGTGTGGCGCGGGAGTTCCCGGTGCCCAGCCAGTATCGGGAACGCGAAACCGCCGACACCGGAGAACAGGCGGCCCGAGAAGTAGCCGTCGCCGCCAGTTGAGCGCGAAGCAGCCCCGGCACGCGCAGCGGCAGCCGAGAGGGAACGCGAAGCGGTGTCCAAGGCGCTCGATGAGGCAAGGAACGCGGCGTTCAAGCAGCTGGACGAGAAAGGACGTCTGTCGGAGGTGGAAAGACTTCTGTGGTTGGGGCAGGCGCAGCATCCACAAGCCGCAGTGAGGCAGACGCCCGGTCACGCGCCGAGCGTTGAGCGAGGCGGCACAGGCCAAGGACAGGACCGCTCACGCAATGTATCCCGCGACCGATGACAGACCGCGTCCAATCGACGCAGGTCTCTCTTTGAGGCGGGGTTCGGTTCGCACACTGGGTCGTGCGGCAGTAGGCCAGCACTTCGCGTCCGCTTGTCATGACGGACGAAACCCACAGGAAGGGATGACGCCCCGGCACCAGGGTGTGGTGCCGGGGCGGAAATTCACTTCAGGGGAGTGGGCATGGGCGAGTTGATCGTGCTGAAGTACATGATCGCCGCGCCGATGGCGACC
>NZ_BAFS01000211.1 GCF_000308415.1 Nocardia asiatica NBRC 100129 | reverse complement strand
CCAGCCCGTCGCCCAGTGACTGCCACAGCGCTTCGGCGGCGGCGTTGTCCGACCAGGTGATGGCCGCCTCCACCTCGTGGCGGATCTCTTCCTGGGAGTCGTGCCGCAGCGCCGCGATCGCGAGCGGCACCTTGATGGTCGACCACGCGATGCCGCTGACCCAGTCGCCGAAGACGGTCATCCGGCCGCCGCCGACGGGCATGATCGCCATGCCGACCTGCCCGGCCAGCTGCGGCTGCAACTGGGTGAAGTCCGCGGCGAGCGAGTCGGGCACGGACACCGCGAGGTTCGGCCGCCAAGCTCCAGCGGTGTCGACCACCACGGCGGGCGCTTCGGGAGCGGGCCGGTCGCCGGGGAACAAGGCGCACGAGGTCAGCGTGAGCAACACCACCATCGCCACGGCGCGCAGCGCCGACCGGCCTGTCGAGCCGGATCCCGTCGACCTCACCACCGAGTCCTCCCCACCACCAGTGGCGTGTCCACGCTGTCGTACGGCGGTGCAAAATAGCTCATCGGGCTCGTCCGGCCGGTGGCCGGACGAGAGACATCGCCGCGGCACGCGACGGTGTCGACGGCACGATATCTCGAACATAGTTTTGCCGATCTTCCCGGAGAATTCGAAACCCGGTGGCCACGGCGTCACCCGGTAGGCTCCAGGATCGGTATGAATGCGCCCGGACGTCCCCGTCCGGGCGCCGCGGTCACCTGAAGGGGGCGTGTTGCTCGACAGCGGTGCGGTGTTCGCCGGGTTCACCATAGAGAAGCTGCTCGGCCAGGGGGGCATGGGCTCGGTGTATCTCGCCCGTCATCCCAGACTGCCCCGGCAGACCGCGCTGAAACTGCTCAACCGGGACCTGTTCACCGACGTGGAGGTGCGGGCCAGGTTCGAGCGGGAGGCGGACCTGGCGGCGCAACTGGACCATCCGAACATCGTCGCGGTGTACGACCGCGGCACCGAGGACGACCAGCTGTGGATCTCCATGCAGTACGTCGACGGCGTCGACGCGGCCACGGTGAACCCGCAGAGCCTGCCGCCGGAGCGGGCCGTGCAGATCATCGAGGGCGTCGCCTCCGCACTGGATTACGCGCACGGGATGGGGGTGCTGCACCGGGACGTCAAGCCCGCCAACATCATGCTGGCCCGCGCGGTGGGCGGCCACGGCGAGCGGGTGTTCCTCACCGATTTCGGCATCGCCCGGCTGCGTGAGGATTCCACGCACCTGACCCAGACCGGCATGTTCACCGCGACGCTCGCCTACGCCTCGCCCGAGCAGATGACCGGTGCGCACCTGGATCACCGCTCCGATCAGTACTCGCTGGCGTGCGCGCTGTATTGGTTGCTGACCGGCGTCGCCCCCTTCGACGCGCCCGCCCCCGCCGACATCATCCGCGGGCATCTCCAGTTGCCGCCGCCCTCGGTCGCGGCCCGGCGCGCCGGTCTGTCGCCCGCGCTGGACGCGGTGCTCGCCAGGGCCATGGCCAAGCGACCCGACGATCGATTCGCCTCCTGCGTCGAATTCGCCACGGCGGCAAGGCGAGCGCTCACCGCTCCCGCGCCGACCGTGGTGGCCGCGCAGTACCAGCCGCAGCCCGCGCCCACCGTCGTCGCGCAACCGGCTTACCCCAAGCCGGAGGCCAGTCCGCCGACCTATGTCCCCGCCGCCCCCAACTACACCGCGCCACCGCAGCAGTACAACCCGAACCCCACCGGCGGCCAGCACTTCCCGGCGTCCGACGGTTATGCCGCGGCGCCTGCACAGCCGAGTTACTCTGCGACACCCGCGTATTCCGCGCCCACTCCGCCACCGTTGGGCTATCCCACTCATCAGCCGCCCGGCTACCCGGCGCAGAATCGCTCGAATACCGGCCTGATCGTGACGATCGTCCTGGTCGTCGTGGCGCTGCTGGTCGGGATCGGCATCGTCCTCGCGAAGGTCGGCTTCTCGGATTCGGCGTCCCCGCTCGACCTCGGCACGAAGACGCCCGCGGGCTCGTCCGACGCGGACAAGCTCGCCAAAGCGTTCCCGAGCCTGGTTCCGCAAGGAGTGGATACCAAGTACGGCGTCGGCTCGGGTCCTGGGTATCGCGGCAAGACCTGCTTCCTCGGTACCGCCAAGCCCGGCGGCAAGGTGTCCAGCGGCAACGGCGTCCCCGACTTCCCGAACTGGACGACGGCCTGGAACTGCTGGGGCACGCCGATCGCCGAGCCCGACTACGTTCTCATCGGCTTCAAATCGCCCCAGGACGCCCAGGCCGCGGTGCGAGACCTGCCGTCCAATACGCCGGCTTCCGAACGCAACAGCGGCAAGTCCTATTCGACCTACCGGTGGCAGGAGACGGGCGGCGGATTCCCGGACGGTTTCCTCGTCGTGGACTTCGACGACGACCCGGCCCGGTCGAGCTACCTGCTGTTCGCCACGGTGACCCTCACCGACAGCAACCCCAGCTCCGGATTCGGCATCACCACAGCGAAATTCAGGAGCTGGTTCGCCGACCTGCCGCTGTGAACCCGGCGGCTCAATCGACCGCGAGCGCCTCGACGATGGGCATCCGAGCCGCCCGCAACGCGGGCGGAATCGACCCGAGCAGCGCCAGCGCCAGCGCGATCGTGCCGTAGACCAGCAACATCGGGCTCGGCTGGTAGGTCACGTCGATGGTCAGCGCCTGCCCGATGGCCACCGTCGCCAGATACTGCACCGACGCGCCGAGCGCCAAACCGAGCACCGCGCCGACGATGCCGATCCCCGCGGCCTCGGCCAGCACCGACCGCATCAGGAACCGGCGCCCGGTGCCCATGGCGCGCAACACGCCGAGTTCCCTGCGGCGCTCCAGCACCGACAGCATCAGCGTGTTGAGCAACGCGACCGTGGCGACCAGCACCACGATCCACAGGATGGCGTTGCTCATCGTCATGCCCTGCCGAATGCTCGACGACGCGGCCACCACCGTGTCCGCGCCGGTGTCGACGTTCAACTGCGGCGGCACCACCTGCCGGACGGCCGCGAGCACCGCCGCGCGGTCGGCGCCGGGCTCGAAGTCGACGGCGATCACCGTCTCCCCGGGCCGCTGGTACCAGGTGCGCATCAGGTCCAGGTCCATCATGACCACGCCAGCGATGGCGGAGAAGTACGGAATCACCTGCAAGACACGTACGGTGCGCGGTCCCGTGGGCGTGGGCAAGGTCAGCTCCGCACCGGCGCTCACGCCGAGCGAGCGCGCCACGTCCCGGGAGATCGCCACGCCCTCCCCGGCCGACAGCCGGGCGACCGAATCGTCGGTGAGCATGCGCATGCGGGTTTCCCGGGCATCGGGCGGAAACCCTTGCAGCATCACGCGACTGCCGCCGAGCGTGGCGAAGGCCATCTGCGCCGGGCTGAGATGCGCGACGCCGGGCACCGCCGCGAGCTTGCCCGCCAGATCCGCGGGCAACAGCGGCCCGGTCGGGAACTGGGCCATCGAGGCCGGACTGACGTAGACGTCGTTGCGGGCCAGATCCGTGAAGGTGACCGTCGCCGAATCGATCATGTTGCTGGAGGCGCCGCTCATGCCGACGGTGGCGCCGACGCCGATCATCACCGTCATCGCCGTCGCCCACACTCGCCGCGGCGAGCGCTCCAGTGTGGTCGCGCCCAGCGCGCCGGGAGCCCGGAACCAGCGCGCGATCCCCGCCGCGACCCGCACGATGGGACCGGTGGCGGCGAAGCAGAGCAGGATCGCGGCGATGAACGACATCGAGATGGCGGTCAGCGAGTAGCGGCCCAGATCGCTGCTCGCGACCAGCACCGCGGCCCCGGCCAGGCCGCCACCGGCCACGACCGCCAGCCACCGCAGCAGCGGACTCGCCGTATCGGTCCGTCCGGCCCCCACCGGAGCCAGCGCCTCGATCGGCTGGACCTTGTACACCTGACGCGCGGCCAGGGAGGCCGCGAGCACGCTGGTGAACACGCACGCCACGACCGCGAACGGGATCACGTACCAGGGCACCGAATATTCGGTGCGCGCCTCCACCGACTGCACGATCGCGGTGGGCAGCGTGCCGATCGCGACACTGCCCATGAACACCCCGAGTACCGCGCCGACCGCGCCGCCCAGCACGCCGAGCAGCGCGGCCTCGGCCAGCAGGTCGCGCACCATCGGGCCGCGTTTGCCGCCGATCGCGCGCAACAGCGAGAGCATCGGCCTGCGCTGGGCGATCGCCATGCTCATCGCGTTGTAGATGAGGAACGCCGAGACGATCAGCGCGGCCGCCGAAGCCATGGTGGTGGAGTAGCGCACGATCTGCACCGCGCCGCCCGCCTGGGCCGTGCGCAAACTCGGCTCGGCCACCACCGCGCGGCCCTCCACGGCCGCGGTGAGCGCCGCGCGCAGCTGCGCGAGGTCGGCGCCCTCGGTGGGAACCACCTGCACGGAATCCAGCCGTCCCGCCCGATCGGTGATCTTCTGCGCGAGCCCGAGCGGGGCTGCGATGAGATGACCGTCGTTGAGTTTCCGGGAAGTCTCCTCGTCCAGGACGCCCGCGACCGTCACTGTCGTGCTGCCCAGCGTGAACTGCTCGCCCTCGGCGCGGCCGAGTCCCGTGCCCACCAGCACCCCATTGGGCACCGAGAGCAGCTTCCCCGTGAAAGCGCTCATCGGCGCGGTCAACTCACTGCCCAGCGCGCCGATATTCGCGTCGGCGCCGATCAGCAGCGCGCGATCGGCGCCGGTGCCGACCTGCACCCGCAGCATCGGGACCGCCACCGCGACGCCGGGCGCGGTCGCGATCCGGCGCAGCAATTCCTGGTCGAAGCCGGCGTCGGTGATGCCGCTGACCTCCAGCTGCGCCTTGCCGCCGAGACCGCGCGTCAGCTTGTCCACCGAGCCGGTCACCGAACCGGAGATGCTCAGCACCGCGACCAGCAGCGACGCCGAAACGCCCATCACCACCAGCGACATCAGGGTGCGCCCGCGATGGGCGAGCAGCTCGCCGACGTTGAACAGCCGCAAGCGATCCCACGCGGCGCCGATCATGCGGTGTCCTCTCTCGCGTGTGCGGGGTCCTGCGTGGTGACGCTGCGCTGCCGCCTCCGGGCCTGACCGCTCACGCTGTGTCTTTTGTTCGCGTGTGCGGGGCCCTGCGTGGTGACGCTGCGCTGCCGCCTCCGGGCCTGACCGCTCACGCGGGGACCGTCCGCTCGACTTTGTCGTTGGACCCGATCCGGCCGTCGCGCAGGGTGATCACGCGGTCGCAGTAGGTGACCGCGCCCATATCGTGGGTCACCATCACCACCGAGCTACCGGAACCGGCGATCTCCCCGAGCAGTTCGAGGATGGCGGCGCCGGTCTTGGAGTCCAGGTTCCCGGTGGGCTCGTCGGCCAGGATCAGGGGCGGGTCCATGATCAGCGCCCGCGCCACCGCCACCCGCTGCATCTGCCCGCCGGACAATTCGGCGGGGCGGTGTTCGGCCCGCTCGGCGAGCCCGACCCGGTCGAGCAATTCCAGGGCGCGCGGCTTCGCTTTGCGCAAACCCGTGCCGTCCAGCAGTTTCGGGATCGCCACGTTCTCCCAGGCCGAGAGCGTGGGCAGCAGGTTGAAGAACTGGAACACGAAACCGACCTGGTGGCGCCGGAATGCCGACTGCTGTTCCTCGTCCAGCTCGCCGATCTCCTCGCCGCGAAACCGGATCGAGCCGGCGTCGGGACTGTCGAGTGCGCCGAGCAGGTGCAGCAGCGTGCTCTTGCCGGAACCGGAGGGACCGATGATGGAGGTGAATTCCCCGGTCTCGATACGCAACCCGACGTCGTCGAGCGCGCGGACGGCCTGGCCGCCCACCCGATACTCCTTCGTCACGCCCGATAGTTCCAGCATGGCCGGTTCCGGCATGGTCGTCCCCCGCTCCGTACGGTCGATCAAAGTTCTTCGTTCCTCGTCGCGCGTTACCGCGCCATGGCCTCCGACGCGAGTTTGCGGCGACGATACTGTGCGTCGAGCACCGCGCGCAGCACCGGCTGTTCGGCCGCCAGTTCGAGATGGGCCTCCATCGCCGTCAGCCCCTGGTCGAGTTTCGCGGCGAAGTGAAGGTTCCAGCGGTAGCGCAGCGTGAGCAGTAGCCCGTCCGCGCCACCGAACAGCCGATCCAGCTCGGGGAATCCCGCGAACAAATCGGGATCGGCCGGGTCGAGCGCCGCGCGGGTGAGCACGGTGTGCACGATGTCGGTTCGAGCGTGCTGATCCGTCCAGGACATGGCCATCGCCTTCCTCTGTGAACTATCGCCCACGCTACGGACGCGACCGCGTTGTTGTCGTCGTGCCAGGGACCCGAATGCGTCTCCGCCCACGGTAGGAGGAGCGGCCCGCTCGCGGGACGATGTACCGGCCCGGACCCGGCGGCTAGCCTTACAGAATGGGTTCGACCGGCGTATCCGAAGCACCGCCAGGTACGCCTCGCACCGGCCGCGTGCGGGCATCGATGCGGCGCGTCCGGGAGCGGTGCGCCGAGTTCGGGCGCGATCCGGTCGCGGCGTTCCGGCGCAGCGTCGAGGACTTGCCCTACGACTACCCGCCGTCGGTCATCGTCAGCGTCGATGTCGCGGTCTTCGCTGTGGCGATCGCGGCCGCGGTGCAGCGGCACAGCTACTTCCCGACCCTGCTCCCCATTATCGCGGTGCTGCTGACCTGCGCTTTCGGTCCGCTGCACGCGCTGCTCGGCGTGCTGCCGCGCCCGCTGCTGCTCGGTGTGCTCGCCATGGCGGCCGAGGCGCTGTTCCTCGCCCAGCCGGTGGCCGCCGATTTCGCGCCGTTCGTGCTGGTGGCCGCCGCCGGCGAGATCGCGGCGATCGCGCCGAAGCGGGTGAGCATCCCGGTCACCGTCGCGATGATGCTGCAACTGGTCGCGTTCGACGCGATCGGGCACGTGCCGGAGGGGCTGCCCACCTACCTGGTCGGCATCGCGTTCGGCTGGATGGCCGGACTGATGCTGCAGTATCAGCGCCGCTTCCTCTACCAGGAACGCGGCTATCAGGACATCCGCGCGGCGCAGGCCGCCGACGAGGAGCGCCACCGGATCGCCCGCGAAGTGCACGACGTGATCGCGCACTCGCTGAGCGTCACGCTGCTGCATCTCACCGCCGCCAGGCACGCGCTGGAAACCGACCGTGACGTGGACGAGGCCGTGGAAGCGCTGACCGACGCCGAGCGGCTCGGCAGACAGGCGATGGCCGACATCCGCCGCACCGTCGGCCTGCTCGACGCGCGGCCCTGGAAACAGGTCCCGGAACCGGGCGTGGAGGACATCGCCGACTTGGTCGATGATTTCGTGCGGGCCGGTCTCGACGTGCGTTACGACCGCGACGGCGATCTCGGCGCGGTGTCACCGGCGGTCGGGCTCGCGCTGTACCGGATCGGTCAGGAGTCGCTGGCCAACGTCGTCAAGCACGCGCACGGCGCGTCCGCGCGAGTCCGGCTCGCGGTGGACGCGACGCTGGTGACCTTGACGGTGGACAACACCGTGCCCGCCGGGCTGCCCGCGCAGCGCGGCGCGGGCATGGGGCTCTCCGGTATGCGCCAGCGCGCCGAACTACTCGGCGGCCGGATGACCGCGGGCCCCTCCGACCGCGGCTGGTCGGTGCGCGCCGGGATCCCGCTCGCGCCCGGCCGCGGCGCATTGTCTTGTCCGGTGCTGCCCGGCGCCGCGACGACCGGACGGGAGGGCATGTGAGCGAGTGCCGGCCAGTGGACAGACGGCACAGCGCGCCGTCGCTAACGAGGCAACCGAGCGCCCGGCGAGGTGAACTCGTGCGCGCGTGGCGCCGAGTGGACCGAGGGACCAGCGCGCCCGCGCGCGGGACGGCCCAAGACGTGAGCGAGGTGCGGTCGTGAGCATGACCTCGCCCGCGAGTGGCGAAGACGCGGTGACCGTCCTGGTGGTGGACGATCAGGAACTCGTGCGCGGCGGTCTGCGGCGCATCCTGCGCAGACGCGACGGATTCGTGGTCACCGAATGCGCGGACGGCGACGAGGTGCCCGCCGCCGTCGCGGAGTTCCGGCCGGACGTGGTGCTGATGGATCTGCGGATGAAACGGGTCGGCGGCATCGACGCGACCAGGATGCTGCGGGCGCGCGACGGCGCCCCGCCGGTGCTCGTGCTCACCACCTTCGACGACGACCAACTGCTGTCGGGGGCGCTGCGCGCGGGAGCCGCCGGATTCATCCTGAAGGACTCGCCCGCCGAGGATCTCATCCGCGCGGTGCGGATGGTCGCGGGCGGCGGAGCGTGGTTGGATCCCTCGGTGACCGGGCGCGTGCTGTCGGCCTATCGCACGGTGCGCCCGGTCCGCACCGCCACCGACGCCCGCCTGTCGGAGCTGACCGCGCGGGAGTACGAGGTGCTCGAATTGATCGGGCGCGGCCGGGTGAACGCGGAAATCGCTCGCGAGCTCGGCATCTCGGAAGTAACCGTGAAAAGCCATGTGGGACATATCTTCGGGAAGCTCGAGCTGCGCGATCGCGCCGCCGCGATCGTGTTCGCGTTTGACCACGGGGTGGTGACACCCGGAGAATCCACTCTTTGACGGGCAATTTCATCGCGTACCGCGTGATCTCGGTGTGCGTCCCCTGCCCGGGAAGCGGAGGGAGGACGGGTGCAGGAATCCGGGCCGAGAACCGGAACGCGGTTCGGGCCGTACGAACTGCGGTCGTTGCTGGGCAAAGGGGGAATGGGGGAGGTATACGAGGCATACGACACGGTCAAGAACCGTGAGGTCGCGGTCAAGCTGCTGTCGGAAGAACTCGCGAAAGACCCGACGTATCAACTGCGTTTCCGCCGTGAGTCGCAAGCTGCCGCCCGGCTGGCCGAACCGCACGTCATCCCGATCCACGACTGGGGCGTGATCGACGGTGTGCTGTTCATCGACATGCGGCTGGTCCGTGGCGTAGACCTGCGCAGCCTGCTGCGCGGCAAGGGGCCGTTGAGTCCCGCTCGCGCGGTCGGCATCATCGAGCAGATCGCCTCGGCCTTGGACGCCGCGCATGCGAGCAACCTGGTGCACCGCGACGTGAAACCGGCCAACATCCTGGTCACGGACGCGGATTACGCCTACCTCGCCGATTTCGGGATCGCGCACACCGAGGGCGACAGCGCCGTGACCCTGGTCGGCATGGCTGTGGGCTCCTACATCTACATGGCCCCGGAGCGCTTCGACGTCGGGCCCGTGACCGGCCGCGCCGATGTCTACTCGCTGGCGTGTGTGCTGCACGAATGCCTCACCGGAGCGACACCGTTCCCCTCGGCCAGCATGAACGTGCTGATCAAGTCGCATCTGTCCGATCCGCCGCCACGGCCGAGCACGCAGGCGAGTGGCATACCGGCCGCGCTGGACGAGGTGGTCCGTCGCGGCATGGCCAAGGATCCGGCCGACCGCTTCCCGACCGCGACCGCGCTGGCCAGGGCCGCCCGCGCCGCGCTCGCCACGGCGCGGGCCGCAGGCCCCACGATCGTGGTGCGCGCGCCCGACCGGACCCAGCGTCCCGGTGAGCAGGCGGCGGTGGCGCCCGAATCCACGGGCGAGCTGTCGCTCCCGGCGGTGATCCATCCGAGCGCGCCGACGGTGGTCCGGCCCACGGAAACCCAGTTCACGCCGCTCCCGTCGGCGGACGCGCCGGTGCCGCAGTCCGCTGCGCGAGCGCCGTACCCGCCCGAGGTCGAGTTGCCTCCGATGCGTCCGTTCCCGGACGCCCACCTCTATCCGGAGACCCAGGCGTACCTGGAGACGGCAGGATATCCGCAGGAACCGGAGTATCCAGCGCCAGCCACACAGGTGTATCCGCATGAATCGGACTATCCGGCATCGGTGACACAGGCGTATCCGCAGGAAGCGGATCATTCGGCACCGGCCACACAGGTGTATCCGCAGGGCTATGCCGATTCCGCGCAGACGTACCCGGGGCGGCCGGTGGACTCGGCGCGGACCGGCTCCGACGCCACCCCGATCCCCGCGGAACCGACTGTCGTCCAGGCGTATTCCGAGCCGCCGCCGCAGGCGTACTCGCAGGTCCAGGATCAGCGCTTCGCCGAGACCCAGCGGCACCCGGGAGTGGACAACTATCCGGAATACGCCGAGCCCGGACAGTCGTTCGGTCCGGGCGCCCCGCACGGTATCTCCGGCTATCTTCCCGCGCCGGACGAGGCTCCGACGCAGTATCTGGCGGCCAGGGAAGACGGCCACGCGAGCGCTGTCGGCTATCCGCCGCGAGGCGACTACCCCGCGCACGTCGGCGACCCGGTGGGCCGCGACGAGCCGGAGTACGGCTACGAGGATTACGACGATTACGACGAGCCCGCTTACTCCGCATCGCGTCCTGGCCGATCCATAGCGCTGCCCATCATGATGGCCGTTTTCGCCATTGTCGCGCTGACCATCGGTGGCGCTGTCGCATGGCAGTCGTTCGGCTCCGGCGACAATGTCGAGCCGACCTCGGCCGCCGCGCATTCCGAAGCCCCCGCGCCGCCCGCGCGTCCCGGCAACCCGGCGCCGACCAGCGCGTCGTCGTCCGCCAGGTCCACCTCGGCCAAGGCGACTCCGGTCACGCTTCCCGCGGGCGCGAAGCCGTGCGGCCCAGGCCAGGCGAGCTCCGGGGCGTTCACCCAGTCGGCGACGGGGACGGTGGTGACCAGTTGCGCGTTCGCCGAAGAGGTGCGCAGGGCCTACGCCGAGCTCGGCACGTCGCAGAACAGCGCCCGCGACGCGCCACGCACCGTCGTCGCGACCAGCCCGGTCACCGGCCGTACCTACACGATGAATTGCCAGCCCGAAGGGCAGCTCATCACGTGCAGCGGCGGTGAGAACGCCGTCGTGTACGTCTACTGACGGTTTCGCGAGGGCCAGGCGCGAGCGCGTCCGGTCGTCGCGGGTCCCGTGGCGCCGCTACGGCACGGCCGGGCTGCCGCCCGGGACCACCGGCAGCCCCGCCGCCTGCCAGGCCCGGAAGCCGCCGACGAGGTCGGTCACCCGACGCAGCCCCAGACGGAGCCCGTCGGCGGCCGCGAGGCTGGAGGCGTAGCCCTCGTTGCACACGATCACCACCGGAGTGTCCGGTGTGAGGCCCGGTAGCCGGTGTTCGCCGTTCGGATCGAGGCGCCACTCCAGCACGATCCGTTCGACCACCACCGCGCCGGGGATCTCGCCCTCGGCGCTCCGGTTCGCGTGCGGCCGGATGTCCACGATCAGCGCTCCCCGCGACTGCAAGGCGGCGGCCTCTTCGGGCGCGACCCGTTCCAACTGCGCTCTGGCTCGCGCGACCATCTCCTCGGCGCCGGTACTCATCGTTCACCCACTTCGCTCGCTGACGTCCCTGCGAAGTCCGTCAGCGTACGGTATTCGCGCACCGGGCGCAGCGGCGGCGAGTAAGCATGCACCGAGGCGGGGTGACCACAGCGCCCGTTCCGGATGGACGGCGTCTCGAACCAGCGGCACGTCGATGCCGGGATGAATGTCGCTTGCGTGCTCGAGATCTACCGGAAGAGATGTGGTCACCTGTGCTCCTGACGTGTCGGTCGGATGGGCGCTCCGCGGCTGCGCCGCGTGGATCCTCCGCTATCGCGGCGCGCTTGCCACCGATCACGATCAGCGCGAATAAAATTCGATCACCCGCGGTCCGGACGCGCCCGCACGAGGGGGCCCACGAACGTGGGGTCTACCCGAACCCGGGCATGGGCGGGGATTCGGGGAAGACGACCGGCAGCGACACGAGGGCGCGATGGAATGGACCCGGTCGCCAGCTCAACTCCTCCGCCGCGACCGCGAGCCGGATCTCGGGCAGGGCATCGAGTAGCTGGTCGATGGCGTCCTGCGCGATCAGATACGCCATCGAGCGCGCGGGGCAGGCGTGCGGTCCGGCTCCCCACGCCAGATGCGCTCGGTTGTCGGTGTATTCGCCGGTGTGGATCGCCGGGTCGTTGTTGCACGCCGCCATGCTGATCACGATCGGCTGATGCGCGGGCAGCCACACGTCATCGATGAGGATCGGCTGCTTCGGGTAGCTGAAGCAGTAGTTCGCTCCCGGCGGGTCGGTGAACAGCACTTCGTCGAGGGCATCCCGGGTCGAGAGGCTGCCGCCGAAGACACCGCTGGCGAATCGGCGGTCGGTGAGCATCAACCGCAGGGTATTGGCGATCAGGTTCTGCTGCGGTTCGATTCCCGCACCGTAGAGCGTGACCAGCTGATGGATCATCTCCATGTCGTTCAGAGCCGCGGGGTGGTGCAACAGCCGGGAGGTGATGTCGTCGCCGGGGTCCTTGCGCTTCATCTGCACCAGATCGAACAGGGCGTCGGCGAGCATCGCGTTGCCCTTCTCTGCGTTGACGCCTTCGAAGATCGCGGCCATGCCGATCGCGACCTGCTGGCCGATCTCCGGCGGGCAGCCGAGCACCGAGTTGAGCACCGCGAAGGTGAGCGGGAACGCGTACTGACTGATCAGATCCGCCGCGCCGTCCTGGCAGAAGGCGTTGATCAACGGACCGGCGATCTGTTCGGTGATCGTGTGCAGCACGTGCAGATCGACACCGCCGATGGCCGCGACATTCACCTGCCGGTAGCGCTGGTGCTCGAATCCGGTGTTGCGCAGCGCGTTCGGCCGCCACTCCATCATCGGCAGGATCGGGCACTCACCGGGAACGCTCTGCTGCCAGACCCGTGGGTCCGCCGGAAAATGGACCGGGTCGTTGAGGATTCGCAGTGCTGTGTAATAGCCGATCACCAACGTTGCCGGAACGTTCGGCGCCAACTCGATCGGCACGAGCGAACCGTATCGGCGCCGCATCTCGCGGTAGGCCCCGTGCGGGTCGGCGGCGAAGGCCTCGGTATACAGCGCGACCCGGGGCCCTTCGTTGTCGATGGGCGAACCTTGTTGTACCGGGCAGTCTTTCGGGGTCGCCGAGGTGTTCTGCGGGGACTGTGACATGGACAAAGCGCGTGACTCCAGAAGCAGACTCTTCGACGCGGTCGACGCGTGCGGGCACGCGAGTCGGCTCCACGCCGGTCAGGTGCGTGTTTCGCGAACTGTCCCGGGATAGTAAGCAGTTCGCACCCGACCGTGGGGTCTTTTGAGCGGACCGATCCGCGAATCCAGAGCTATCCGTCGTAGCGCCCGTCCCGGTGATCGGGGACGGGCGCCGCCGGCTGACGACGTGATGTGCGGACGCTGGGCCGGATTCACTCGCCGAGTTCCGCGGCATACCGATCGGCGAGCACGGCGACCCGGTCGGCAGGCCAGGGGCAGCGGATGTCCCCCTGGGTGGCGGCGAAGAAGAGTTCCAGGTGCACCTGCCAGGCGGCGAGCAGGGTCGGCCGCAGCCGCGCCAACTGCGACGGCACGGTCTGGGTTAGTTCGACCCGCACGCCGAGGTCGGGGTCGGCATCGAAGAACCAGCGGACCGTGCCGGCGGTGGCCCCGTCGTGCCGCCACCGATACTCCAACGTCCGTGGCGGCGCGACCTCGACGAGTTCGCCTGCCTCGATGTGCTGATTCGTCGACCGCGCCGGTGGGACGGCGCCCACGGCCGGGGTGTGCTCCTCGACCAGCAGCGACCATAGCTTGTCCAGCGGCTGCCACACCAGGTCGCGGGTGAACCGCAGCAGGTAGCCGTCGGCGACCTCGTCGCAGGATCCGACATCGAGTCGGAATTCCGCGATATAGCGTTCGATGTCGGCGGGCCAGGGCGTGTCCGGTGCGCCGGGCGCGCCGTCGAGCGCGGCGGCCAACGCCGACAGGCAGCGGTCCCAGCCGGTCGCGGACCTGGCCGCGCCGAGCCGTGCGAGCGGTCCGCCGCCGAGGACGTGGGTGAAGATCAGCAGTGTCCCGTCTCCGTCGGCTACGAGTTCGAATCGCAGCACGTCCTGATTCCAGCGGAACATGTAGACCTTGGGCGGGTCGACCTCGAGCACCTCACCCGAGGAGGTGCTGTCGACCGTGTCGGGCGCCTCGGCGAAGGTGAAGCGCATCGTCGCGCCGGGCCGCAGTGCGGTGGTGACCGTCGCCGGAAACCAGGCGGCCATCTCGCTCGGATCGCTGACAGCGCGCCAGACCTTTTCCGGTGGATGCGCCAGCCTGCGTTCGAAACGCAGGGTAGGGGCGCCGTCGATGGTGTGCAGCTGTGCTCGGGGCTCGCTCATGGTCGTCCTTTCTCGTCGGGCATGACGTCGAGGTGGCGCTCCAAGGCGTCGAGGCTCGACTCCCACATCCGCCGGTAGGGCGCGAGCCACGCCTCGATCTCGGTTAGTGGCTCCGGCCGCAGCCGGTACCAGCGGCGCTGCGCGTCCTGCCGAACCTCGACCAGGCCCGCGCCGCGCAGGACTTTCAGGTGCTTGGACACCGTGGGCTGGGCCAGCCGCAGGTGCGTGACCAAGTCGCCGACCAGTCGCTCCCGCTCGCGCAAGAGATCCAGGATCTCCCGGCGGCGAGGCTCGGCCAATGCCTCGAACGTTGATGCCATATCGGCAATATAGCTCAGATGGAATATAAGCGCCCGGGCGCAGGCCGGTCGGGAACCGCGATCAGGCCTGGGGCCACGACCGCAGCGCCAGCTCCACGGTGCGGCGCAGGTGGGACGGTTTCGCGCCCGCCGCGGCCTGCACCGCGATGCCGTCGGAGATCGTCATGAGGTAGCGGGCGAGGTCGGCCGGTTTGCTGTCGCGGGCCAGGTCGCCCTCGGCGCGGGCCTGCTCCAAGCGCCGTCGCAGCGCGGCCTCGCCCGCGAGCCGGACCGCGATCGCGCTCTTGCGGCTGTGTTCGGCCTCCGGCCCACAGGCTTGCACGCTGCGCACCGAAAGGCAGCCGGGGCTCTCGTGCCCGGTGGTGAGTTCGATCGCGCCGCGGAGGAAGGCGGCGGCGACCGCCCGCGCGGTCGGCAGTTCGAGAGCTTCGGCGACATAGCGCCCCGGTCCGTCGATGTAGCGTTCGAGCGCGCGGTCGAACAGCTCCGCTTTGCTGCCGAAGGCGGCGTACAAGCTCGGGCGGTTGACGCCCATCGCCGCGGTGAGGTCCGACAGCGCCGCGCCCTCGTAGCCGTATCGCCAGAACACCTCCAGCGCTCGGTCCAAGGCGTCATCGATGTCGAAGCTGCGCGGCCGCCCTCCGGGCATGGACACCTCCCAATTTCTTACCTGTCAGTACTGTACTGGGTTCGCTGGGCCGCGCCGGGTGATTTGCTACCAGCCGGTACACAACGCGCTCGTGGTTTCTCCTTCTTCCGCCGAGCAGCCGGCCGCGCGATGACGTGTGCTCACAACGCGGTCACCTGGCGGCGCACGCCGGTCTCCGCTGCCGCTGTGACGGCGTCGAGCAGGCGGCGCTGCCGCAGGCCGATGGTGAAGTCCGGGCGGGCGGTCCTGCCCTCGGCGATGGCGGTGGCGGTTTCGCGGTAGACACCCGCCACGTGGGTGATCGGCCCCGCGGGCAGTGCGGACGGCAGTCGGCGATAGCGGTCCGGAACCGGGATTTCGCTGACGGCTCCGTCGTTGCCGCGCAGTTCGACGTGCCAGTCGGCCCAGTGCGGATACATGCCCGCCTGCACCGGAGTGATGGTGAGGGTTCCTTCCGTGCCGCGTATGTAGAGCGCGAACCCGTGGGGTGCGTCCGAATGTCCGCCGTGCACCGTCACCGCGACGACGGCGCCGCGGGCCAGGCGGCCCGCAAGGGCGAGTTGGCCGGGTTGCCGGTTCGGGATGGTGCGGCCGGTCCCGAGTACGGTCAGTTCGTCGTGCGGTGTGGCGAGGACGGCGGACACTTCGCTGAGTTCGCCCGCGAGGTGTTCCAGCATGCCGAGCATGTGTCCCGCCATGATGGTCAGCAAGCCGGTCCCCTTGCCGGGATCGGCGCTCCAGGCGAGTTCGGGGCGAATCGAGCTGCCGCCGAACGGGTCTCCGGCGGCGACAAGGGTGATCGCGCAAACCGCGCCGATCCGGCCTGCCGCGAGCAGGTCCTTGACGAAGTTCACCGACGGTGAGTGGTGGCCCTGCAGCATCACGGTGTGCACCACGCCGGCCGCCACCGCCGCGGCCGTCAGCTCGGCGGCCTCGGCCGTGGTCGAACCCATCGGCCACTCGCAGATCACGTGCTTTCCAGCCGCGAGCGCCGCGCGTACCACGGCCGCGTGCCCCGGTGACTTGACCGCCGCCACGACCAGATCCACCTCCGGATGCGCCGCCAGTTCCACCGCGTCGGTGAACGCGTGCCGGGCGCCGGCGGCAACGGCGGCGGCGTCGGCCGAGGCGCGATTCGTGGTCGCCACCGCCGCGACGCGGAACTCGGGCAGCTGGGCCAGCGCTGGTAGGTGGGCCGCGGCGGCCCAGCTACCGTGCGGATTCGCGCCGACTATGCCGACGCCGAGCGGGGTGGTGCGTCCGGTCATGCAAGCTCCTAGTTCTGTACCGTTTGGTAGTAAACTAGACGGTGGGCGCCCGCGAGGCAACGGTTGATGTACCGATCGGTAAAAATGCGCGACGGGCGGCCGCGGCCGATCGGCTTTGGTTGCGCAGTGGTTACGAGAGATTTGCGCATCGGCTGGTGCTGGGGCGCGGCGGGTGCCCGGTCTGTCGCGGGGATTGCCGCCGGGGCGAGGGCGTGAAGTCGGCAAGTTCGGTGAAGCGGTGGTCCGCGCGTCGCGCTGGATCTTGGGCTGTGCTCGATCGGGCAGCCGTACTCGGCGATCTGTCCGAGTGCGGCTCGGCGTCCCATTCCTCGGGATGGAAGGGGTGGATGCCGGTGTCCGCGCAGCGGTCACGTGTAGAGCCGGATACGTCACGTCGCGAGGCCCGCCGAACGGGCTCGCCGAAAGCCGGACCGAAAAGATCGTCGCCTTGGCACCCGATGAATACTGCGGTGATACTTCGATGCTATCGAGGGTGACCGGCATGCGGCGCTCTGTTCCGCAGTGCGCATGGCCGTCAGGGGTTTTCGGTGAACTGGGGCGTAATCAAAACAT
>NZ_BAFS01000212.1 GCF_000308415.1 Nocardia asiatica NBRC 100129 | reverse complement strand
GTCGGACCGAACCGGTGGACATTCAAAACAGACACCGGTCCATTTTGACCTGCGCTGCGATCGCGCGCAGCGCCGGTCGGGCGGAGGCGTGTACCGGCGTGTCGGTCGTGTCTGTTGCAATAGCCCGCGTGGTGCGATCGGATGGCGCGGTGCGACTGGTTCGCCGGAATGTGGTGGCGCCCCGGCCGCGAGACTGGGGCGCCGACGTTCGCGCGCTGCTGGACGCCGCCGCCGAGGCCGGTCCCGCGCGCCCCGGGTGGCGACCCTGGCAGGTGCTCGGCGGGCCGGGCACGGGCAAGACCGCCCTGCTGGTCGATCTCGCCGCCGAGCGCATCGCGGCGGGAGCCGATCCCGATTCGGTGCTGGTGCTGACCCATTCGAAACAGGCGGCGGGCGCCGTGCGCGATGCCATCACCACACGGCTGAGCGGCCCGGAACCCGGCGCCGACGGCGGTGTGCCCGGGGCCACACGGGAACC
Organism: Nocardia asiatica NBRC 100129; assembly: GCF_000308415.1. Classification (GTDB taxonomy): domain Bacteria; phylum Actinomycetota; class Actinomycetes; order Mycobacteriales; family Mycobacteriaceae; genus Nocardia; species Nocardia asiatica. The sequence goes on along the minus strand of NZ_BAFS01000212.1, from coordinate 28,857 downwards.
GCTGGTGCGCACCCTGCACTCGTACGCCTTCTCCGTGCTGCGCAGGCACGCGATGGCCCACGGCAACCCGCCGCCCCGGTTGCTGACCGGAGCCGAACAGGACGCGGTGCTGCGCGAAATGCTGCGCGGCGACCTGACGGACATGGCCGAGGGCGCGCGCGGCCTGTGGCCGGAGCGGTTGCGGCCCGCGCTCGCCCTCGGCGGATTCGCCGAACAATTGCGCGATCTCATGCTGCGCGCCACCGAACGCGGCATCGGGCCGGAGGACCTGGTCCGGCTCGGCCGCGAACACGCCAAGCCGGAATGGGTGGCCGCCGGCCGGTTCGCCATCCGCTACGAGCAGACGATGCTGCTGCGCTGGTCGGTCGGCGTGGAGGCGCCGGAGGCGACCGCGCCCGCGCTGGACGCCGCCGAACTGGTCGGCGCGGCACTGGACGCGCTGGCCGTCGACCCGAATCTGCTTGCCGCCGAACGCGCCAGGATCAGGTACCTGCTGGTCGACGACGCGCAGCACCTGGACCCGCAGGCGGCCGTCCTGGTCAAGGCGATCGGGCACAGCGCGCGGATCACCGTGATCGCGGGCGACCCCGATCAAGCCGTCTTCGCCTTCCGCGGCGCCGACGCGCGCTTCGTCGCCGAACTCGACGTGCCGGACGAGCAGCGCGTCGTGCTGCGCGCCAATCATCGCTTCAGCGGTCAGGTGGAGCTGGCGGTCGCGCGGATCGCCGCGCGTCTGCCCGGCAGCGCGCCGCAGCGCATCCCCGTGCCGGACCGTGCCGACCCGCGGGAGGACGGCACCGAGGTGCGGGTGCGCGTGCTGGCCACGCCCGCGAAGGAAGCCGCGCTCATCGCCGACCATCTGCGCCGCGCGCACCTCACCGGCGGGGTGCCGTGGTCGCGGATGGCGGTGATCGTCCGATCGGTGCCGCTGTCGCTGGCGCCGCTGCGCCGCGCCTTGCTCGGCGCGGGCGTGCCGGTGCGCCAGCCCGCGCTGGACACGCCGCTGGCGCGCAGGCGCGGCGCGGCCTGGATGCTGCTGGCACTGCGGGCGGTGCTGGCGGGCGAGGCGGCGCGGCACGGCGCGGAACCGGCCTTCGAGCCGGAGGACGCCCTCGACCTGCTGTCCGGTCCGCTCGGCGGCGCCGACCAGATCGCCTTGCGCCGGTTGCGTCGCGGCGTTCGGCGCGCGGTGCTGGAATCCGCGCGCGCCGGGGCGAAAACCGCGGAAGAGGTCGATGATGCGCCCACCGACCGCGGCGGGGACATCGACCGCCCCTCCGCGCAGGTGCTGCGCGACCAATTGATCGGGACCGGCGATCCGGCGATCCTGAACCGGCTCACCGAGGTCGAGGCAGCGCCGCTGCGCCGGGTGCTGGACGCGCTGCACCGGGCCGGTAAGGCGCGCGGGCGTGGCGCGGGGCTGGAGGACGTCCTGTGGGCGCTGTGGACCGGTTCCCGGTTGGAGCGGCGCTGGGTGGCCCAGTCCGAGCGCGGCGGCGCGGTCGGCATGCAGGCCGATCGCGATCTGGACGCCGCCGTCGCGTTGTTCGACGCGGCCGCCGCCTACGTCGACCGGCTGCCGCGCGCCAGCATCGAAGGGTTCGTCGAGTATCTGTCGCAGCAGGAGATTCCGCACGACGCCGCACCGCGCACCGCGCCGGGCGAGGCGGTCGCGCTGCTGAGCGCGCACGCCGCCGCCGGGCGGGAATGGGACGTGGTCGCGGTCGCCGCCGTGCAAGAGGGGATCTGGCCGAATCCGCGCTCGCGCGGCACCCTGCTGCACACCGAGGATCTGGTGGATCTCACCGCCGGAGTATCCGACGCGGGGGAGCGGGTGAGCCGTGCCGCGCCGATCCTCGCCGAGGAGCGCAGGCTGTTACTCGTCGCGTGCAGCCGGGCGCGGCGGTCACTGCTGGTCACCGCCGTGGAATCGGTGGCGGGCGAACGCGACCTGGTGCCGTCGCGTTTCCTCGCCGAGTTGCTCGGGCACGACGAGGACAGCGAGCCCGGCGCGCTTCCGGTGGTCGATCCCGGCCGCGCCCTGGTGATGCACTCCCTGGTCGCCGAATTGCGCGGTGTGGTCTGCGATCCCGAGGCCGACCCGGAACGCAGGCGTCGCGCCGCGCACCAACTCGCGCGGCTGGCGGACGCGGGCGTGCGCGGCACCCACCCCGACGACTGGTACGGCACGGCCGAACTCAGCTCGCCGCGTCCGCTGTGGGGCGAGGACGCGGACGCGGTGGCGCTGTCGCCCTCCACCGTGGAGTTGCTGCGCACCTGTCCGCTGCGCTGGGCGCTGGAACGCCACGGCGGCACCGACGGCGACAACCCGCACGCCGTCAAGGGCAACCTGGTGCACACGCTGGTCCAGGCGCTGGCGGGCCAGGTGCCCGAGGACCAGGTGCGCGCGGCGCTGGAACGGGCCTGGCAGGCGGTGGATCCCGGGACCGGCTGGCATTCCAGGCAGGAGCTGCGCCGCACCGCGGCCATGCTGGAGAGCTTCCTGACCTGGGTTCGCAACACCCGCGGTGAACTCACCCAGGCCGGTGTGGAGGTGCCGGTGGATTGCGTGCTGCCCGCGCGCACCGAAGACGAACGCGCCGTGCGGATCCGGGGCCGCGTCGACCGGCTGGAGCGCGACGCGCGCGGCCGCTTCGTGATCGTCGACGTGAAGACCGGCAAGTCCCCGGTCAGCAAGCAGGCCGCCGTCGATCACGCGCAGCTGGCGACCTACCAGGTGGCCGCCGCCACGGGCGCGCTCGACGCGACGGGAGAATCCGGCTCCGCCGAGGCGGGCGCCCCGCCCGGCGAACCGGGTGGCGCGCGATTGGTCTACGTCGCGAAGCCGAGCAAGACGGAGGGCGCCACCCAGCGCATGCAGCCTCCGCTGGACGCCGAGGCGCTGGAGCACTGGCGCGACACGATCCACCAGGCCGCGGCCGCTACGCAGGGCCCCAGCTACCTCGCCGTGCGCAACGACGGATGCCGCCACTGCGCGGTCGCGGGCAGCTGTCCCGTGCAGGACAGCGGGAGACAGGTGACCGACGAGTGAGCGCGCCCTCGGCCTCGCCGCGGCCGGTCGCCGGGGCGCCGCCGTGAACGGCCGGGTGACGCCCCACCAGCTCGCGCAGGCGCTGGGCCTGCCACCGCCGACCGACGAACAGGCCGCCGTGATCGCCGCGCCGCCCGGGCCCACCCTCGTGGTCGCGGGCGCGGGCGCGGGCAAAACCGAGACGATGGCCGCCCGCGTGGTGTGGATGGTCGCCAACGGGCTCGTGCTGCCGGACGAAGTGCTCGGGCTGACGTTCACGCGCAAAGCCGCCCAGCAGTTGACCGCCCGCATCCGGACCAGGCTGGCCCGGTTGGCCGGCGCGCCGCTGCTGCGCGAACTCGACCCGAGCGGGCGGCTGCGCGCGCAGCTGACCGGCGCGGAACCGGAGATCAGCACCTACCACTCTTACGCGGGCAGGTTGCTCACCGAGCACGGCCTGCTGCTTCCGGTGGAGCCGTCCGCGACGCTGCTGACCGAGACCCAGCTCTGGCAACTCGCCCACCAGGTGGTCCGCACCTGGGACGGCGACCTGGAGACCGAGCGCACCCCCGTGTCGGTCACCGAGGCGGTGCTCGCGCTGTCCGGGCAACTCGCGGAGCACCTGGTGGAGCCGGAGGAACTGGCCGAGGCGCACACCGAACTGGCGAAGCTGGTGCACACGCTGCCCGCCGGTCCGCGTCAGCGAGGCGGACCGAGCCAGACGCTGCTCAATATCGTGCAGGTGCAGCAGGAGCGAGTGGCGCTGCTGCCGCTGGTGCAACAGCTCGCCGAGGCGTTGCGCCGCCGGGGCGCACTGGATTTCGGCGCGCAGATGTCCCTGGCCGCGCGCTTGGCCGCCGAGCACCCCGAAGTCGCCGCCGCCGAACGCGCGCGGTTCAACTTGGTGCTGCTCGACGAGTACCAGGACACCGGCCACGCCCAGCGAGTGCTGCTCGCGGCCCTGTTCGGCGGTGATCCGGACCAAGGGCATCGGCAGGCACACGACATGTCCCGGGGATCGGCTGGTGATACTTCTCCCCGGGCCCCCGCACACGGAGACATCCCCCCGAACCCCAGCAGGCGGCCCAGCTCGACACATACGGCCGGAACGTCGGCGCTCAGCTCTCGGGTGAGTCGTCGGTGCAGGGCGATGCGCCCCATACGGCCGTGCACCCCTTTTCGACGGAGCGAGAAAGAATCTCGCGGCGCGGCGATGCGGACCAGTCGACCCCTACACGGGAGGTGTACCCGCAGCTGTCCGGGGCGGATGGAGATCAGCTCGACATCCGCACGGCGGCAGGTGAGTCGCAAGCGGCTACCGGCGATTCGGATGTGTCGGCTGGTGCTTTCGCAGGTGAGTCGTGGGGGGCCGTGGGTGGTTCGAATGTATTGCCTGATGGTGCTTCCGCGGGTGAGTCGCGGGGGGACATGGGCGTTACGGATGTGTCGGCTGGTGGAGAATTCGCACGCGAACCGCATGGCAGCGGCCGGGAGACGGGTCGGCCGAAAGTAAGCGACTCCGCACGCGCGAGTACGCGAGAGCGGCACGTGGGACCGCCCACGCGGCAATCCGGGTCGGCGCACCCCGATGCCCGTCACGGTGGCCCGGTGCGCAGCGGGCGCGTCGATGCGATGGGTGAAGGAGAGTCGCATTTCGCCGGTGCGCACGACCCGCATGCCATGCCCGATCGACGCGACCAGCCCCCGCGATCACGAGACGGGCAGCGACTCGCGGTGACCGCCGTGGGCGACCCAATGCAGTCGATCTACGGCTGGCGTGGCGCTTCGGCGGCGAATCTGCCCCGGTTCGCCACCGATTTCCCCAGCGCCCCGGGGGTGCCCGCGCCCACGCTGGCTTTGCTGACCAGCTGGCGCAATCCGCCGGAGGCGCTGGCGCTGGCGAACCTGGTCGCGGAACCATTGCGGCGCAAGGCGATCGAGGGCGGCGGGGTGACGGTCGACGCGCTGCGCGCCAAACCCGACGCCGGGCCGGGGATGGTGGCGCTGGCGCTGACCGAGACCGTCGCCGACGAACGCGAGTGGGTGGCCGAGCGGATCGCCGCGGAGTGGGCCGCCCGGCGCGCGGCGCAGCAGCCACCGCCCACGTCGGCGGTGCTGGTGCGCCGTAACGCCGACGCTTCACCGCTGGCTGAGGCGCTGCGCGCGCGAGGACTTCCGGTGGAGATCGTCGGGCTCGGCGGTTTGCTCGCCACACCGGAGGTCGCCGACATCGTCGCCACCCTCCGACTGATCGCCGAACCCGGCGCGGGCAGCGCCGCCATGCGCGTGCTGACCGGCGCGCGCTGGCGCATCGGCGTCGCCGACATCGCCGCGCTCGCCCGACGTGCCAGGGACCTGTCCATCCGGCGTCCCGGGTCCGAGGCCACGGCCGAGATCGCCGACGGCGCCACGCTGGACGAGGCGCTGCGCGAGGTGGCGCCCGAGCCCGCCGAACAGGCCGGGTTGGCCGATGCCATCGCCGATCCCGGGCCCGCCGAGCAGTATTCGGCGGCCGGGTTCGCCCGCATCGAGGCGCTGGGGCGGGAACTGGCCGCGTTGCGCGAACGCAGTGGTCAGCCGTTGGCGGAATTGGTCGCCGATGTCGAGCGCACCATCGGTGTCGGCGTGGAGACCCAGACCCGGCGAGCGATGGCGGGCACCGGAGCCGGGCGCGAGCACCTGGACGCGTTCGCGGAAGTGGTGGCCGGCTACGCCGCCGACACCGGAGCCTCGCTCGGCGGTCTGCTCGCCTTCCTCGCCGCCGCGGAGGAGGTCGAGAACGGACTGGAGCCGGGCGAGGTCGAAGTCGCCAAGGACCGCGTCCAGGTGCTGACCGTGCACGCGGCGAAAGGCCTGGAATGGGAGATCGTCGCGGTCCCGCACGTGGTGGAGGGGGTATTCCCGTCCAAGGTCGGGTCGGGCACGTGGCTGGGCGCGCTCGCCGAACTGCCGACCTCGCTGCGTGGCGACCGGCAGCAGGACGACGCGGCCGAGGGCGTGCCGGTGCTCGAACTCACCGACCTGTACGACCGCGCCGACCTCGACCGTGCGATCAAGGCGCACAAGGAGGCGCTGGAGCGCCGCCGGATCGATGAGGAACGCCGCCTGTTCTACGTCGCGCTCACCAGAACCGAACGTGTGCTGCTGGTCTCGGCGCACTACTGGGCGGAGACCGGCAGCACGCCGAAGGGCCCCTCGGATTTCCTGCTGGAGCTGAAGCACGCGCACGAGGACGCCGGCAGCCCGGCCTACGACGTCCTGGCCATCGACCGCTGGGACGACCCGCCCGCCGACGACGCCGTCAATCCGTTCACCGACAACCCCGCCACCGCCGAATGGCCGCGCGACCCGCTCAGCACCCGCCGCGACCCCATCGAGCAGGGCGCCGCGCTGGTCCGCGCCGCGCTGGCCGACCTGCGCGCTCGCCCCGCCACCGGTCCGGACACACACGCGGTCCCCGCGAAGCCCCCCGCCCTCGACAAGAATGCGCCTGCACCGCCGGGTGGAGACGCGCCTGCGCCGCCGGACGGGGATGCGCCCGCAATACCGGGCGAGGAGGCTTCCGCGCCGCCCGTCGAGGAGGCGGCTTACCCGGATGACTTGGCCTACTATCCGCCCGACGACGAGTTCCCACCTGACGAACTCGCGGACGATTTCGACTTCACGTCGATCGAATACGCCGACCCGTACGCCGACATCGAGCCTTACTTCGGCGCGGCCCCGGACCCGGTGGAGGAGTACCTGTCCGCCGACGAGCCGGCCTACGCCGCGAGCGGCTTCGCTCCGCCCCCGCCGGAGGATTCGTACCGGCCGGAGCACGTCCACCCCGCCGCCGACCCGGACGATCCGGAAGGCTGGGCCGCCGACGTCGACGCGCTGCTGGCCGAACACCTGGCGGCGGCGGCCGCTGCCGAGGAGGTGGAGCTACCCGGCCAGATCGCGGCGACCGCCTTGGTCGAGCTGCGCGCCGACCCGGCGAAACTCGCCGCCCGGCTGCGTCGCCCGCTGCCCTACCCGCCGAATCCGCTGGCGCGCCGCGGCACCGCGTTCCACGCCTGGGTGCAGCGGTGGTTCGGCTCCACCCGCCTGCTCGGTCTGGACGAACTGCCGGGCGCGGCCGACGGCGCGGCCGACGCGGGCCTGGACGCCGAGCTGACCGCGATGCAGGAGGCGTTCCTGAATTCGCGGTGGGCCGACCGCAGCCCGATCGAGGTCGAGATCCCGTTCGAGACCTCGATCGCGGGCACCGTCATCCGGGGCCGGATGGACGCGGTGTTCGCCGAACCGGGCGGGCGCTGGACCGTCGTGGACTGGAAGACCGGCGCCGAGCCCGGTGCCGCCGAGGAACCAGCGGTCGCCATGCAGCTGGCGGTCTACCGCCTGGCGTGGGCGCGGTTGATGGCCGCGCGGGAGGGACGGCCGGAGCAGGAGATGCTGCACCGCGTCGGCGCCGCGTTCCACTACGTGCGCACCGGACGCACCATCGCGCCGGTGAACCTGGCCGGACCGGAGGAACTGGCCGAGCTGATCAGGAACGCCGCGCCCGCCGGCTCACCGCCAGCGCCTGAGTGATCAGCGGGATCTGCAGCGGAAGCCGCAGCGCCGAGCCGATCTTGACCAGCCGCGGCGCCTTCTCGCTGGCCAGCATGTCCGCGGTGAACTGCACGTTGGCCGGGAACACCGCGATGAACAGCAGCGCCGCCAGCCGTCCGCCGAAGCTCCGGGTACGCGGGAACGCGAGCGCGGCGGCGACGCCGATCTCGGCCACCCCGGAGGCATAGGTGTAGTCGCGGGCCTTGCCGGGCAGCGTGCGCGGCACGATGGAATCGAAAGGCTTCGGCCAGACGAAATGCAGTACCCCGGCGCCGAACAGCAGGGCCGCGAGGGTCAGCTCGGGCCGTCGCCCGCCGTCGAGCGCGGGTGTCACCGTGTTTTCAGCCATGCCGCACTCTCGCATCCATTCCCTCACCGTGTCGACCGAGGCACCGAGGGGACTCGAGTCGAGCGAGCGCGCTCGACCAGGCCGGATGGCAGGCAGGCAGCACGATCACCGGCGAACGACGTCGAAGAGAATTCCCTCGATCGTGACTCCGGGCGCGAACGAGAACGCGACGCCCGTCTCGGTCGGCTTGTCCGCCCCTGCCCGGCCGACGATCCGTTCGAGCACGAAGATCAATGAGACGCTCGACATGTTCCCGTATTCCCCGAGAATCTGCCAGCTCGGCGCCGCGGCTTCCGGCGGAAGGCCGAGCGATCGCGCGGATTCGAGCAAGATCTTCGGCCCGCCCGGGTGAATCGCCCACCCATCGATGTCGGCTTGTCGCAATCCGTTGCGGTGCAGGACGTCTGCGACGACGGGAGCGACGCCGTTGTAGATGTACTCGGGTACGTTCTCCGACAGCTCGCAGGCGATGCCGTCGTGGTTGACGCCGACCGCGATGCCGTCTTCGGTGGCCTCGAACAAGTGGGTGAATTTGTCCCGGATGACGATCGTCCCCGCTTCGGCCTGCTCCGCCCCGTGCTTCGCCCCGATGACCAGCGCGCCGCAGCCGTCTCCGAACAGGCTGTGGACCACCGCGTCATCGATGTCTTCGATGGGGAGGGCATGCACGGAGTTGAGTTCGATACACACGACCATCGCCTTCTTGTCCGGGTTGGCCCGGACGAAGTCGGAGGCGGCGCGAATGCCGTTCATCGCCGCCGCGCAGCCCATGAAGTTGACCACCAGACGAGCGACCGACCGGGGCAGCCCGAGCTGATCGACGACGGCGGCGTCGACGCCGGGCGCGATGAGGCCGGTGCTCGTGGCGAACACGAGAAGCCCCAGGCCGGCCGGGTCGACACCGGCGAGCGCACGCCGTGCCACATCGACCGTCAGTGCAACGGCGTGGCGGTAGAACAGGCGCATGCGATCCTGGATCATCGCTGATTCACCGCCGGGCGCCAGAAGCCGGGGATTCAGCGGGTCGACCGCGAAGCGCCGCGTATTGATCATGGTTTTGCGGAAAATGCGTTTGATCCTGGCTCGCTGCTCCGGGTCGGTCAACTGCCCGGCCACCCGGTCCGCCGCGTCGGATTGGTCGAGGACCAGGCCGGGCGCGCCGGTCGCGATCGCTTCGATGACGGGCACGGTCGGCGCCGGCGGAGATGTGTGCTCGCGTGTTCGCGCGGCCGTGCGGGTGAGAAGCGCTTGGGCGACAGCGGTTGGCATAGAGACTGTTCTTCCTGTTCGAGCGACGGGGAATGTGCCCTCCAATCGTCAGACAGCGAATATTCAGCAACTAGGTACCCAAGGTGTCTGGATGCGCACACCCGCGGCTGACGTCGCACCGGGCGCCTTGACGATGCGCCGATGACCGGGTCGCCGTCCCAAGCCTTGTGCTGGACCGCTCACGTGCTCGGCGCACTCGAACCCAGGTTTCGAGCGCGGCCGACGGTGACGTTGTTTCGTCCGCAGGCCAGGAAACCCCGCGCCGTAGGCGCTGGAGGACCAAACACAGTAGGCTCCCCTGCTGTGCCGGAGGGACAAGGATTACCGGAGATGACCGACACGAACAACGCGATGACGGGTGTATCCGGTGTTCGGTGATCGAGCGCGCGGACTGGGGTTGGCCAGCCGCCCCGATTTCGCCTTGGTCGGCCTGCTGCGCATCCCGGAAGTGCAGACCAGCCCGTGGATTTCGCTGACCAGGCGGGTGCTGTTCGCGACCGCGCTGCTGTTCCTGGCCGCGCTGGTGGTGTACGTGGGGCGCGACGGCTACCACGACAACTCGGGCGACGAACTGTCGTTCCTGGACGCGTTCTACTACGCGACGGTCTCGCTGTCGACCACCGGATGCGGCGACATCCACCCGGTGACGCCCGACGCGCGGTTGGCGAACATCGTCATCATCACCCCGCTGCGCATCCTGTTCCTGATCGTCCTGGTCGGCACCACGCTCAGCGTGCTGACCGAACGTTCCCGGCAGGCTTTCAAGATTCAGCGATGGAGGCACACCGTGCGCAATCACACCGTGGTCGTCGGATACGGCACGAAGGGGCGGACCGCGATCGACGCCATGCTCGGCGACGGGGTGCAGCCCGCCGACATCGTCGTGGTCGACACCGACGTCGTCGCTCTGGAGGCGGCCGCGAACGCCGGACTGGTCACGGTGCACGGCTCGGCCACCCAGTCCGACGTGCTGCGGCTGGCCGGTGCGCAGAACGCGGAATCGGTGGTGGTCGCCACCAACCGGGACGACACCGCCGTGCTGGTCACCCTCACCGCCCGCGAACTGAACAAGGCCGCCAAGATCGTGGTGTCCATCCGGGAAGCGGAGAACACCCACCTGGTGCGGCAGTCCGGCGCGAACTCGGTGGTGGTGTCCTCGGAGACCGCCGGCCGGTTGCTCGGCATCGCGACAACCACGCCCACGGTCGTGGAGATGATGGAGGACCTGCTCACGCCCGAGGAGGGCTTCGCCGTCGCCGAGCGCGAGGTCGAGTCGTCCGAGATCGGCGGTTCGCCTCGGCATCTCGGCGATATCGTCCTCGGCGTGGTACGCAACGGGGTGCTCTACCGCGTGGGCGAGCCGGAAGTGGACGCGATCGAGGCGGGCGACAAACTGTTGTACATCCGCCGGGCGAGTAAGTAACCCTGCTGCGGGCCGGGCGGTAACTCGGGCGCGATAGTCTCGAGACGTGCCGGCATTTCAGCTCAATGGTGTTCCACTGCTGTCCCGTTCCGTAGTCGACCGGGCCGAGACGATCCGAGGCGATGCTCGAGCTCTGAAGGAAGGCTGGGCCGGCGCGCGACTCTTGCGGGTCAATCGGCGCGGGCAGGTGCGCTTCGACGAGGGCGTACTGGTCCTGGACGCGGCCCTCGAATTGTCCGCCGAGCCGAGTCCCGACGCGGTGTTCCTCGGCGTCGAGGACGGCGTGCACCTGTGGGCAGTGCGTGATGCGGAGCTGGCGGGCACGCTGACCGATCTGCGCGCGCTGGCGGGCGGCGCCATCGATGACCGCACCGCCGGGCTGCTCTCCACTGCGATCGCACTGCTGAACTGGCACGACAAGGCGGGGTTCAACGGCGCGGACGGCGCGGTGACCACCGTGTCCAAGGCGGGGTGGTCGCGCATCACCGAGAGCGGTTACGAGGAGTTCCCCCGCATCGATCCCGCGGTGATCTGCCTGATCCACGACGGCGATGACCGGGTGCTGCTCGCGCGCCAGCAGAGCTGGCCGAAGTCGCTGTTCTCGCTGCTGGCCGGGTTCGTCGAGGCGGGCGAGTCGCTGGAACGCTGCGTGGAGCGCGAGATGCGCGAGGAGGTCGGCCTCGACGTGCGCGAGATCAGCTATCTGGGCAGCCAGCCGTGGCCGTTCCCGCGCTCGCTGATGCTGGGCTTCGCCGCGGTCGCCGACCCCGAGCAGCCGCTGGTCTTCTCCGACGGCGAGATCGCCGAAGCCAACTGGTTCACCCGGGCGCAGGTGCGCGAAGCTCTCGCGGTGGGGGACTGGTCGAAGCAGGGCGAGGGCGCCCAGCTGCTGCTGCCCGGCTCGATCTCCATCGCGCGCACCATCGTGGAATCCTGGGCCGCGATCGGCTGAGCGCGCGGGCCGCCGCGACCCGCGCGCGGCGACCGATCAGGACAGGCCGGCCAGGACCTGCTTGACCGCCGCCAGCGACGGGTTCGTCGCGGTGGAGCCGTCGGCGAACTTCACGGTGGGCACGACGTGGTTGCCCCCGTTCACGCTGCCCACGAACTCGGCCGACGCCGGATCTTGCTCGATGTCGATCTCGACGTAGGTGATGCCCGCCTCGTCCAGCTGCTTCTTGAGCCTGCGGCAATAGCCGCACCAGGTGGTCGAGTACATCGTCAGGGTGGGGTTCGCGTCAGTCACGGACACTGCAACGCCGCAGGACCGCTCACTGTTCCGACTCGGGGGCGATCGCCCCCGGCCGCGCGGCGGGTGTCGGTGGGCGCTGTCATGATGGACCGCGTGCCCGCTCCCGACCTCGCAGACCTCGACCCCGAGCAGGCCGCCGCCGTGCGCGCGCCGCGCGGTCCGGTCTGCGTGCTCGCGGGCGCGGGCACCGGCAAGACCAGGACCATCACCTATCGGATCGCGCACTTGGTCGCGCACGGGCACGTCAAGGCCGATCAGGTGCTCGCGGTCACCTTCACCGCGCGGGCGGCGGGGGAGTTGCGCACCCGGCTGCGCGCGCTCGGCCTCGGCGGCGAGGCGAACCAGGTGCAGGCGCGCACGTTCCACGCGGCGGCGCTGCGGCAGCTGAAGTACTTCTGGCCGCAGATCGTCGGCGACGTCCCGTGGCGGCTGATCGATGCCAAGTTCCCGATCGTGGCGCAGGCGGCGCACCGGGCCGGACTGTCCACGGCCACCGACAGCGTTCGCGATCTGCTGAGCGAGATCGAGTGGGCGAAGGCTTCGCTGATCGCGCCGGAGGACTACACGGCGGCGGTGGCGAAGCAGCACCGCGAGACGCCCTACGACGCGCTGCGCGTCGCCGAGGTCTACGCGGGCTACGAGAAGCTGAAGGCGACGCCCGACGGGTTGCTGCTGGATTTCGACGACCTGCTGCTGCACACAGCGGCCGCGTTGGAGGACTATCCGGCGGTGGCCGACGAATTTCGCGGCCGATACCGCAGTTTTGTCGTGGACGAGTACCAGGACGTAACGCCCTTGCAGCAGCGTGTGCTCGACGCCTGGCTCGGTGACCGCGACGACTTGACCGTGGTCGGCGACGCCAACCAGACGATCTACTCGTTCACCGGCGCCACGCCGAGCTACCTGCTGGATTTCTCCCGCCGCTTCCCCGAGGCCACCGTGGTCCGCCTGGAACGCGACTACCGCTCGACGCCGCAGGTGGTGTCGCTGGCCAACCGGGTGATCGGGGCGGCGCGCGGGCGCATCGCGGGCACCAGGCTGCAATTGATCGGCCAGCGTGCCGACGGGCCGGAGCCGGAGTTCGCCGAATACGACGACGCGCCCGCCGAGGCCGCGGCGGTGGCCAAGGCGATCGGCAAGCTCATCGAGGGGGGCACACCGGCGGCCGAGATCGCCGTGCTCTACCGGATCAACGCCCACTCGGAGAGCTACGAGCAGGCGCTCACCGAACGCGGCATCCCGTACCAGATTCGTGGCGGCGAAGGTTTCTTCGCGCGTGCGGAGGTCAGGCAGGCCGTCCAGGCGCTGCGGCAGGCCGCCGCCCGCGACGACCTCCCCGACCAGGCGCGCAGTGGCAATGCCCTGATCTCGCTGGTACGCGCGGTGCTCGCCCCGATCGGCCTGACCGCCACCGAGCCCGCAGGCGCCCAGGCGCGCGAACGCTGGTCCTCGCTGGTCGCCCTGGTGCGCCTGACCGAGGAGTTGGTCGGGCACGACGACCGGCTGGAACTGACCGGACTGCTACGGGAACTCGCCACCCGCGCCGAGGCCAGGCACCCACCCACGGTGCAGGGGGTCACGCTGGCCTCGCTGCACGCCGCCAAGGGCCTGGAGTGGGACGCGGTGTTCCTAGTCGGCCTGTCCGACGGAACCATGCCGATCACGCACGTCCTCGCCGACGACGGCTCGGTCGCCGACGAGGCGGCGCTCGAGGAGGAGCGGCGGTTGCTCTACGTCGGGGTCACCAGGGCGCGCGAGCATCTGCGGCTGTCCTGGGCGCTGGCCAGGAACGAAGGCGGCAGGCGCGTGCGGCGGCGCTCCCGATTCCTCAATGGTCTCGTGCCCGACGACTCGCCCGCCTCGCGGATAGCGGCGCCGCCCTCGGCCTCGGGTGGTGTCCGCCCGACCTGCCGCGTCTGCGCGAAACCGTTGATCGGCACCTACGCGACCATGCTCGGCCGCTGCCGTCGCTGCCCGGCCGAGCTGGACGCGGAATTGCTTGCCGCACTGCGTGATTGGCGTGCGGAGAAAGCGGAGGCGCTGCGCGTGCGCGAGTTCGTGGTATTCACCGACACCACGCTCACCGCGATCGCCGAACAACTGCCCGCCGACGACGCCGCGCTGGCCGCCATCGCGGGCATCGGTGCGAAGAAGATCGACCAGTTCGGCGCCGACGTGCTCGCCATCGTCGCGTCCCGGCTTCGATCCACGTCACAAAACCGCAGGTAGAAAATAGGTTGTGGCGCTTGAAGATCTTGCCTATGGTGGATTTCACGCACCGGGAGGGCATCTCGGCGCGCACAGTTATCGACACACACGAGTACAGGAGGGAGGCAGAGCAATGGACAACACCATGAACTTCGGCGCCAGCGGCGTTGCGGTCTATGCGCCCATGGCGGCCTCCCGGGGGATCCTCGCCTTGCAGGGGATCGGTCTGTCCGAAATCGGTGCGTTCGGCACGTTCGGCACGCAAGTGAATTGCGCTGCGATGCATGCGTCGATCGGTACCGAGATTCAGGGCAAGCCCAGCGCGGGCTGGCACCCGACGGCTGTCGAGGCAGCAGTCGGTGTCTTCGCGGACGAAGCCGGCCTGGAGCCGGCGGATCCGCGGGCAGCACGCCTCCGCACCGCACACCCAGCGACCGTGATCAGGACTCGACACAGATGTCGACCTAGGTAGGGAACTCCTCCCCGACCTCCTGGCCACGGATCGCACGACAGCGAAACCGTGGCCAGTATTCTCCGGCCCTTCAGCCGACCGGCACCGGTTTCGCGGCACAACGAAACGAACCGCTGCAAACGAGCTGAAGGAGAACGACGTGTTCACCGCACAGGGTTGGCCGCAGGCCACTACTGACGTGACATGCCGAACCGTGGCGTCGACTACCCGGACCCAGGAGATCACCAAGGTCCTGCCCTGCCGTGCTGGAGACCCGGACCTCTGGTTCGCCGAGAGCCCGGTCCAGTTGGAGCAGGCCAAGGCACTGTGCGCGACCTGCCCGATCCGCAAGGGCTGCCTGAGCGCCGCCATGGATCGTCGTGAGCCGTGGGGCGTTTGGGGCGGTGAGATCTTCGACCAGGGTGTCGTGATCGCCCGCAAGCGTCCTCGCGGTCGTCCGCGCAAGGTCGCGGTCCCGGCATGAGCCGGGGAGTGACTTCCCTCCCTCCGGTCGAAGTGCTCGAACCGGTCCGTCCCGACACGGCCGAGCCAACGAACGAGAAAGCAGAGCAGCCGCTCACCGTTGCCCGGTGAGCGGCTGCCCTGCGTTTCGGCGCGCGGCCGATCACGCTAGCTGTGCCAGCGGCGCTTTCGGTATCGACTTACAAGGGTGAGTTCTCGCGGCAATTTGCAGTCCAGCTATAGGTCGCCCGATGCACGCATTTCCAGCCCGTCGGGTGCGAGTCTTACGAGCACCGTTCGCGGCCCGTCTCGCGTCCGAGTGACCGAAGCGCATGCGCCGCAGGCGCGATTCTCGGTCGCTCGGACGCGAGACTTCCCGGGGCCGCGAACACGCCGCGCCGCAGGCGCGGCAAATCCAACACAGCTCAGGAGGCTGTGCGTTCCTCGGTGAAGCCGGGCATCCAGGTGCGGACGAGTTGCATGAACGGCAGTTCTGCGTCGAGCTGGGCGAGGATGCCGACGGAGCCGCCGAGTACGCGGAAGATCATCACGTATTCCGCCGGGAGTTGCAGCGCCCGTGCGGTTTTCATCTCGGGGCTGGAGAACTCCGAGGCCTTGCCCGCCACGCGCTGCATCCATCGGCGGGTGAAGTGGAACGAGTCGGTTCGGATCGGGTCGGTGAACGGCCGCAGGTAGTCGGCGATCTCCTCGTGGGTGACCACCCGGCCGGGGATCACCCAGCCGTGGTCGTACAGCAGTTCGGTGAGTTCGGCGAAGCGTTCCTCGACCGCGAGGGCCAGCATCCGGCCCAGCACCGGAGGGAAGCCCTCCGGCATCGGCGCGCAGGCGCCGAAATCGATGACGGCGAGCTTGCCGTCGGGCAGCATCATGAAGTTGCCCGGGTGCGGGTCGGCATGCAGTAGCCCGATCACCTCCGGGGAAGAGAAGTGGAACCGGCCCATCAGTCCCGCGACGCGATTGCGCAGCGCACGGGTCCCCTCCGGATCCTCGGCGCCCTGCTTGATGATCGTGGAGACGGCGACGCCGTCCAGCCACTCGGTGACGATCACCTTCGGCGCGCTCGCCACCACCTTGGGCACCACGATCTCGCCGTGCCCGTCGAAGCCCTTGGCGAAGCTGCGCTGGTTGGCCGCCTCGTTGCGATAGTCCAGCTCCTCCTCGGTGCGCTCGGTGATCTCGGCGAGGATCGGCTTGACGTCCGCACCGGGGATCACGGACGCGACCAGGCCGGACATGCGCGACAGTGTCTTGAGGTCGGCGCGCAGCGCCTCGTCGGCGCCGGGGTACTGCACCTTCACCGCGACGGTCCGGCCGTCCGACCACACCGCCCGGTGCACCTGCCCGATGCTGGCCGACGCGGCCGGAGTGTCGTCGAACTCACGGAAGCGGCTACGCCACTGGGTGCCCAGTTGCTGGTCCAGCACCCGGTGAACGGTGGCGGCGGGCATCGGCGGCGCGGCGGCCTGCAGCTTGGTGAGGGCCTCGCGATAGTGCTCGCCGAACTCTTCGGGGACCGCGGCCTCCATCACGCTGAGCGCCTGCCCGAACTTCATCGCGCCGCCCTTGAGCTCACCGAGCACGGTGAACAACTGCTCGGCGGCCCGTTGATTGAGCTGTGCGTTGATCTCGGACTTGTCGCCTCCGGCGAGCTTCTTGCCGAACCCGACGGCGGCACGGCCGGCGATGCCGAGCGGAATCTTGGCCAACTTGGCGTTGCGGGACGAGCGACGGCGCACGATCTCTGACACGTACCCATCATGGCGGACGGACCAGCCCGCGGCCATGGCAATCTTGGTCACCACCGCGACCCGGCGCCCAGACCTGCGGAAACGCGCGTACACGCGCAGGCGGGATCGCGGGTCCAGCCGCGCCGATCGAGGACGTGTGAATCAAGGTCCAGTTCCAGCGTGGCGTCCAGCGTGGCCGGGGTGCGCCGCGGGGAGCAGTCGATGATGGCCTCCAGCTCGCCGAGAGCTACCGCCGTGGTGGCGGCGATCCCGGCCGGGGAAGCGTGCCCGACGCGGCCGAGCAGTTGCGCCGCGAGATGCGGCCAGTCGGCGTCGTTGCGCGCGCGGATCAGGTCCGCGCAGCGCAGACAGCTGGTCACGCCGGGCAGCACCAGCGGCCCCACCACGCCCTTGTTGTCCCGGATGCGCATCTGCAGATGCGGGACGCGGTGCAGCAGCAGATCGTGCACCAGTCGGGGGTCGGGCATCAGCGCGTCGGCGAGCACGACCAGATCGGCGCCCCAGGAGCGCACCGTCGCGGCGCCGGACGGGTAGTCCCGGGAACGGCTCGGCCGCACGCCGAGCGCGCGCAGACCGGCCGACACGGCGTCGGACAGTGGACCGAGCCCGTGCACTCGCACCGCCCGCACCTGCGCGGCACGGTCGTCGGGATGGTCCAGCAGTCCGGCTTCGTCGACCAGGGTGAGCAATGCCACGGCGCGTTCGGCGTCGATTCCGCATTCTCCGGCTCGCCAGATGATCTGCGGCTTGGTGCGCAGTCCGTCGAGCAGGCGCAGGAAGGCGAGGACGGTATCGGCGTCCATGCCGTCCGGGCCGAGCACCACCGCGGTCTCCGGATCGCATCCGAGCTGCACGACACCGGTCGGGCGGACCAGGACGGTCACCCGCGGCCGCAACCGCGGACCGCGACACATCGTTGTCATGTCATCAGTATGCGGATCGCGTGCCGCGGGTTCGGGGCGAAATCCTCAGTTGTCCACAGGGTTTCGCTTCATCCACAGGACGGATCAGGCGGTGGCTCAGCCTTCCTTGCCCAGGTCGGGACCCGCCTCGTCGTCCTTGCGTTCGCGCTCGGCCTGCTCGCGGGCCTCGGTTTCGGCCAGTTGCGCCAGCGGGTCGTCGAACGTGGTGGCGCCGCCGCCGATCACCGAGTCGATGAAGCCCGCGGGGGAGTCCAGGTCGTCGGAATTCGGCAGCAGGTCGGGGTGGGCCCACACCCGGTCGCGCGCGGTCATGCCCGCGTCGCTGGTGAGCCTGCGCCACAGCGCCGCCGCCTCGCGCAGTTTGCGCGGCCGCAACTCCAGACCCACCAGGGTCGCGAAGGTCTGCTCCGCGGGGCCGCCGGTGGCGCGCCGCCTGCGCAGCGTCTCGGCCAGCGCGCCCGCGCCGGGCAACCGGTCGCCGACGGCGTCGCCGACCACCACCTGCACCCAGCCCTCGATGAGCGCCAGCAGCGTCTCCAGCCGTTCCAGCGCCTGCTTCTGCTCGGGCGTGGTCTGCGGCTCGAAAGTGCCCTGAGCCAGGATCTCCTCGAGCTTCGCCGGATCGGTCAGCGACATCGGGTCGATGCCCTGCGCGGCCTCCTCCAGGGCGGAGAAGTCCATGCGGATGCCGCGCGCGTAGTCCTCGACCGCACCGAGCACCTGCTGGCGCAGCCACGGCACGTGCGCGAACAACCGCTGGTGGGCGGCTTCCCGCGCGGCGAGGAACACCAGGATCTCGCTCTCCGGCTGCTCGAGCCCGGCACTGAACTCCGAGATCGCCGCGGGCAGCAGCGCCGCGGTGCCGGTGGGCCCGAGGGGGAGGCCGATGTCGGTGGAGGTGAGCACCTCCTTGGCGAGCTGGCCGAGCGCCTGACCGAGCTGCGAACCGAACGCGAGGCCGCCCATCTGGCCGAGCATGCCGACCATCGGCGCGGCGAACTGCCTGGCCTCCTCGGGCAGCGCCGCGGTCCACATGCCCGAGATCTGCTGGGCCACCGGGTCGCACAGGCGCTGCCAGGTGGGCAGGGTCTGCTCGATCCAGTCGTTGGCGGTCCACGCGACCGTCTTGGCCGCGCCCGCGGGCAGCGTGGTCGCGCTGTCGAGCCAGAGTTCGGCGAGGTGCGCGGCGTCGGCCACCGCGCTCGCGGCGCCCGAGGTCACCGGGGCGACGGTCGAGCCGAGCTGCTGACGGGCCAGCCGCTTGGCGACGTC
Organism: Nocardia asiatica NBRC 100129; assembly: GCF_000308415.1. GTDB lineage: Bacteria > Actinomycetota > Actinomycetes > Mycobacteriales > Mycobacteriaceae > Nocardia > Nocardia asiatica. Next base: position 9,855 of record NZ_BAFS01000212.1, on the reverse strand, counting down.
GTAGTTCACCGGGCCGGTCTGCGCCGAGCCCGGTTGCCCCATGCCGCTGAGCATCTGGCCGAGCGAGGTCAGCATCTGCCCGAGTTGCGCCGGGTCGAATCCGCCCGCGCCGGACCCGCCGATCCCGAACCCGAACGGGTCGTTCGGGCCGGGACCGCTCGGCTCGTCACCGCGCTTGCGATCGTCGTCGTCGCGGTTGGAGAATCCGAAGGGGAGGTCGTTCATGCCCATCACGTTACGCGTGTAGCACAGCGTTCCGATGTTCGCGCGGCGCGAAACCCGCGGCGGCGCGCCCGGGCGAAATGACCGCCTCCGGCGCTTCGCGGCCCAGGCTGTCACTACTGTGGTCCAGGTGAATCGTCGGATCCTCACCCTGGTGGCCGCTCTGATCCCGGTGCTCCTGCTCGGCGTCGCGGGCAGTGTCCTGACTGTGCCGTACGTCGCACTCGGTCCCGGCCCCACCTTCAACACCCTCGGCCAGGTGGACGGCAAGGAAGTCGTGGACGTCCAGGGCACCGAGGTCGATCCGACCACCGGGCATCTCAACATGACCACCGTGTCGGTGCGGGACGGCCTGAGCATCTTCGAGGCGTTCGGCTTCTGGGCCAGCGGCAAGCACGGTCTGGTGCCGCGCTCGGAGGTGTACCCGCCCGGGGTCTCGCGTGAGGAGATCGACAAGTCCAACCAGCAGGACTTCAAGGACTCCGAGGGCAACGCCGAGGTCGCCGCCCTGCACTACCTGAATCTGCCGACCGTCGTGCTGCTGCGCAAGGTGGCCGACGACGGACCCGCCCGGGACGCGCTGCGTGCGGGCGACGAGTTGATCAGCGTCAACGGCACGCCGGTGACCACGCCCAAGGACGTCGTCACCGCGGTCTCCGGCCAGGCGCCCGGCAGCACGCTGACCGTCGTGTTCCGGCGCGAGGGTATCGAGCAGACAGCGGCGATCGTGCTCGGCGCCCGCCCCGACGACCCCGCCAAGGGCTACCTCGGGGTGACGCCGGGCGAGGGTGCCCGGCCGCCGCTGCGGGTCGCCTTCAACCTCGCCGACATCGGCGGCCCGTCGGCGGGCCTGATGTTCAGCCTGGCCCTGATCGACAAGCTCAGCCCCGGCGAGCTGGACGGCGGCAAGTTCGTGGCGGGCACCGGGACAATCGATCAGGAAGGCAAGGTCGGTCCGATCGGCGGCATCCAGTACAAGATGATGGCCGCCCGGGAGGCGGGCGCGGAGACCTTCCTGGTCCCCGCGGCCAACTGCAACGAGGCCAAGCAGCGGATCCCGGAGGGGTTGCGGCTGGTGCGGGTCGAAAGTCTCACCGGCGCGGTGCAGTCGCTCAACGAGATCAACACCGGCAAGGAGCCGGTCAGCTGCGGGTGAGATAGCACCGCTCGGGAACGTCCCCATGCGTCACTCGAGCGTGTGGTGCAGCGCCTCGACCAGATTCGGCGCGAGGTTGGGGTAGGTGCGCAGGTCGAGGTCGCCGAAATCGTCGGCGTCGTCCTCGGGGCGCAGTTGCAGCAGGCACAGCGACGCGCCGTCGCGCAGCACCGCGGCGAACAGGCGCGCCTCCCTGCGCTCGGGGTGCGCTTCGGCCGCGGCGCGCGCGGCCGCGTCGGCGGCATCGTGGTCGGCCAGCAGCGGGGCCAGCGCGTCGTCCAGCGTCGACTCCGCATCCGGCGGCAGCACCACGATCTCCTGCACCAGCACGCACCCCTGGACGGCGGGGGGCCAGCTGGTGGTGGCCAGGAATTCGTCCAGGGCGATCGAGCCGCCGGTGATGTCCTCGGGGAAGGACTCCTGGGCGACCGGCGTCAACTCGTCGCCCTCGTCGAGCTGATCCTCGAGTTCCGGTTGCGCTGCCACCAGCTCCGCGGTCGGCACCAGCGCGAACATCTGCGGGGGACGACCCCACCCTTCCGCGTCGACGAATTCCGCCACCTCCCGGACGGAGCGGGCGAGGACGAGTTCGGCGTGCAGGTCTGGGGTCACGCGAATATCCAACCAAACCGCCGACTCGGCCAGCCGGAAACCCGGCCTATCGGTCCCCCCGGCGCGGCAAGCCAACCCTGCCAGCTGCATGGTGTCCGATTTCCGTAGAGTGGGCCGGGACGGTCCGGAAGGACCACCCGCAACATCGGACTGCGGCGCATCGGCCGGGCGTATCGGTGCGAGCGTCGCCGGACCTTGGAGAGTGGCATCGTGGGCATGCGGCCCCCCACCGGCTTACCTTCGCTGTCCCGACGCAGCCGTGTGCTGCTGGTGGCGGCCATCGTCCTCGCGGCGTTACTGCTGCTCGGGCCGCGGCTGACGGACGCCTACACGAACTGGCTGTGGTTCGGCGAGGTCGAATTCCGCGACGTGTACCTCACGGTGCTGCGGACCCGGGTCTTGCTGTTCATCGCCGTGGCGGCCTTCGTCGGTCTGGTGGTCTGGCTGGCGTTGCTGCTGGCCTACCGTTCCAGGCCGGTGTTCGTGCCGGTGGCGGGCCCGAACGATCCGATCGCGCGCTATCGCACCACCGTGATGAGCAGGCTGCGGCTGTTCGGCGTCGGCATCCCGGTGCTGCTGGGCCTGCTGTCGGGCCTGGTGGCGCAGTCGAACTGGGTGACGGTGCAGCTGTTCCTCAACGGCGGATCGTTCGGCGAGAAGGACCCGGAGTTCGGCCTCGACGTCGGCTTCTACGCCTTCGACCTGCCCTTCTACCGCATGGTGCTGAACTGGCTGTTCGTCGCGGTGGTCATCGCGTTCTTCGCCAGCCTGGTCACCCACTACGTCTTCGGCGGACTGCGGCTGACCGGCCGCGAGGGCGTGCTGACCCGTCCGGCGCGTATCCAGCTGGCCGTGCTGGCCGGACTCTTCGTACTGCTCAAGGCGATCGCCTACTGGTTCGACCGCTACGAACTGCTCTCCAGCAGCCGCAAGGAACCCACCTTCACCGGCGGTTCGTTCACCGACATCAACGCGGTGCTGCCCGCCAAGCTCATCCTGCTGTCCATCGCGGTGATCTGCGCGCTCGCCTTCTTCGCCGGCATCGTGCTGCGCGATCTGCGGGTGCCCGCGATGGCCGCCGCGCTGCTGGTGCTGTCCTCGATCCTGGTCGGCGCGGTGTGGCCGCTGGTGGTCGAGCAGTTCTCGGTGCGTCCGAACGCCGCGGACAAGGAGAGCGAGTACATCGAGCGGAACATCGCCGCGACCAGGCAGGCGTTCGGCATCACCAACGACAGGATCGATTACAAGGACTACAAGGGCGAGAGCAGCAAGAGCCCGCTCGACGTCCCGGTGGACGCCGCGACCATCGGCAACGCCAGACTGCTCGACCCGAACATCCTCTCGCCGACGTTCACCCAGCTGCGCCAGCTGAAGAACTTCTACGGCTTCCCGGAGTCGCTGGACATCGACCGTTACAGCCTCGACGGTGACATGCAGGACTACGTCGTCGCCGCCAGGGAGCTCTCGCCCGCGGCGCTGAGCGGCAACCAGACCGACTGGATCAACCGGCACACTGTCTACACCCACGGCAACGGCTTCGTCGCCGCTCCCGCCAACCGGGTGAACAAGCCGCCGTCGGAGGACCCGAACGCCGCCGGGGGCAGCGGCGACGGCGGTTACCCGATCTTCATGGTCAGCGACCTGTTCACGCCCGCGGACAAGCAGCGGATCAAGGTGGACCAGCCGCGCGTGTACTTCGGCGAGCTGATCTCGCAGTGGAATCCGGACTACGCGATCGTCGGCGCGATGGACGGACAGCGTCCGCGCGAGTACGACTCCGACGTCGCGCAGTACACCTACACCGGCAAGGGCGGAGTGCCGATCGGCAACTGGGTCAACCGTTTGGCCTTCGCGGCCAAGTACGCCGAGCGCAACATCCTGTTCTCCTCGGCCATCGGCGACGACTCGAAGATCATCTTCAACCGCAGCCCGCGGGAACGCGTGCAGAAGGTGGCGCCCTGGCTGACCACCGACGGAAACGCCTATCCCACGGTGGTCGGCGGACGGATCGTCTGGATCGTGGACGCCTACACCACGCTGGACAACTACCCGTACGCGCAGTCCACTCCGCTGGAGGGCGTCGAGGACAGCATCGACAAGAAGACCGGCCGACTGCTGCCGCGCAAGTCGGTCAGCTACATCCGCAACTCGGTCAAGGCGACGGTCGACGCGTACGACGGCACCGTCACGCTGTACGAGGTCGACTCGTCGGACCCGGTGCTGAAGGCATGGCGCGGGGTCTTCCCGGGTGCGGTGAAGCCGGAGAGCGAGGTCTCGCCCGAACTGCGGGCCCACTTCCGCTATCCGGAGGATCTGTTCAAGGTCCAGCGCGAAATGCTGTCGAAGTACCACGTGGACGATCCTCGGGAATTCTTCACCAACAACGCTTTCTGGTCGGTTCCGGCCGATCCGACCTCCGAGGGCGGGACCACCGCCAATCAGCCGCCGTATTACGTGCTGCTGGGCGATCCGAAGACGAACAAACCCACGTTCAATCTGACCAGCGCCATGACTGGTTACAACCGGCCGTATCTCACCGCGTATATCTCGGTGCGATCCGATCCGGATGGATACGGAAGATTCACGATTCTCCGATTGCCCACGGACACACAGACATTAGGTCCGCAGCAAACGCAGAACCGGATGACGACGGCGCCCGAGGTGTCCCGTGAGAAAACGCTGCTGTCCAATTCGAACAAGATCAGATATGGCAATCTGCTGACCTTGCCGATCGCCGACGGCGGCATTCTCTACGTGGAGCCGTTCTACAACGAACGCAACACGGGGCCGAACACGGCGACCTTCCCGCAGTTGCTGCGGGTGCTGGTCAGCTATCGCGACGAGGCGGGCAACGTCAAGGTGGGCTACGACTCGACCTTGGCGGAGGCGCTGGACCAGGTCATCCCGGGTGCGGGCACGCTGGCCACGCCGTCCGGCGGTGACTCGGGCACCAGGCCCAAGCCCGGCACCGCTCCGCCGCCCGTCGACCAGGGCAACAACGGCGCCAACAACGCGGGACCCCCGCCGCCCGCCTCGGCCCCGCCTGCCACGGGCTCGTCCTCGGCCAAGGACGCCGCGGCCACGGAGCTGAACCGGAAGATCGAGAATGTGCGAAATGCCATGCGGAGCGGGAATTTCCAGGATTTCGGCCGGGCGCTGGATGAATTGGAAGCCGCCGTCAAGGCTTATCAGGACGCGGGGCGCTGACATGGCGCCGCCTCGGCGATAGCCACTGCTACACAGCAAGACGCCGCCATCATCGCGATGGCGGCGTCTTGCTGTCTGCGGCGCCGTCTTGCTGTCTGCGGCGCAGGGCGCGGTCAGCGACCGATGGAGTCGATCAGCGCGCTGTTCTGGCTCAGGAGCTGCTGGAACTGGCCCTCCAGGCCGTAGCGCTGGGCCAGTTCGCCCGCGGCGGACTTGGCCTGCTCGACCGCCGACTGCGCGGCGCTCACGGCGGGCTGGGCGGGAGCGGGCACCTCGGGGAGTTCCTCGGCCCGCACGAGCGGCTCGGGCTCGGAGGTGCCCGGACGCAGGTACTTGCCGCACGTCGGCCACGCGCCGGGGCCCTGGGTGGCGAGCACGTTCTCCGCCACGCGGATCTGCTCTTCCTTGCTGGCGGTGTGGGCGGAGCCCTTGCCACCGTTGGCGGCCCAGGTGCTCTGCGAGAACTGCAGCCCACCGTAGTAGCCGTTTCCGGTGTTGATTCCCCAGTTGCCACCGCTCTCGCACTGTGCGACGCCGTCCCAGTCGTGGGTCGCCGCGGAGGCCGAAGCGGTGGAGAATGCGAACGGGACGGCAACAAGAGCGCCGGTGATGGCGGCGAGGCCGAAGGCGCGAGTGCTGATCTTCCGGTTCTCAGTCATGGTCGTTTCCCTCCCTGCGCCCGCCGGCACGGCGACGAAACTGCCGTGTCCCTGTCCCCAGGTCGTCGGGGATCCTCGAACCGCGGGACAGGGTCGCCGGTGTTCGGCGGTTCGAGTTCGAGCCCGTCTCGGGTGATCCGGGCCGTGGACTGACGGTAACGAAGAAATCTCAGCAGATCACATCTGGATAACGCCGGAATTGCATGAAGCGAATAACTTGAATATCGGCGTTTTTCCAGGTGGCAAACGTCATCAACACGGCGATTCGGTCGTAAGTTATCGCATCGTTATGTGAGTGAGATCACTCAGAAATAGTGAACTACGTCACGTTTGAAGTGCTCATCATGTGGAGAATCTTGTGCGCGCGATGTGATGTGTGCTGGTGGGTGCGCGCTGCCGCGCGATTCGATGGTCTGTTCCGCCCGCTCCGTGGATCCCGCTGCCTGTTCAACTCCTCGAAAGGTGCCTTGAACTGGCGATTTGCAGTCTGCGGGAACCCGTGTGTAATGTTGTGTTCACCGACGCGGGGTGGAGCAGCTCGGTAGCTCGCTGGGCTCATAACCCAGAGGTCGCAGGTTCAAATCCTGTCCCCGCTACAAAGGGAAACGGCCCGGAACCAAAAGGTTCCGGGCCGTTTTCGTCTGTGCCCACGTGCGTCGGTTCGTCAGACTGAGACGGTCGTTTCGGCCGCCCGGCGCGGGGTGTCACGCCCCGACCGCATCGACTCCGCCCGTCGCTACTGGCGTTGGAAGCGCTCCCGGACGGCGTCCATGCGGGCGCGCAGTTCCTCCGGGGTGATCACGCCACGATCCAGCAACGTGTGCGCGGTGACGACGACCGAACGGGTCCGGATCGGGAAGTCGTGATAGATCGTCTCGCCGAGCGCGTCCTCGGCGTGGCGGCGCTCCAGGTTGTCCAGGGCCCCGCGCCAGGACAGGCACTCACACGTGGCCTGCATGCTGGACTCCCACGGGTCGGGTTTCCGGTCGAGTTCGGGCAGCGTGCTCTCCCGGCGCGACGCGGGATCCAGCGTGCGCAACAGGACGTCGTAGGGGCCGCTCGTCACCGGTGGCCATCCTTCCTCGTGGCGGATTCGACGCGGTCGGGCGGCTGTTGCGCCGTCCAGTCGACCTGGGGCAGTGCGACGCCGATCATCGTGTCCCGGGTGACGATGGCCGCCAGTTGCTCCTCGGTCCAGCCCTCGGTGCCCTCGGGCCGCATCGGCAGCACCATGAACCGCGACTTCTGATTCGAGTCGTGCACCCGGATCTCGACGTCGGGCGGGAAGTGCAAGCCGAATTCGGCGAGCACCTCACGGGGCCGGCGCACCAGCCGCCGACGGTAGTTGGGGGTGCGGTACCAGTCCGGCGACATGCCGAGCACCGGCCGCGGGTAGCACGAACACAGCGTGCACACGATGACGTTGTGTACCTGGGGAGTGTTCTCCAGCACGTAGAAGTAGGTGTAGTCGCTCGGCGTCCCGGACCCGGTCGGGTCGCGCCAGTCGATGCCGATCTCCTTGCACGTCTCGGTCCCGTCGGCGAGCAGGCGCGCCTTGAAGTCGGGGTCGGTCCACGCCTTCGCGACCAGGCGCGATCCGCCGTGCGGTCCGACCGATTCGGCCCACTCGGCGAACCTGCGGTGGTCCTCCTGGGAGAACAGCCCCTTCTCGATGGCGAGTTCCCGGATCGCCGTCTCGAGCACTTCGAATTCGCTGAGTTCGTCGCTGGCCTGGATCGGCGTGTGCGCCTCGTGGTCGTGCGTCCGGCTCACCGGGCATCCTCCTCTGCGGGCTCGAGCCAGTGCTCGGAGACCTCCGTCTCCAAGGTGTCGGCGTCGAAGCCGGTGTATGTGGGCCACAAATCCTTCTGACGGAACCGCACGACGTAGAACGGCTCGACGCGACCGTCCTCGCGCCCCCACGCCTCGTCCTCCGGGACGATCCACTCGGGCCGGTGTTCCACGACGACGCCCGTGCGGCCGCGGGTATAGGCCTGGGTACGGGTGTGGAACATCGAAGTGGCCTCGCGGATCCGCACGCGATCGCCGATCCGGTATCTCCTGCTCATGCGCGCGCCTCCCCGCGTGCGCGTACTTCGTCCAGCTTGGCCGACAGTTCGTCGGGAGTGATCAGTCCCTTGGCGACCAAAGTCTTCGCCGCCACGGTCGCCCAGCGGGCGTAGTAGGGGAGACCGAAGTACAGCGTCGCGCCGAGGTCGTTCTCCGCCCGCCGGCGTTCCTCGGAGTTCCACACGCCGCGCCAGCCGAGGCATTCGCACGTGACGTAGGTGCTCATCTCCCAGGGCTCCTCCGCTTTCTCCCGGTACTCGACCGGGATGTCCGGCTGGCCGCCCACATCGTGGGGAACGTGCCGGAGTGCGGCGAACAATTCGTTCGAGATCTCGTAGGGCGAGTCCAGCGGTTCGCGGAACACCGGCGCGAGGTCCGCGACGCGGTGCTGTAGCTCGTCGAATCGGTTCGGTGCGCTCATGATGTCTCCGTAGGGACGGATACGGCGGGGCATTGCGGAAGGTTTGCGCGCGAACACATTCTGAGACGGCAGTCACATGGCTCAGGGGGTCAAGATTACACGCCGAGGCGGGTTTGCTGAAGGATCACTGCGGCTGTGTGGCGCAGCGCCGCTCGCGCCGGAAGTCCGTCGAGAATCGGCGCTGCGGACCCCTTGACTGGCGAGAAAAGTGGAGGAAACTAGTCAATACACCGGAACACCGGTAGGTGTTCGCATTGTCCGCCGAGACGTCGGCAGGCAAGTGGCAACACCGATCCAAGATCCGGCTAGGCCCCCGGCAGCCAGTTGAAATACCGGAGTCGGCAGCGACGACTGAGGCTCACGGTTTCGACGAGACTACCGGGGACTGATCTGTTCAGGGGGTCTTACGCCTGGTACTCCGGGTTCGCGAACGCCGCGGGCGTGGTTGGCCGAATCGGCCCACTCGCACCGAATGCTGATGGTTGACTAGCCGGGTGCCGGCTGTCCGGCCGCACCTCGGCAACCGATGTCAGGAGGCACCCCGCAATGCCCACTCATGACGGAAGCTGGCCGCAGGGAACGCCGTGCTGGGTCGACAGTCAAGTCGACGACCCGGCCCGCGCCCGCGAGTTCTACGGCGAACTCTTCGGCTGGGAGATCGAGGACAGCCCGCCCGAGGCGGGTGGATATCTGATGGCGATGCGCCAGGGCCGCGCGGCCGCGGGCATCGGACCCAAGCCGGAAGGCATGCCGATGCCGTCGGTGTGGACCACCTACTTCGCCGCCGACAGCGCCGACGACATCGCGCAGAAGGTGAAGGGCGCGGGCGGTTCGCTGATGATGGAGCCGTTCGACGTGCTCGACGTCGGCCGCATGTTCGTCGCCGCGGACCCCACCGGCGCGGTCTTCGGGATCTGGGAGTCCAAGGCGCACACCGGCGCGGGCATCTACAACGAGCACGGCGCCTACTGCTGGAACGAGCTGCACACCGGCGACTACAAGCAGGCGCAGCAGTTCTACGCCGACGTGTTCGGCTGGCACTACACCGAGATCGGCGACGGCGAGCGCTTCGTCTACTCGACCTTCAGCCGCGCCCAGGACGGCGACGCCATCGGCGGCGTCAACGACTCGACCAAGATGCCGGGCGACGACCCCTCCTATTGGCTGACCTGGTTCCAGGTCGGCGACACCGACAACGCGCTGGACAAGGCACGCGATCTCGGAGCCACCGTGATGTCCGGCCCCGACGACAGCCCCTTCGGCCGCATGGGCATCGTGCAGGGCCCGCAGGGTGAGGTCTTCGGCATCATCGACACCACGACCACGGTCGGCGAACCTCCGGCAGGCGGCTGAGCCGAAGCGGCGCGCCGAGCCGATCGGAGCGTGCCGCTCCCGGGTGACCAGGCCGTGCCGGTGGGCGGAACGAGTGGATCGGAGCGCCGCCTCTGGCGGGACCAGGCCGCTGGTGGGCGAACGAGTCGATCGGAGCGCGCCCTTCTGCGTGACCA
>NZ_BAFS01000213.1 GCF_000308415.1 Nocardia asiatica NBRC 100129 | reverse complement strand
CGCGCCGGTCGCCCGGGGCAACCGGTCCACGATGTCCTGGGCCTCGCGCCGCACGACCGCCGGGTCCGTTCCGACGGCCTTGAGCAAAGGCGCGGCGATACCATCGGTCTGATCCAGCAACGCCACCAGCAAGTGCCCCGGACGAATCTCCGGATTACCCGCCGCGGACGCCGCCTGCAGAGCAGCCGTCAGAGCCGCCTGGGTCTTGGTGGTGGGATTGAACGAGTCCATGCCCACATTACTATTCGCGGAACGCGATGGTCGAAAAGAGCATTCGGTCGCGGAAACCGGCGACCAACGCCACTGACGACGCACCGGGCCGGGCGAGAACTGGGTCGGCGGATCGGGAGTGAGTAAGCTGCCGGCTGCAGTGTTCTCGCCAGGCAGGGCCGCCATCATGGAACGTCACGATTCGTCGTCCACGCGGGGCGACAGAGATGCAACGCGGGTCCGTACCCACGATCTGACACTTCGAGGCAAGCAAGGGGAGATACCCGCCCGAGACTACTTCCCGGAACAGTCGCGTGCGGGTGCCTCAGCCGTGCTGTGGTTGCACGGCGGCGGATTCGTGTGGGGGAACCTGGATCAGGCCGAATCCCACCTCGTCGCACTGCGATTGGCGGAATCCGGGCGCAGGGTGCGCACAGTCGACTACCGGCTCGCGCCCCGCTTTCCCTGGAGCCGCTCCTCCACGGTCAACCACTATCCCGCCGGGCTGGACGACGTGGTCGACGCGGGATGCGCGCTGGCGGCCGAATGCGGCGCGATCGTGGTCGGCGGCGCCAGCGCGGGCGCCTGCCTCGCCGTCACGGCCGCACAGCGGCTACCCGGTGTGGCCGGACTGCTGCTCTGCTACGGCATCTTCCACGCCGCCGCTGCCGGAGTCGGTGCGCGTGGCCGTGCGCGGGCTGGCCGGGTACCGGCAGTTGTCCCCGCCCGCCGTCCACCGGATGAACCGCAACTACGTCGGCGACGAGGACCTTCTGAACAGTGGCGCGTTCCCCGGCGGCCGGGACGTGAGCGGCTTGCCGCCCGCTCTGATGCTCGACGCCGACCATGACACTCTTCGCGCCTCGGGAGAGCGCTTCGCCGCCGAACTCGCCGCCGGTGTGCCGGTGTCGTACACGGTTGTGCCGCATTCCTGGCACGGATACCTCGATCGTGCCCAACTCAACGGATTCCGACTCGCGCGATGCGATGACAACGTGGCTGGCTGCGCGGGATTCGGGCAGGCCACGGCCACGCTAGCTCGGCCGATTCACGCTCGGCGGAGTCGAACGGTAGCGACGTCGGGTGACCTTTTTCTCTGGCCGGGTCCGCATACGCCTGATGTACTCGACAAGCGCGGGCACACAGGGCAGAGAAGGTGCGATGAAGGCTGATTCGCAGGCGCCGGACGGAACCGGAGCACCATGAATCCGGCGCTGTACTACCTGGCGTTCATCGCGACGGTTTTCGCGGTGAACCTCATGCCCGCGTTCGGTCCGCCCGGCGCGCTGGTTGTGGCGCTCCTCGGGTTGAATTGGCACCTGGAGCCGGTCGCCGTGGTCATCCTCGGTGCCTTCTCCTCAGGAGCCGGTCGCTACCTGCTGGCGGTCGTCACCAACCGTGTGCGCGACCATCTCGGCGACCACCGCAAGGCCTCTCTCGAGGCCGCCAACCGGTATGTCACCGGCCACACCGGGCGTTCTCTCGCCGGACTCGCCGTATTCGTGGTGTCACCGTTGCCGTCCGCGCAGATGTTCGAAGCGGCCGGGCTGATGGGCGTGCGATTGCTCCCGATAACCCTCGCGCACATCGCGGGCAGACTCGTCAGTTATTCGTTCTATGTCGCGGCGACCACCGTCGCAGAGCGAGAACTCGGCGACACATTCCTCGATTCGCTCACTTCACCTTTCGGAATAGCGATCCAGATCGCGCTTCTCGCCGCCGTCGTCCTGTTCGCCCGAATCGACTGGCTGAAGTATCTGCCGAAGGTGGGAGAACGCGGTCGGGAACCATGAATCGAGGATGCGGTTGAACCGCACCGATGAAGTTTCCGGAAATGGCATCCGCGGCGGGCGTGCGCGACGGCGGTCGATTCGCGGCCCGGCCGACGACTCCCCAAGTGCGAACTCCGGACTCCCGGGAACGCCGAGCTTCCGCACGATGAGTGTGTCCAGCAGTGCGCCGAGTGCGGCGGCGATTTCCCAGGCGACGGACACGCCGCCGCGAGCGAGGCCGAGCACGATCGCGTCCGGATCGCCTCGGTAGTGCTCGAGCAGCCCCGCCGGCACGCGACGGTCGCGGAAGATCGGCCGCGGTTCGTCCCGGATGACCGGTGCGGATGTCATGGCGTCCTTCCTTCGTAGATGGCCGACGGAAGACGCGGGCGCTCACCGATTCGCAGCGGCAGGCCGAGGGCGGAGCGATCACAGGCGAGGACCAGATCGGTCGAGGTGATCAGCCCGGTGAGCCTGCCGTCGGCGTCGATGACGGCGACGGCGTCCAAGTTGGGCCGTAGCACCGCCCGGGACGCGACATCGCTGAGCGGCTCGTCTTCCCGGGCGATCGCACCGGTGGGTAGCGCGCGGGCAGCGCGGCCCACCGTGGTGGTGGCGCGTGCGGGTTCGGCGACCGCGGCCAGATCGGACCAGGCCACGACAGCGGTCGGATGACCGGCGTCGTCGACGACCGGGAAGACCCGATGGCCGGTGGCCACCGCGTTCGAGTGCAGCAGCTCGGAGATCGACCATGCTGCCGGAATCGCCACCGGACGGGCGGTCATCACGTCCCGGACCTTGCTGTCGCCCAGCCGATGTCGTAGTCCGGCAACAGTGAGTTCGGCGAATGCCGCGGACTGCAGGAACCAGCCGAGCAACATCAGCCACACACCGCCGAGATGTCCGAACAGGATCAACTCGGCGAGACCGAGCATGAGCAGAACGGTGCCGAGGACCTGTCCGCTCCGCGCGGCCCAGGTCGCCGCCCGCAACCGGTCGCCGGTGCGCCACCAGATCGCGGCGCGCAACACGCGGCCACCATCGAGAGGGGCGCCGGGGAGCAGGTTGAACAACCCCAGCACCGCATTCATGACAGCCAGCCATACCAGGACAGCGGTGATCGGCCCGTCCGGGTCCGCCGCCGCACTGGCAGCGGCACCGGCGAACGCGACGAGCGCGATCGCGAGGCTGGTGACCGGTCCGGCCAATGCGATGCGCAGATCGGCCCGCGCCTCCCGCGGCTCGTCGGTCAATTCGGAAACACCACCGAGCAGCCACAGCACGATCCGTTCGACCCGAACCCCGTTGCGTCGGGCGATGAGCGAATGTGCGAGCTCATGTGCCAGTAGCGCCGCACACAGCATGACGGCACCGATGACCGCTGTCGCCCACACTACGGCCGTCGTGGCCGTGCCGGTCAGGTAAGAGCCCAGGATCCAAGTGAACAGTCCGACCGTGACCAGAGCCGACCAGTGTGCGCCGAGCCGGATGCCGGAGATCCGGCCGAGCGGAAGTGTTCGACCCATCACGCCATTCCGTCCCGCGTCGTAGTGGTAGTCCGGTCTCGAATGATCACGAGACACTTTTCCGGTGAGCGGGTCGATTCTGTGCTGTGCGGACCGCGGGTGCGAGGGGGTCGCGGTGGTAGCCCATGGGTGAGCCTTCACGGGTGGATCGTTGTGGAGCGGGGCTGCGGCAGCCGCAGACTCTGGGCGATGGTGTCCGTCCACGCGCGGACCGCCGCCCAGTCGCGCAGGTCCCCGTAGTGGCCGCCGCCCATAAGCCGGTAGAGGATACGGGCGCGCAGGGAGATGCCCGTGCGTTCGTAACGTCCTGCGAACGCGCGGTAGTCGTGTGCCGCGATGGAATCGCGCAGGGTAGCGATCTTCTTCGGTACGATGCGGCCGACGCGGCGGCCGATCGGCCCGCGCAGGGCCGGGCCGAGTCCCACACTGAACAGCCAGACGTCGCGGCGGGAGAGCTCGTCACGGTGGGTGCGCATGTAGTCGGTGGCAGCGGGCAGAAAGTCCATATTGTGCACGGCGCTACCCAGGACGAGTGTGTCGAAGCGGGACAAGTCGGGGGCATGGTCGATATCGGCGAGTTCGACTGTCGCGTCGCGGCCCGCCAGTTCGTCGCTGATGAACTCGGCGATATCGCGGGTCGATCCCTGTGCGGTCGCGTAGACGATCGCGATGCGGGGCTTTTCCTGATTCATATCGAGAAGCCTCCTCGCGCGCGTCCCGCTCGGTGAGAGGCCTCATGCCCGGGCTGGCGGGACCATGGTCACCGCCGGTTCCGCTGCTCGGCTCCGCCGTAGGCCGTCTTGTGGGGCGGGTTGGCGCTGCACAGGGCGAAGGTCCGTCATGGTGGGTACCGACCGTCATCGCCAGGGAGACGACGGAGGTCACTATTGGGGATGGTCTTTGCGCCCTCCCGGCTGGTGGGGTCTCCGTCGTTGACTGGACTGCGGAGGCAGAAATGAGAACTGTGAGCCACGGTGTGCCGACGCGCTGGGAACCGATCGAGAAGTCCCCGTCCGAGCGTGCCGGTGCGAATCTGAGCGACTATCGGACGTCGTGCCAGGCATTCGACTGGACAGCGGCGCGTTTCGACTTGTCGGGGCTGCCCGGCGGGGGAGTGAACATCGCCTACGAGGCGGTCGATCGTCACCTCACCACCCCGCTGGCCGATGCCACCGCCCTGCGAGCGCTGAGCGCTTCGGGCGAGCGCTCCATCCTGACCTACGCCGATCTCGCCACCCTGAGCAACCGATTCGCAGGGGTACTGCACGGGCTGGGTGTGCGCCCGGGCGAACGAGTGTGCGTTCTGCTGGGCCGGACGTCCGAACTGTATATCGCCGCGCTCGGCACGTGGAAGGCCGGCTGCGTGGTCCTGCCCCTGTTCTCGGCCTTCGGGCCGGAGCCGGTGCGGCAGCGACTCGCCATTGCCGAGGCCACCACCCTGATCACCACGACGGACCTCTATCGGCGTAAGGTCGCCCCGATCCGCGACGGGTTGCCGTCGCTGCGGCATGTGCTCGTCACCGACGCCGACCCGGACGCCGAGCCGGTGGACGACACCATCGACTTGTCTCTCGCCATGGTGGCCGCCGAGGCCGAATTCCCGATCGTGCGCACCGGGCCCGAGGACCCGGCACTGCTGCATTTCACCAGTGGGACCACCGGAAAGCCGAAGGGCGCGGTCCACGTGCATGGGGCGGTTCTCGCACACCGGATCACCGCCCGCTACGCCCTTGATCTACGGCCCGGCGACGTGTTCTGGTGTACCGCGGATCCGGGCTGGGTAACCGGAATGTCCTACGGGGTGATCGCACCGCTGAGCCTCGGTGCCACGCTGATCAGCGACGAGGCGGAATTCGACGCTCGACGGTGGTACCACATCCTCACCACGGAACAGGTCTCGGTGTGGTACACGGCGCCGACCGCACTGCGCATGCTGATGCGCCGAGGCGACGCATTGCCCGACGGCACCGACCTGTCGCGGCTGCGATTCGTCGCGAGCGTGGGCGAACCGTTGAATCCCGAAGTGGTCGTGTGGGGACAACGAGTGCTGGGTCGGCCGGTGCACGACAACTGGTGGCAGACCGAGACCGGCGCGATCATGATCGCCAATCTCGCCGCCGAGCAGGTGCGGCCGGGCTCGATGGGACGGCCGTTGCCCGGCATCGAGGCCACGATCCTGCGCCGCGGACCGGACGGCCGAGCGGCGGTCGTCGACGGCGGCGTTCGGGTCGCTGACACCGACGAAATCGGTGAGCTGGCACTACGGGCGGACTGGCCGTCGATGTTCCGCGGCTACTGGGGTGATCCCGACAGGTATGCGCGGGCATTCGCCGCCGGGTGGTATCTGTCCGGCGACTTGGCCCGCCGCGATGCCGACGGCTATTACTGGTTCGTCGGCCGCGCCGACGACGTGATCAAGTCGGCTGGTCACCTGGTCGGGCCGTTCGAAGTGGAAAGCGCGCTGATGGCGCATCCGGCGGTGGCGGAGGTCGGCGTGATCGGCACACCGGATCCGGTGGCCGGTGAGCTGGTGAAGGCGTTCGTGCTATTACGGCCGCAATACGCTCCGTCGGAGCGGCTTCGGGCCGATTTGCTGGCGTTCGGCCGCCGGGCGTTGGGCGCGGTGGCGCCCAAGGAGATCGCGTTCGCCGAGAGTCTGCCGCACACCCGCAGCGGCAAAGTGATGCGACGGCTGCTGAAAGCCCGCGAGCTCGGCTTGCCCGAGGGTGACGTGTCGACCCTGGAGGGCCCGCAGTGACCGCCACCGGACTGCCCGACCATGTCGGTGATCGGCGCCCCCTGGCTACCGCGGAGCGACTCGAGTTGCTGCGGCAGATGATTCGTATCCGGCGATTCGAGGAACGCTGCGTGCGTCTCTACAGCGCCGAGAAGATCCGCGGCTTCCTGCACCTGTACGTGGGCGAGGAAGCTGTCGCGGCCGGGCTGCTGCGGGAAATCGGGCCCGAGGACGCCGTGGTGTCGACCTATCGCGAACACGGGCACGCGCTGGCGCGCGGCATTCCGATGGCGGCTTTGATGGCCGAGATGTTCGGGCGTGCGTCCGGTTGCAGTGGGGGCCGGGGCGGTTCCATGCATCTGTTCGATGCCGGCCGCCGCTTCTTCGGCGGCAACGCGATCGTCGGCGGTGGGCTGCCGTTGGCGGTCGGGCTCGCTCTGGCCGACGCCTTGCGGGACCGCCCGGTGGTGACGGTGTGCCTGTTCGGTGACGGTGCCGCCGCCGAGGGCGAGTTCCACGAATGCTTGAATCTCGCCGCGTTGTGGCGGCTTCCCATCTTGTTCGCGTGTGAGAACAACCGATTCGCGATGGGTACCGCGCTGCATCGGGAGCACGCGGTCACCGATCTGGCACTGCGCGCGGCGACCTACGGATTGATGTCCTGGCCCGTCGACGGCATGGACGCGGAGGCTGTAGCGGCGGCCACCCGGCGGGCGGTGGAATCCATTCGCGGTGGCGGCGGACCCTGCTTCCTTGAATTGCGGACCTACCGGTTCCGCGCGCATTCGCTCTACGACGCCGACCGCTACCGGGACAAAGCCGAGATCGAGCGGTGGAAGGCGCGTGATCCGATTCCCCGACTGTCCGCCGAACTGCGGGCGTCGGGAGACCTGAGTGAGCAGGGCTTGTCGGCCCTCGAGGCCGCCGTCGACGCCGAACTCGACGATGCGATCGCCGCGGCCGAGTCAGGACCGCTGGAACCCGTGGCCGATCTGACCCGTCACGTGTACGCGGAGCGATCATGATCACCTACCGGGATGCGATGCGCGAAGCGCTGCGGGAAGCGTTGGATCGCGATGACCGCGTCTTCCTGATGGGTGAGGATGTCGGTGCGTACGGCGGCTGCTTCGGCGTGAGCCGCGGCCTGCTCGAGGAATACGGTCCACGCCGGATCCGGGACACCCCACTGAGCGAATCGGCGTTCGTCGGCGCGGGAATCGGTGCGGCGCTGGGCGGTATGCGGCCGATCGTCGAGGTCATGACCGGCAACTTCAGCCTGCTCGCGCTGGACCAGATCCTCAACAACGCCGCGACGTTGCGGCACATGTCGGGCGGGCAGCTCGGGGTGCCACTGGTGATCCGGATGGCGACCGGCGCGGGCCGCCAGCTCGCCGCCCAGCATTCGCACAGCCTCGAGGCCTTTTACGCGCATATTCCCGGACTGCGGGTAGTTTCACCGGCCACAGTGGCTGACGCCCGCGGGATGCTGTGGACCGCGCTGCAGGATCCGGACCCGGTTGTGATCTTCGAGCCGATCGCGCTGTACAACAGCGAGAGCGAATTGCCCCCGGACGCGGGCGCGGTCGACATCGACCGAGCAGTGCTCCGGCGGGCCGGAACCGATGTCACCGTCGTCGCCTATGGAGGCACGCTGCCGATCGCCGAGGCGGCCGCGGGGCTGCTCGCCGACGAGGGA
Source organism: Nocardia asiatica NBRC 100129 (assembly GCF_000308415.1). GTDB lineage: Bacteria > Actinomycetota > Actinomycetes > Mycobacteriales > Mycobacteriaceae > Nocardia > Nocardia asiatica. The sequence goes on along the minus strand of NZ_BAFS01000213.1, from coordinate 37,231 downwards.
ATCGCCGCGGAAGTCATCGATCTGCGCAGCCTGCGGCCGCTGGACGACAGGACAGTGCTCGAGTCGGTAGCGCGCACGCATCGTCTGGTGATTGTCGACGAAGGGTGGCGCAGCGTCGGCATCGCGGCCGAAATCGCCGCCCGCGCGGCCGAACACGCCTACTACGACCTCGACGCCCCGGTCGTCCGGGTCTGTACCGCCGAGGTGCCGATTCCGTACGCACGCCAGTTGGAGGAGGCGGCGCTACCGCGGCCGGATGCCGTCGTCGACGCCGTCCGCAAGGCGGTGAGCTGACATGGCCGAGTTCCGGATGCCGTCACTCGGCGCCGACATGGTCGAGGGCACACTACTGCACTGGCTCGTGCACCCTGGCGATGTCGTGCACAAGGGGGACGTTGTCGCGGAGGTGGACACCACCAAGGCGGCGATCGAGGTCGAATGCTTCGATGACGGCGTCATCGCGTCCATCCTGGTCCCGGAAGGTAGCAAGGTACCGGTCGGCACCACGCTGGCGACGATCGAAACCGCCACCGAGACGCAAAACGCCGCTTCACCTCCTCGCCCTCCCAGCGAAGGCAAGGAAACGGCACCGGCCCACACAGCGGGTACGATAGGGCCCGCGAAACCCGAGCTCATTTCGGGTGCGGGAGTTTCCAGAGACAATGGTTCTCGTGCGACGCCGCTGATTCGGCGGCTGGCGGACGAAGCCGGTATCGACCTCGCGACCGTTCACGGGTCGGGGCCCGGTGGTCGCATTGTGCGCGCCGACATCGAGGGCGCGAGTTCTTCCGGCGGGCGGGCGCAACCGCGTGGTGATCGTGCCCCCACGAGCCCGGCCGACGGAGCGCCTGCCGTGGGATCGGCGGCCGCGCTCAGGGAACGAGCCGTGCCGCGGGAGGGCGTCGAATACCTTCCGGGACGAACGGATGTGGCGCGCGCCTCGGGGTACGCGCGTCGGTTGGCCGCCGAATCGGGAATCGATCTGGCGAGCGTCTCGGGTACCGGTCCGGCTGGTGCGGTGCGTGCGCGCGATGTGCATGCCACTGATGCCGACGGTGCTTCCGCCCGGGAATCTGTGCCGGGGCAGCCCTCCCGCCCGACGTCCGACGTCTTGCGCGAGGCGCGGCAACATGATCCGATCGCGGTCCGGAAGCTGATCGCGGCTGCCATGACCAGGTCGAAGCAGACCGTGCCGCATTACTACTTGTCCGCCACCATCGATATGGACACCACATCACGCTGGCTGGAGGAGACGAACCGGCAGATCCCGGTTCCAGCCCGGATCCTGGCGCCTGCCCTGCTGCTGTGCGCGACGGTGCGAGCTGCGAAGAAGGTGCCCCAGCTGAACGGGCACTGGCTCGACGAGGAGTTCCGACCGGCGTCCGCTGTCCATCTCGGGGTCGTGGTGTCGCTGCGCGGCGGCGGCATCATGGTGCCCACCATTCCCGATGCCGACACGCTCGCTCCGTCGGCGATAATGGAGGCACTGCGCGGCGTGGTCGGCAGAGCTCGCACGGCCCGGCTGCGTTCCGCTGACGCCGTTCCGGCGACCATTACGGTGACGAACCTCGGTGAGCTGGGGGTTGATTCGGTCTACGGTGTGATCGCCGCGCCACAGGTCGCGATCGTCGGATTCGGCGCCATCACCGAACGCCCCTGCGCGGTGGACGGACTTCTGGGCGTGCGTCCCCAAGTGACCGCGACCCTGTCGGCGGATCATCGCGCCAGCGACGGCGCGGTCGGCGCCCGCTTCCTCAATACGATCTCCGACCTTCTTCAGCATCCAGAGGAGTTGTGATACCCGATGCCCGGAACCCTTTCCCGTGAGACCGCCGAGGACGTCGTACGAGAATCACTGCGCGGCTTCGCCACCGACGCCGAGATCGCGGCCATCGGCCGAGACGAGTCGCTGCGCAGCACGCTGGAGCTCGACTCGATCGATTTCCAGACATTTGTCGAGCGCCTCTCGACCGCAAGCCGCCGGATCGAGGAGAGCGAATACCCTAGGCTCGCCACAATCCGGTCTTGCGTCGATTTCCTCATCGATTCGCGCTGAGCGCCTCAGCAAGCAGCTGGCCGAAGTCTGTCCGCGGCCCTGGCGCCGGGCAAGGTGAAGGTGGGCAGCGCCGGGTCAGTCGGCCACCTTGCCGCGGGGATGAGCGGAGGCGGGGCCGCGCCTTCCGGAAGACCTGGCCGTTGGCGGCCGTTCAGCGGTCGGGCGCGATCCTGGCGTCGTCTATCACCTCGACGTCGTGTACACCGTCCACGGTGCCGGCGAGGGCGGCGATAACGTGTTGTTCGCTCGGGTCGGCGAAGATGCCCCGAATGGTGACCGCTCCCTCGGCCACGTCGATGGACCACTGCCGACGGCTGCCGGCGTATTCGTCCAGCAGCACTCGAATTTTCGCCTCGAGGGTGGCGTCGTCACTGATCAGAGCGCGCAGCAGGTCGCGACGGGACACGATCCCGACGAGCAGTCCGGCCTCGACGACCGGCAGAGACCGCAGATGTCCGGCGAGCAGGCGAGAGGCGATCGTCGAGGTATCGGTGCCGGGCGTGATCACCTCCACCGGGACCGACATCACCGCTCCGACGGTGGCGCTCGCCATGCCGGGGCCGGCCCCCAGCGCGTCGGATTCGGCGAGCATGCCGATCACCCGACCCTGCTCGTCGACGACCGGCAGCGCGGCGAAACCATGTGCGGTCAGCAGCGCGGTCGCCTCGCGCAGCGGTGTCTCCGGCCGCACTGTCACCACGGGCCTGCTGAGGACGTCACGTGCGTACATCGGTATCACCTCACGGATGCGGGGGTGCGGGACGGCGATGCTGACCCTTCCGAGGGCATATGCCCAGCGTGACGGGGCGCGGGCGGGTTCGGGAGAGGCGTCCTGCCTTCGGCACGCGGGACCAACGTCCTCAGTGGCGAGGTCCGATTCCGGGTTTCGCGGAGATCACAAACGGCCGCCGGATGGTGACTTTCGCTTCTGTGGGAGCGCGTGTACGCCGCGAAAGATCGAGAGGAAGAAATCGAATCCGGTGCGCCGGGGAGGTACGCGTGACGATCACCAGGTACGAGAGACCAGGACTGGCCGCATCGGCGCTGTTGATGGCATTGCGACTGCCGGTCGGATTACAGCAGACGATCGGGGAGTTGCGGTACCGAGGGCGATCGTCCGGGCGACATATCGCCCTGCCGGTGTCGTATGTGCGGGTGGGCGACAGCGTAGTCGTCCGAGTGGCGAACGCCGCCACGAAGGCGTGGTGGCGGAACTTCCGGTCACCGCATCCGGCGTCGATCAGGATCGACGGGTTCTGGTCGACAGGTATCGGGCACGTCGTGGCGCCCGGATCGCTGGAACACGAACAGATGGAGGCGCTGTATCAGAAGGCGCATCCACGGCACCGGATCGACGTGGATGATCCGTACGTGGTGATCGTCCTAGGTGCGGAGAAGACGACGCCGTCGCGCCGGGAGCTGAGCCGTCGCTGGTTCGTCGCGGTCACCGCTGGTGAGACTCTCGGCTTCGCCGCACCGGCTGCGGCGGGTGCGCTGACCGTCGACTCGGCGCCTGGCGTGATCGCGGCCGCACTGCTGATCGCGGCCACGATCGAAGGCGGCGTGCTCGCCTTTTCCCAGAGTCGCGTACTGCGCTGGTTGTTGCACGGATTCCCGACCCGCGACTGGATCATGGCCACGGCGGCCGGTGCGCTCGCCGCGTGGACCGTCGGCCTGGTGCCGGTTCTCTACGGAGACCGATTGGGCAATTGGCCGGCCGCGGTCCAGGTGCCGGTGGTCGCCGCGGGGGCGCTTGTGATGGTGTTCGCGATCGGCGTCGCTCAGTGGTATGTGTTACGGCGCTGGTCGGATCGTGCGGTGCTGTGGATCTGGGGCAACGCGGTCGGCTGGATCGCGGGGCTGGCCGCCTTCACCACGGTCACGACCCCGTTGTGGCGGGCAGGGCAGTCGGCGATGGTCACGGCCGTGATCGGGGCGTTGGGAGGCATTGTGATGGCCGCGGTAGTGGCGGCGACGACCGGGATGTTCCTCGTGCGCATCCTTGTGCCCGGGCATACACCGGCTTCCTTGTGACCGCGTCGGAGCACTCACCTCGGCGGATACGGCGGGGCCGCCAGATCTCGAACCGAATCGCTCCGGTCCGCACCCCTGTCACACTGGTCGGAACGGCCAGGCCGAAGAGTGCTACCGCCGCGATCCGGTGACAACCGATCACACGGTTGTCGAGCGGGGTGCTTCGGCGTCCAGGTCGGCGCCCCCCTCTGATGCGCCCTCGGCGCCGAGACGAAGCACGGTGGCGAAACCATCGGCGAGGCAGTCGGTCAAGATCGCGATGTCGGGAATCGCGGCGGTATCGGCGTTGATCGCGACGTAGCAGGTTCCGGCATGCGAGGTCAGGGTGACGTTGACGGCCGTGCCGATGGTGGGACCGAAAGCGTACATCCGGTCGATCCGCGCCCCGGCGATATAGAGCGGCACCGGGGAACCCGGGACGTTGGACGCGAGGAAGTCGATATGTTTGAGCATCTCGGTGAGCAGTCCGGCAGGCAGCCGGTTGAACGCCGCGGCGACGGCGCCGGACAACGGTATCGCCGGCTCGCGCCGCCAACCGGCGACCGCGGCGGCCACGGCGCGCATCGAGTCCGCGGTGTCCGGGATGTCGGCCGGCAACGCGAAACGAGCGAGAGTGATCCGATTGCCGCCGAGCGGATCATCGGCTGTGCGAAGGCTGATCGGCATGGTTACCCGCAACTGGTCGACGCTCGCCCCGTGTCGATCGTGGTACCTGCGCAGCCCGATGACCAACGCGGTCAGGAACGCGTCGTTCATCGTGCAGCCGACCACCCGCGCGGCACGGCGCAGCTGCTCGACGGGAGCGTCCAGTACTGCCAGCCGGCGACCGAGACTGCGCTCTGTCATCACCGGCGACAGCGTCGTGGTGACGGGTTGGGCCAAGCGGAACAACGAGGTCGCCAGCGCGGCACCATCGCGCGCCGCCCGCGCGGGATGAGTGACAGCCCGCCACGCGGTCCGCGGCGTGACCCGCACACCGCCGCGAACAAGATGCGAGCCGACCGACCAGTTCCACGCCACGATGTCGCGGAACGCGCCATCGTGGTCCTGCGGCGGCTCGGCCGGATGGCCGCGATCGGTGCCCGCCCGATCGAAATCCAGCAGCGCCGTGGCGATCTGAATACCGCCGATGCCATCGGTGAGGCTGTGATGCACCGTCATCACCAGCGCGCATCCCGCGCCGTCCAAGCCGCTGAGCAAGGTCGAGCGCCAGAGTGGCCGGGCCGGATCGAACGCGGTCATCGCCTCGGTTCGGGCGAATTCGAGTACCGCGGAGAGGTCCGCCGGTGCCGGCAGCGCGGAACGGCGCAGGTGCCAGGACAGGTCGAAATCCGAATCGAGCACCCACCGCGGCGGGGCGAGACCGAACGGCACGGTGACCAGCCGATGCCGCAACCTCGGCACGATGCGAGTGCCGCGATCGATCGTCTCGACCAAACGTTCCCAGTCCGGATCGGTGTCGAGAATCATGACCGAGACGATCGTCGAGCGCAGCGCCGGATCACGTTCCATGTTCCAGGAGAACAGGTCCGATTGAGACATGTGGGATTCGCGAGTGGCCATCGCCTGCTGCCTTCGAACCATGCCGGTACGCCTCAGGTGGATGTGGCGCTGTCGAGGGTTTTCAATCGCCGGGTGTATTCCTCGTCATCGATCTCGCCACGGGCGTAACGATCGGCGAGCACCTGCTGCGGAGTGGGCCCATGTGGCACCGTGGGCCGCCCCTGCGAGGGGGCCGCGGTGTAGCGGACCAGTGCCACGATGCCGGCGATGACCAGCACCCAGAAGATCACCATGCCGATGGCCATCAGGCCATATCCCCATCCGGTCATTCCGTTGCCGTACCAGAACATCACCGCAGTCTCTCCTTCACTTCGGGTGTTCGGTTCCTTCACTGTGCGCGCCGCACACCAACCGGGATACGGCCGAACAGCACTATCCGGCGGGACGAGAGTCATCTGTCACCAGTCGTGGCCGCAAGCGCGACCCGGTCGCCCCGGCAGCCGGTTCGAAGCCGACCTTGCCCAACAACCCCGCGAACCTTGTGACCTGGGTTTTCCTGTCGACGCTGCCGAGACGCTGTTTCCGCCGAACGCGGAAAGGGGCGAAGGTCCTGGTGTTCTCCTGCTTTCGCCCCGCGCGACGGCGTGCGAGGCGAGGCAGACTCGGATCGGAGGACCGCCACACGCGCTGGTGGTCGACGCTGTCGCGGCACGAAAGATGCAACAGGTATGGCTGCTGGTGAAGTTATCGCGGTCGTAGTCGTCGGCGTCGTGGTCGCCGCGGCGTTGTGTATGGTCGCGCTCCTGACCGCGGTCTGGTGGACGCGCCGCCATCCCGATCACCGTCACCGGAAGACCCATCGCAGGATCGGTGCGTAGATGATCGCCCAGTGGATGTGCTCATGAGCGAGCGAACGATGGACAAGGCCGCGATCGCGGCCTTGTCGGAGCCGCGCGCCGGCAAGGCACGGGCATGAACGCCGTCGATCTGGTTACCGGACGGCGCGGCCTGACCGCCGCCGAAGTGGCCCGCCGACAGGAGCTGGAGGGTCGCAACGCGCTACCCGTGCGGCGCGCGACTCCGGCTTGGCGGCGGTTCGCGGGTGAGATGGTGCATTTCTTCGCCCTGCTGTTCTGGGTGGCCGGCGCGCTGGCGTTCGTAGCCGGGATGCCGCAGTTGGGCGTCGCGGTGTTCGTCGTGGTGGTGCTGAACGGGGTTTTCGCATTCGTGCAGGAGCAGCGGGCCGAGCATGCCGCCGAGCGGTTGCGCAACCTGCTGCCTCGCAAAGTCACCGTGGTGCGCGACGCGGCCGTCGTTCAGGTGCCCGCCGATCAACTCGTCACCGACGACGTGGTCTTGCTCGCCGAGGGCGACCGCGTCTCGGCGGACCTGCGCCTGGATCGGGTGCATGCGCTGGCAGTGGACACCTCGGCGCTCACCGGCGAAAGCGTGCCTGAACATCCCAGCACGGGCGACGGGGTGTACGCGGGCTGTTTCATCGTCGAAGGCGAAGCCCAGGCAACTGTGGTGGCGATCGGGGAGCGGACCCGGCTGGCCGGCATCGCGAAACTGACCCAGGCGCAGCGACCGGCGCTCACTCCACTGCGGCGGGAACTCGATCGGATCTCGCGGATCATCGCCGCCGTCGCGATCGTCGTGGGTGTCGTGTTCTTCTCGCTGGCGCTGCTGGTCGGTACCCCCGCCTCCGACGGGTTCCTGTTCGCCGTCGGCGTCACCGTGGCCGTCGTGCCCTGCGGGCTGCTGCCGACCGTCACGCTGTCGCTGGCCATGGGCGCGCAGCGGATGGCCGAACGACATGCGCTGGTTCGCCATCTCGAGGCCGTGGAGACGCTCGGCTCCACCACGCTGATCTGCACCGACAAGACCGGAACCCTCACCCAGAACGAGATGTCGGTGGTCGAGGTCTGGATGCCGGGCGGGGCGGCGACGATCTCCGGCGACGGCTACCAACCGACCGGCGAGGTGGCCTGCACGCCGACGGATGGGCTGGCTTCGCTGCGGGAGCTGGCTCGGGCGGCCCGCCGCTGCTCCTCGGGGCGAGCGGCGCACCGAGATGGGGAGTGGATCGCGCAGGGCGATCCGATGGAGGCGGCATTGGACGTCCTCGCCCGTCGAGCCGGTGTCGATGAGGACGCCGGTACGCATCCCGAACGCGCCCGATTCCCCTTCGACGCGCGGCGGCGCCGAATGTCGGTCGTCGTCGACGACCGTGTACTCGTCAAAGGCGCACCTGATGCGATCTTCTCCCGCTGCCTGCCGCAACCGCGGGCGACCGACGCGCTGCACCGGCTGGCCGGGCGGGGGTTGCGGGTGATCGCGGTGGCCGCCCGGCAGCTCACCGGCCCCCTGCCCACGACGGCGGACGAGGCGGAAGCCGAACTGACTCTGCTGGGGCTGGTCGCACTGGAGGATCCGCCGCGCCGGGGAGCGGCCGCCGCGCTGGCCGCATGCCGCCGCGCCGGTATCCAGGTCGTCATGATCACCGGCGACCATCCGGAGACCGCCCGCGCGATCGCCCGTGAGGTAGGTCTGGGCGGCCCTGGAACCCCGGTGTACACCGGTCACGAACTGCCCGGTACGCCGGAGGCTTTAGGGGAGTTGCTGGACCGGGACGCCGCCGTTGTCGCACGGGTGACCCCGGAGGACAAACTCCGCATCGCTCGAGCCCTGCAAGCGCGTGGACACGTCGTCGCGATGACCGGTGACGGCGTCAACGACGCTCCCGCGCTGCGCGAGGCCGCGATCGGCGTCGCCATGGGCAAGTCGGGAACCGACGTGGCGCGTGAGGCGTCGGATCTGGTGCTGCTCGACGACGATTTCGGCACCATCGTGGCCGCCGTCGAACAGGGAAGGGCCACGTTCGCCAACATCCGCCGGTTCCTCACCTACCATCTCACCGACAACGTCGCCGAACTGGCCCCGTTCGTGGTCTGGGCATTGTCCGGTGGGACATTCCCGCTCGCCATCGGCGTGCTGCAGGTGCTGGCCCTCGACATCGGCACCGATGTGCTGCCCGCGCTGGCGCTCGGCGCCGAACCGCCGGCACCGCACGTGCTCGAGCGGCCCCCGGCGCGCGGGCATCTGCTCGACCGCAAGCTGTTCGCACGGGCGTTCGGCGTTCTGGGTCCGGTGGAGGCGGCGATCGGTCTGGCGGTGTTCGTCGTCTCGTTCCTGGCCGTCGGCTGGCGACCGGGCGAGCCCTTCCCGACCGGGCCCGTGTTGGCGGCGAGTTCCGGCGCTGTCTTCACCGCGATCGTCTTCGGGCAGGTGGCGAACGCTTTCGCCTGCCGCAGCACGATCCGGCCGGTGTGGCGGATACCGCTGAGCGCCAATCGGCTGCTGCTGTCGGCCGTCCTCGCCGAGATCGGCATGCTGGCCGCATTCCTGTACATCCCACCGCTCGCCCACCTGCTCGACCAGTCCGGCCCGACCGTAACCGGCGCACTGGCCGCGCTGGCCGCTGTACCCGCTGTTCTGGCGGCCGACGCTCTACAGAAACACTTCTCGCGGCCGGGCGGTGCCCGGGTCGGTGCTCCGGCCTAGCGATTCGAGATCGAGGAGGCTCCATGAACAAAGGCAGCGGTGCGGCGACGATTTCGTGAGGCAATCCTCAGGGCTCTGATCGGTGCGGTGCGGTGCGGTGCGGTGCGGTGCGGCCGGGCTGATCGCACGTCCGTTCAGCGAGGCGGTCGCCGATGCTGTGGCTCGCGGCCATAGCGGTCGCGACCGGGCCATCGGCAGTCCGGGTCATCTTCGACGCTGGATTCTGTTCAGGGACCGGAGTCCTCGGAGGAAGGACCGTAGGCCCTACTGCTCGGCGCGGGCGCCGCGTGGAATCGAAGAGTCATCAACCACTCTCTTCGCTGGAGTCGCGCTATGAGCATCCTTTCCTCTCGCCAGGCATTGCTACCGACCTGGCCCGCTCTGCCCGATTGGTCCGATCTGATGGCCCGGTTGGAGTCACGGCCTCCCTGGACCTCGCTCGAGGGCCACATGATCCGAGTCGAGGAGAATCTCGAGAAGGGCCGCTACACCTTGCGGGCCGAGTTGCCCGGGGTGGACCCGGCCAAAGACGTCGACATCAGCGTCCGGGAAGGACGGTTGACGATCAAGGCCGAACGCACGGAACGGAAGGAAGAAGGCACCCGCTCGGAATTTCACTACGGCAGTTTCTACCGGTCGATTCCGCTACCGGTCGGCGCGAAGGAAGACGACATCGATGCGTCCTACACCGACGGGATCTTGACGGTGACCGTGCCGGTGTCCGAGTCGGAAACCCCGGAGAGGCACATCGAAATCAAGAAGACCGGAAACGGACACAGCTGATCGCTGCGGAACCCGGGATGGCCCAGGCAGACGGACCGGCCGACGCGGCACCCCACCGACTGCTGCTGGGGGCAGCGTCATTCGAGGCCTGCGGAGGGCGCCTCCGCCATCGCCGCCTTGGTCGGCGTCGGGCGCCTGAGCTGGTGATGCACGCCTTCTCCAGGGCGGCGATGCATCGCCGGTCGACGGCACACGGCCACGACGACCATCGGGAACCCCCGGGTCCCGCCCTTGCCACGGCGATGTGATCCGCGCTCGGACGGCCCTACTCGGCCATTGACCGATCGGCCGCCAGTCGGCGGATTCGCGGAAGATGGTCAGCTCTCATGACGGGAGAAACCGCATGACCACACACGGGCATCCCCCGATCGTGGTGACCGTCGACCGACCGCCGATCGGGCGCGACGCCGCCCTATGGTCCGCCCGCCTCGCCGAACGGCTGCACTGCGCCCTGCGGGTCGTCCACATCGCCACCGCCACTCCTGACGGCTCGGCGGACATCCCAGCGACCGGCCCCCTGGCGGCGGCTCGGACGGAAACCAGCGCGGCAGCCGTCATCGACGACGCCGTCGCGGTCGTGCGCCGCGATCACCCCGACCTCGAGATCATCGGTGAGTCGATCGACGGACCGGCCGCGCAGGCGTGGGCCACAGTAGGAGAGGACGCCCGGCTGGTCGTCCTCGGTCATCCCGACGTGGGGGAGTTCGACGTGCCGACCGCCATAACGATGGTTACCGATCACGCCACTTGCCCGGTGACCGTCTGGCGGGGAGAGCCGGGCCAGCTTCCAGACCAGCGCCCGGTGCTTCTCGCCGTGAACGACGACGGCGCCGACGCCGCGCTCGCCGCGTTCGGCTATGCCCACCTGTTCGGTGCATCGGTCATCGCCGTGATGGTCCGGTCGGAGCAACTCGAAACGACCGCTCCGGTCACTTCGAGGAACCGGAACTCCCTCGACGCCCGCCTGGCCGTGGCACGCGACGCCTTCCCTGACGTCACCGTGTCCGCCCTTGCCGACATCCCACATCGGTCGTTGAGCGAACGTGCCACCGGTGCGCAACTGGTGGTCGCCGGAACCGACGGTCGCGTGTCTGTCCGGGAAGTATCCGGTTTCGGTTCGTACTTGTTCCGCCACAGCCGGTGCCCGGTCATGATCTGTCCGTCGCGCATGGCCCCGGTTGGCCTCGGCGCGGATCCCATCGCACCAACCGCCCGCACCGCGCCGGCACCGTCTGCCCCGCTGATCTCCGGGATAACCGTCCGCACGCTGACGCCGGAGGACCGGGACGCGGTCGCGTCGCTGCACGAGCAGATGTCGGCCCACGATGCCTATCTGCGGTTCTTCAGTGCCGTTCCGAAGCACATCGACGAGTTCGCGGAACAATTGTGCCGGCACGACTCCAACCACTTCGCGCTCGGCGCTTTCGAAGGTGACGACCTGGTGGGGGTCGCCAATTACGTCATCACCGACACCACCGCGGGACACGTCACTGCGGAGATGGCACTAGCGGTCAACGCGCATGACCAGCAACACGGTATCGGCACATTGCTCGTGCGGCGACTGGGCACGGCCGCTTACCTGGAGGGGGTAGCACATCTGACGGCCGAAATACTCGCGGAGAACACTCTCATGCTCGCGATCATCACCGAACAGGGTTGGCATGACGCGCTCCGATACGAGGGCACCACCGTGCACTTCGATCTCGATCTCGAAGACGAGGCCCACGAACAGGGAGATCTGGATACGCCTGTACTCCCACGTAAGGAAAATGCCGGTCGAGCAATCCGGAAAGGTCGGTAGGGGACGATCTCCGCGTCCGGACCGATTTCGAGAATCATGCCGTACTTTCCGGACGCATACTTTTCTCGTCCGAGCACCCCATCGATCGGCCGAAGGCTTCGTAGAATGGAGTGATGACGTTCCTGCGGGAATCCGAGGAACTTCCCGATCTCAGCAAGATCGAGCACCGGGCATCCTCGGTCGCCCAGATGCTCGTCGACCGCATCACCGCGACTCCGGACGCGGAGGCATTCCGATTTCCCGACGGCGAGCGCTGGACCAGCGTGTCCTGGAGACAGTTCGGTGACCGCGTCGACATCCTCGCCGCCGGGCTGATCGCACTGGGAATCCAAGCCGAGGACCGGGTCGCCCTGGTGTCGTCCACGCGGTACGAATGGGTGCTCGCCGATTTCGCCGTGATGTGCGCCGGTGCGGCCACCACCACCGTGTACCCCACCACCAACGCCCCCGGCGTCGCGTTCATCGTCGCCAACTCGGGCAGCCGTGTCGTCGTCGCCGAGGATCAGGCCCAAGTGGGCAAACTGATCGAGCACCGCGCCGAGTTGCCCGACGTGCGGCAGGTGGTGATCCTCGACGGCGAGGGCGACGGAAACTGGGTGATCACTCTCGACGACCTCGAAGAGCGCGGACGCGCACTGCTCGCCGAATCGCCCGACGTGGTGGCCGACCGCATCCGCGGCATCCGGCCCGAGCACCTGGGCAGCATCATGTACACCTCTGGGACGACCGGCACCCCGAAGGGGGTGAGGCTGCCGCATTCGGCATGGACCTACAGCGCCGCGGCAATCGACGCGTTGCATGTGCTGGGCCCCGACGATCTGAACTTCTTGTGGCTGCCGCTGTCCCACGCGTTCGGCAAGGTGATGCTCGCGCTGTCACCACTGATCGGCTATCCCACGGCAATCGACGGCCGGGTGGAGAAGATAGTGGACAACCTCACGATCCTGCACCCCACCATCGTGGCGGCCGCCCCGCGCATCTTCGAGAAGGCGCATGCCCGTATCGAGGGCATAGTGGCCGAAGAAGGCGGGATCAAGAAGAAACTCTTCGACTGGGCCGTCGGCGTCGGCCTGAAAGTCTCGCGTGCGAGACAGGCCGGCAAGGATCCGTCGTTGCTGGTTTCATTGCAGCACAAAGTCGCCGACAAGCTGGTGCTCTCCAAAGTCCGTGCACGCTTCGGCGGTCGGATACGGTACTTCGTTTCGGCAGCGGCCCCCTTGGACCGCGATGTCGCGCAATGGTTCGACGCGATCGGCATCATCGTGCTCGAAGGTTACGGCCTGACCGAGACCGCGGCGGCCTCGTTCATCAACCGCCCGGAGGCATACCGGTTCGGAACGGTGGGCAAGCCGTTCCCCGGCACCGAGGTGAAGATCGCCGAGGACGGCGAGATCCTGCTCAGAAGCCCAGGTGTGATGAGCGGTTATCATGACCGCCCCGACGCCACCGCCGAGACTTTCGACGCGTACGGCTGGTTCCGCACCGGCGACATCGGCGAGATCGACGCAGACGGCTTCCTGCACATCACCGACCGCAAGAAGGACTTGTTCAAAACCTCGCAGGGCAAGTACGTCGCGCCCTCCGCGATTGCCGCCACATTCAAGGGAATATGCCCGTACGCGGCGGAATTCATCGTCTACGGAGAGACCCGGCCCTATTGCGTCGCGCTGGTCGGCCTGGACGCCCAGAGCATCACCGAATGGGCCGGCAAGCACGGCCTGGCGGACAAACCGCTGGCCGACATCGCGCGGGACGCGAAGACCCACGACGTGATCGCCGGCTACGTCGACCACTTGAACACCCAACTCAATCGCTGGGAACAGATCAAGAAATTCGACATCATCGATCACGAGCTGTCCGTCGAGGCAGGCGATCTGACACCGAGTATGAAACTGCGCCGCAAGATAGTCGTCGACAACCTCGCCGCCAGCATCGACGCCCTCTATCGCTGAAGTCGATCGCTGACCGTCACTCCGCTTCCCCGACACTCTCACGCAAGACGAAGGTCACCGCCGGTCGGCCCCGTTGTGCCCTATCCCGCTTGGTCACCCGCCGGGTTTGCTGAGGTTACCGAGTCCTGCGAACGTCGAGGGAGGATGACTGTGGGTGAGCGGTCCTCGAGCGCGGCGCGTTCCCGCGAGATTTGCCGCGCGTTCGACGCCCCCGCACTCGGCAGCCGCTACCGGCCGAGCAGAGGGCTCCGACCGGCCGACCGATCGCGGAGTCCATGGTGTTAGGCGGCTATCTCGAGAGATTGTTGCGTGTTCCGGTGCTCGCGGTGAATTCGTTGCGGGTCCCGACGGCCGCGGCCGGTGCACTGCGCGCCCCGGCATCTGCTGCGAACGCGTTGAACACCGTGCTGTCGGAAGCCCTGGGTCACGCCCGCGTCGTATGGTCCGGCGACGACCGCGTACATGTCGCGGTGCACGGACCGGCGCCGGAACTGCTGGAGGCGTTCGCTACGGACCTGACCGCGCGGGTCGGCCGCCTGCCCGGGGTGGCCTGGGCACGCCTCGACGCCGGGTGCGGACGTCTCGTGGTCGCCAGGAGGTCCTCAGAGGCGTTCGACTCGGCCGTCATCGTCGCCGCTGTGGAGGAAGCGGAGACCGCCGCCGACGTCGAGGGGCCCTTCACCGCAGCGGTGGCCACACATCCCACCGATCGGACCGCAGCGGCCTGGTACGCCATCGCGGCGGTCGCCGACGTGGCCGCGGTCGGCGTCGCCGCCCTGGGCACACTGCTGCGCCTGCCCGGGCGCTCGACGCCGATCGAACTCGCACCCGTCATCGCGTTCGTGCAGAACCAGGAGCGGCTGCGCGCCCCGCTGCAGCGGCGATTCGGGGTGACCGAAGTGGAGCTGGCCCTGGGCATCGCGGCCGCCACCGCCGGTGCCCTGGAGCGACAGCTGCTCAGTCCGGTCGTCGACCTCGTCCACCGGGTGCTGCTGTTGCGGCAGGAGCGTTCCCGCGCGCAGACCTTCGCGCAGCTGGAGCCGGTGCTGTACGCGACCGCCCCGCCGGCCCAGCCGCTACCGGAGCACCGCGCGCCGCGGCCGATCCCGCTGCCCCCGGGCCCGATCGAACGCTATGACGAGGGCGACTTGATGGCGACCATAGCCGCCGCATTGACCACCATCCCGCTTTCTCATCAGGCGCAGGGTGCCGTCGACGTGGTCAGCGCGGGGGTTGCCAAGGCCGCCAGGCTCGGGCGCGAGGCATTCGCCGCCGGAGTGACGGAGTACCTGGGTCGCTGCGACGTGCTCGTGGTGCGGCCGGAACCGCTGCGAATACTCGACCATGTCGACCGTCTGGTGATCGACATGGACCTGCTCGGTGACACGCCACCGCCGGAGCCGGTGACCGGCCACGACATCGAGATCGTCCGGTACGAGCCCAAATCCGGACCCGAGGAAGATCCGACGGATCTCACCGAAGTCGTCGCGCGGCTGCAACGCGAAGGCCACGTCGTCGCGGTTGTCGCGGGCGCCGACGAGGCCGCGCTCGCCGCCGCGGACTGCGGCGTCGCGGTCGCGCCCTATCCGGAGCATCCGGTGCCGTGGCATGCCGACCTCATCGCCGTCGACGGGCCGGTCGGCGTCGCGGCCGTGCTCGACGCCTGCCGGCTCGCCCGGGACATCAGCCGGCACAGCGTGCTGCTGGCGCTGGCCGGGTCGGCGGCGAGCGCGCTCGTCCTGCTCGGCGTCCCGGTGCCGTGGCGGCATCGGCGGGCATGGCCCGTCTCGCTGGGTGTCGACGCGGCGGCCCTGGTCGCTCTGGCACACGGGCGCCTGAGCGCGTTGCGGCTGGTCCCCCCGGCCCCGAAGGCGCAGGCGGAGGACGACTGGCATCGCGTCCCGCCCGCCGAGGTGCTCGCTCGTTTGGGGAGTAGCCCGGAAGGGTTGACCGCCGCCGAGGCGGGTGCCCGCCGCCCGCCGCCGGTTGCCGTACCGAGCGCGCCTCGGCAGTTGCTGGTTCATATCGCCAACGAGTTGCGCAACCCGCTCACACCGGTGCTCGCGGCGGGCGCCGCACTTTCGGTGGCGGTCGGGTCCATGCTCGACGCGGCCATGGTGGGCGCCGTCGTCTTCGCCGACGCCGGAATCGGCGCTCTGCAACAGCTCGGGGCCGACCGGGCCCTTGCCGCGCTCGACCGGGTAGCCGCCCAGCGGGTCCGGGTCCGCCGCGACGGGACCGAACGTGGCGTCTTCGCTGACGAACTGGTCGTCGGCGACATCATTCGGCTCGGTCCTGGCGAAGGGGTGCCCGCCGACTGCCGCCTGCTCGAGGCCGAGGGCCTGGAGATCGATGAATCCGCGCTGACCGGCGAGTCACTGCCGGTGGCCAAGGTTCCCGCGGCGATCGAAGCGGAGGCACTGGCCGACCAGACCTGCATGTTGTTCGCCGGCACCGCCGTCGCGACCGGGCGAGCCAGTGCCGTAGTGGTAGCGGTCGGGGCCGACACCGCCGCCGGACGGGCTGCCCGCGGCGTCACCTCACCGCGCACCGGGGTGGAGATCCGCCTCGAGGCGTTGGCGGCGCGCGCCACACCGGTCGCACTCGGGGCGGGGGTCGTCACCATGCTCGCCAACCTCGCCCGGGGCGCCCCACTGGCCGAGACGCTGGCCGCCGGGGTGAGCCTCACGGTGGCGGCCGTCCCCGAGGGCCTGCCGATCCTCGCCACCGCCGCCCAGCTGGCCGGGGCAAGACGCCTTGCCGAACGGGGTGTGCTGGTCCGCCACAAGCGAGCGGTGGAGGCGCTCGGCCGGGTCGATGTGCTGTGCGTGGACAAGACCGGCACCCTCACCCATGGAATCCTGCGCGTCACCGCCGTGCACGACGGACAGCTAGGTGCCGCTGCCGATCAGCTCCCCGGCAGGCACCGGCGGATCCTCGCCACCGCCCATGCTGTGGCAGCGACCACCCTGCCGCGACGACGTCGCCCGGGCAGCACCGACGACGCCATCGTCACCGCCGCGACGGCCGCGGGGCTCACAGAGCCCGCGGCCGCACTGGCCGAGCTGACCTACGAGTCGGGCCGGGCTTACCACGCGGTCGTCGTCCCGGACGAGGACGGTGTACGACTGAGCGTCGTCGGGGCTCCCGAGACGATCCTGAGCCGCTGCGCCCACCACGAACACCCCACCGCGGGCCACGTCGAGGTGGACAGTGATCGCCGCAGCCAGCTCTACGAACTGGTCGAGGAACTGGCGGGAGACGGCGGCCGAGTGCTCGCCGTCGCCACCCGCCGGCTCGGCGCGCCATCGGTGGCCGAGCTGACCGAAGACGACGTCATGGGACTCACCCTGGCCGGGTTCTTGGTCCTCTCCGACCCGCCACGCGGCCACGCCGCGGACGCCCTGGATCGAATCACCCGCGCGGGTGTGCGGCCTGTGCTGATCAGCGGCGACCATCCTGCGACGGCCCGCTGGCTGGCCACCGAGGTCGGGCTGCCGTCCGCGTCCGACGGCAGCACCGATGTCGTCACCGGCCCAGAGCTCGACCGCCTCGATGACGACGCGCTCGACGCACTGCTGCCCGGGGTGTCCGTCTGTGCCCGGGTCACGCCGGCCCACAAAGTCCGGCTGGTGGCTGCCTACCGCAGGGCTGGGCACTGTGTCGCCATGACCGGTGATGGTGTGAACGACGCGGCCGCGATCCGGCTCGCCGACGTCGGTATCGCCCTCGGCAGCGGCCGCAGTACCGAAGCGGCCCGCCACGCCGCCGACGTGGTGCTCGTCGAGGACCACATCGGCAGCATCGTCGACGCGCTCATCGAGGGCCGTGCCCTGTGGGTGGCGGTCCGCGACGCGGTCGCCAACCTGCTCGGTCACAACTACGGCGAGATCGCGGTGATCGGCGGCGTGAGTCTGCTGACCGGCAGGACCCCGCTCACCGCCCGCCAGCTGCTGCTGTGCAACTTGTTCACCGACACGATCCCGGCGCTGGCCATCGCCATGCGCCCGGTGCCCCACCTCGATCCGGAGCATCTGCTCGCGGAGGGCCCGGACCGCTCGATCGGCCCACTGCTCACCGAACGGATCACCGTGAACGGTGTCGCGACCGGTCTGGCAGGCGCGGGCGGCTACCTGGCTGCCCGCCTCACCGGTACCGCCGAGCGAGCTCGCACGGTCACCCTGCTGAGCATCGTCGGCGCCCAGTTGGGCGAGACCGCGGTGCTGCGGCCGACCGACCCGGTCGTCGTCGGCGCGGCCGTCGTATCAGCGGCAGCGCTGCTCGGCATCGTCGAGACGCCAGGACCGAGTCAGTTGTTCGGATGCCGACCGGTAGGCCCCGTCGGCCTGCTCATCGCCGGCACCGCTGCTACGGCGGGCGCTGTCGGCACACTGCTGTTCGCGCCCGCGGTAGCGCGCCACCGCGACGAAGAGCATCCTCCTCCTGCAAGCGCCTCCGGGTGACGTCCGCCATCAGGTCACGACGAGTGCGGTCACTCCCAGGTATATGAGGATCGAAAGGAGGTCTTGGACCACGGTTGCCAATGGTCCGGAGCCGAAGGCCGGATCGATCTTCAGTTTCGACATCGTCCACGGCAGACCCATCGCCACGACCGCGGCGACCGAGCATGCGGCCAGTAGGGAGATCGCGACCGCCAGCGACACGTCCGGTGCGCCCCAGAACGTCAACGTGAGCGGGTAGGAGACGACGGCGATCAGCAGCCCGATGAGCAGGCCGGTGACGGATTCACGGTGGACGATGCGACGGATGCCGACACCGACCGCAAGGCCGCGGATCACCAGCGCCTCGGTCTGGGTGCCGACCGCGTCGGCCAGGTAGACCACGCCGGGGATGAAGAATGCGACAAGGAGCTCGCGCTCCAGTTCGGCGTGGAAGATATCCATCACACCCGCGGCAAGCATCGCGCCGACGAGTCCCACCAGCAGCCACGGTAAGCGGTGCCACAGTCGGCGGGCGATCGGTTCGACGGTCGCTGTCCGGGCGCCGGTCGCGGATTTCAGATATCCGGAGAGCCGGGCGACATCCTCGTCGTGTTCCTGCAGCAGCACCGTCAACAGCCGCTGCGGTGGAATGAGCCCGAGCCATCGGCCATCGGCGTCGACGACCGCGAGCCCCGGTTCCTCATGCCGCAACGCCTCCCACACCGCCGCCTCCTGGTCCTTGTGCCCGGCGATCGTCGGCGGATCGGGGTCCATCACGGCACCGACGGCCGTCCCGGCGGGTGCCGCGAGCAGATTCTCGATCGTGATCAGACCGGCCAGCCGAGTGCCGTCACACACCGCTATCACCGCCGCGCTGGCGAATCGGCCGCCGCGCATACGGGCCAGGACATCGTCGGCCGTTTCCCCGGGATGGGCGATCGGCACGTCACGGGTGGCATGAGCCGCCGCCGTTTCGAACAGCTCCACGCTTCGCACAGTCGGTTCCACGGCCGCAAGGTAGTCCGATCCGCCGGGAAGCGCCAGTGTTCCGAACAGGCCGCGCGCCGTTCGGTCGCGCGTGCCGAACCGTCTGTGACTCGTCGGCGGATGATGCGGTCGAACGTCGCCCGGGCGATTCCGTCGACGTGAGCGAACAGCGGCAGACCCGCGCCGCGGCGCTCAGCGCGGACGACGGGAGTCTCGATGCGGCGCGGCTGCGCGCCATGGTGCTCAGCCACCGCGACTGGGTCGAAGCGAACAACCTCCGCGAACTCCACCGCAGCTGCAATACCGACCCTTTGGACGCGTGGGTCAGGGGGCTCAGCGCTGACGGAGGCAGTTCCGGAGGTCCTCCGTCAACCTGTCGACAGCTCTGTACAAGAAGAAGGCTACCGCGCTGTGTTCGTTGAAGATGCTGGACTGCAACGCTTTCGGTAGGGTTTCCTCGCGTGCGCACACAACTGACGCCGAGCCGTCCCGCAGCAGGCGGAAAAGGACACGACGCGGCACCGCGCGCGAGGGTCGCGCGTTGAGCAGTACAGAGCCGGGTCTGCGTGGCGAATCCCCGATCGCGTTCGGGTCCCCGGTATCCGCCGAGTCGCATGTTCGGCTGGATGACCCCTCGTTCGCGGCCGATCCGCACCGCGTCTACGGGGATATGCGACGTCACGGACCGTTGGTACCGATCGAGCTTTCTGCGGGTGTGCCGGCGACGCTCGTGATCGGCTACCAGGTGGCCGTGCAAATCCTCAACGACGAGGCGCACTTTCCCGCCGATTCCCGCCGGTGGGAGAAGAACGCCTCGCCGGGTTGTCCGCTGCTGCCGATGCTGGGCTATCGCAAGAATGCGCTGCGAACCGCAGGTGCGGAACACGAGCGGTACCGGCGCACCATCATCGCGGCGTTGGAAACCGTCGACCTGCACCAGGTGCACGACGCGGTCGCGCGGGCCGCCGAAGCGCTGATCAACAGCTTCTGCGACCGTGGCACCGCCGACCTGCGTATGGACTACGCGTTTCCGCTGACCTTCCGGGTCCTGAGTGAACTGATGGGCTTCCCCGAGAACGCCGCGGCCGCGGCTTACCAGGGGATGGCCGCGATGCTGGAGGGGGTAGGCGCCGAGGAAGGGCAGCAGCGTTTCGTCCAAGCTCTGATCGGAGTCGTCCAGCAGAAGCAGGCCGAGCCAGGCGACGATCTGACCTCGGAGCTGCTGAGGCATCCGGACCGGCTCGATCTCATGGAGATGGTCAATCAGGCGGCGCTGCTGTTCTCGATGGGCACGGAGCCGACCTGCAACCTCATTCTCAACGCGTTGCTGCTGTTGATGACCGACGAGCACTACGGCGGCGAGGTTCTCAGCGGCGCCATGGCTACCCGCGACGCTATCGATGCCGTGCTGTTCGAGGACCCGCCGTTGGCGAACTGGTGCGTGAGTTACCCCATACAGCCGCAACTCGTCGGCGATGTGTGGCTGCCGGCTGATCAACCGGTGGTCATCAGCTTGGCAGCGTGCAATAACGATCCCGTCGTGGGCGGTGACCGCAGAGGCAACCGGTCGCACCTGGCGTGGGGGGCCGGTCCGCACGCTTGTCCGGCTCAGTCCCTTGCCCTGACGATCGCCTCGCAGGGCATCGACCTGCTGCTCGATGCCCTGCCGGATATCCGTCCGCAAACTTCTGCGCAGCAACTGGATTGGAGGCCCGGGCAGTTCCATCGCGCATTGGCGACGCTACCGGTTCGATTTCCGGCGTGCCCCCCGATGCGTTTCGCCTGAGGGGCGAGGCTACAGCCGCTTCGGTGCCAGGACGTATTGGGCTGCGAGAGTCCGACCAGAAAAGTTGGATTCGGTCCAAGGTGGATGCGGCTTCAGGTGCGGTTGGCGGATCCGCCTGTCGCGCGAAGGCAGTCGTGGTGACGGCGTCGGCAGGCCCTGCCCCGCGACGACTTGCAACCGACTCGCTCGTGTCGACAGATCTGCGGCAGGCAGATCCATGACGTTGCGCGAAACCGACTGCGCGCGAGGGGTTTCCGCTAATCTGCAGCTCGTGCCGGTTGGGAAGAAACCGAGGCTCGGCGAGATCATCCGCGCACTGATCGAGCTCGGTGACATCAACCGAGTTGCAGCAACATGAGAGAGGGGGCAGATGCTCGGCGGTGACATCGGCTACAACGTCCGGTCGCCGACATCACGCCCAGCTCTTCCCCGACTGAGTTTCTACCGGCTCGGCATGCAGTCGATCCGCTGTCCGGGCGTCTCACGGCGACTCATCGAAAGGCAGGTCCCACGATGACAATGACTTCGGAACAGTCCATATCCTCGAACCGGCAGGAAGCTCGCGAGATCGACGCGGTCGTCGTCGGAGCCGGATTCGCCGGCCTTCACATGCTGTACAAGTTGCGCGAACTCGGGTTCTCGGCGCGGGTGTACGAAGCGGGTGGCGGGCTCGGCGGCACGTGGTACTGGAACCGCTATCCGGGTGCACGCGTCGACGTGAAGAGTATGTACTACAACTACTCCTTCGACCCGGAGCTCGAACAGGAGTGGGAGTGGACGGAGAAGTATCCTCCGCAGCCGGAGTTGCTCCGCTACATCAATCACGTCGCGGATCGTTTCGATCTGCGTAAGGACGTGCGGTTGCGGACCCGGGTCACCGCTGCGGTCTACGACGAGTCGGCCGCGCGGTGGCGGATAACGACCGACCGGGGCGAGGTCGTGACGGCGCGGTTCGCGATCATGGCGACCGGCTGTCTGTCGGTGGCGAAGATGGTCGAATCTCCAGGCATCGAGACTTTCCGGGGCCGCAGCTTCCACACCGGCAGCTGGCCCGAGCGGGATGTGGACTTCACCGGTCGACGGGTCGCGGTGATCGGCACCGGCGCCTCTGGGGTGCAGGTTGTTCCGCTCGTCGCCGAAGTTGCCGAGTCGCTCATCGTGTTCCAGCGGACCGCGAACTATGTTCTCCCCGCGCACAATCACACGATCGATCCCGAATTCCAGCGCGCGATCAAGTCTCGCTACCGCGATGTGCGCAAGGCCAACCGGGAATCGTCGTTCGGCATCGCGCAACCCGAAGCCACCAAGGGGGCGCTCGAGGTGAGCGAAGAAGAGCGGAATGCTTTCTATCGCAGGGTGTGGGAGGACAAGGACAGCGAACTGGTCAGCATGTTGGTCGGCTTCACCGACATTCTCGCCGACGAAGCCGCCAATGAGACCGCGGCCCAGTTCGTCCGCGACCGGATCGCGGAGATCGTCACGGACCCGGCTGTCGCCCGGATACTTCAGCCGACCGGTTACCCCTTCGGCGTCAAGCGCCCGTGTCTGGGGACCGACTATTACGAGACCTTCAATCGTCCCAATGTCCGGCTCGTGGATCTGCGCGCGACACCGCTCACCGAGGTCACCGAGTCCGGACTGGCGACGACACAGGAGAGTTTCGAGTTCGACGACATCATCTACGCCACCGGATACGACGCGATGACCGGTGCGCTGGACGCGATCGATATCCGCGGCCGGGGTGGTGTGTCGCTGCGAGAGAAGTGGGCCGGCCGGCCCGTCACCTACCTCGGTCTCGCCGTAGCGGGCTTTCCGAACCTCTTCACGATCACGGGCCCCGGCAGCCCAGCGGTCCTGTCGAACATGCTGGTGTCCATCGAGCAGCACGTCGACTGGGTGGCGGACGCGATCGACAGGATGCGGTCCAAGGGCGTCACGACCATGGAGGCCGCGATCGACGCGGAGCAGGAATGGACTCGGCACGTCGACGAAGTCGGCGATATGACGCTCTATCCGAAAGCGGACTCCTGGTACGTAGGTTCGAATGTCCCGGGCAAGCCGAGAGTGATGTACGCGTATATCGGCGGCGTCGGAGCATATCGCGAAAAGTGCGATCAGGTCGCCGCTGACGACTACGACGGATTCACCCTCACGCGGTGACCAAGGCCACCGCCGGTGCCGGACGCCGCACAGCGCGCGTCCCGGCACAACGGCGACTGGGAAGTGAAGGGAGCGAGTGCGCTTCGGCTTGGTCGACCCGTGACACCCGTACGCTCGGCGTCGCCCCGCCGATACCGGAGGACGCCACGGTGCGCCGCATGCCCACGCGCGCATGAACTGGAGACATCGACACGATCAGTGAATCCGGCGGCCACGAGCGAGTGCCGACGCGAGGGACTGCAATACAACGGTGTAATTCCGATCAAGGAGTGGCACTGGATGTCCGGTGTGGTGACGGCCGAGGCGATGGACTGTCGGCTCGGTCGGCGACGACCTGGTGCGGCACGCGAGCGGCCCGGTGACGGTCGTTGATTCGCGATAGCCTGGCGGCGCGCACGGCCATCGCCCTCTCGGTGACACGGGCACGGGCAAGCGCGGGAACGAGCGAACCGCTCGACAGGATGGGAGTGATGATGGCCGAGACATTGTCCGACGATGAGCTGATCAACCGCTACGTGCACAGTGTGCTCGTGCACCTGCCCCGATCCCGTCGCGGCGCGGCGGAAGCGCGTTTGCGAGCCAGGGTCGCGGACGAGTCGGCCGGGCGTTCCATCCGCGAGGTTCTCACCGAGTTCGGCCCGCCCGAGGATCAGGCGCGTCGCTTCCGGGGAGCGCCGCGTCAGCTCATCGGACCGCGGCTGTACGACACCTATCTGCGGGTGCTGTGGCCCGCGGTTCGCGTGGTGGCGATCGTGGTAGGTGGTGTGAGCCTGCTGGCCGCCCTCGACGACGACGCGCCGCCCACGATCGGCGGAGTCATCGAGGAGGGTCTCACCTCGGCCTTCACCGGCGCGGTCTACGCCGCGGTCTGGGTGACGGTGGTCTTCGCTGTCATCGAGCGCACCGCGCCGGGCGCGGTGCTGCACGAATGGCGTCCCGAGGACCTTCCGCCGATCCCCCGGGCGCACGAGATCCCGCTCGGCGACGCGATCGCCGATCTGGTGTTCGCGGTGGCCGTGCTGGTCGGATCGCTGTGCTTCTTCCCGGCGCTGGCGCCGTCCTTCCTCGCCGAGACCACCGCCGGTCTGGATCCCGGCGTGGCCGAGCGGCTGTTGCCCATGGTGGTCGTCGTCGCTGTGCTGTGGGTGATCGTCGCCATCGCACAACTTCTCGCGCGTGCCTGGACGGTGCCGGTCGCCGCGCTGTCGATCGCCGCCGATCTGCTCGCCGTCGCCACGGCCGCCGCGGTCCTGGTCCATCGGCCCTACTTCACGACGGAGTTCGTCTCCGGCCTGGAGGAAGGCAACGACGGTGATCTGGGCAGGGCTCTCGAGATCGGCATCGGGATCAGCGCCATCGCGGTGATGCTCGTCTGTGCCGCCGGAATCGTCACCACCGCACGCAGATACCTCGCCCATCGCCGGGAATGAGCGCAGGCGCGACAGTTGTCGGGGGATCAGGAGGACCGGCGGTTACCCCTCGGCGCGCTCGAGCATCCGCCGCACAGCGGTCGGGATCGTCTGGGCGAGGAGGGCGATGTCGGGCGCGCCGTCGTAATCGCCGGTGATGCCGAAACTCAGTGTGCCGTGATAGCTGAGCATGGCGATGCCGATGCGCAGGCGCATCGCGATCGGGGCGAACGGGAACACCTCGAGCACATCGGCGCCGAACATGCGTTGCGTCCGTGTCGGTCCCGGCACATTGGTGACCAGTGCGGCGATACCGTGCTGCGGGTAGCGCAGTGCCGTTCGCACTGCCCACGCCACCGGCGCGAACGGCACGAGCCCGGCGAGGGTGACGAGCGTCTGGCCCGCGCCGGACTCTCCACCGTGCTTGAGCTTGCCCATCTGCTCGCGCACCACGTTCAACTGGTCCACCGGATCATCGAGATCGACCGGCAGGACCGGCAACATCAGCGAGACGCGGTTGTCCAACCGTCCGGAGGCCCGCGCCGACCGCGTGGAGACAGGAGTGAGCACCCGCACCGTGTCCGGCCCGGGTTGCTCGCCGCGCGTCAGGAGGACGGCGCGTAACGCCGTGGTGACCGCCGCGAGCGCGACATCGTTGATGGTGCCGCCGAACACCTCGCGTACACGGTTGATCTCGTCGAGCCGGACGCGGGCGACCGCGTAGCGGCGTTGCCGGCCGATCGGGCCGTTCAGCGAGGAGCCTCGGCGCGGGTCGAGCACGTTCCAGATCAACGGCGCCATGCCGCGCGCCGTGCGGACCAGCGCGCGGGGAGCCCGCACCAGCAGCGCGGGGGCCCGCAACGGCAACTCCAGTCCGCCGCGCAGCAGACGCTGCCAGTCCGCCGCCGCGCCTTCGCCTTCGCCTTCGCTGGAGAGCACGTCGCCGGCGCCCCGCTCGCCGGGCGTGGCGTCGGCGTCCTCGGTGGTTGGGTCGCAGAGGCGGCGCAGCAGGGAGATCCCGGAGACGCCGTCGACCATGCTGTGGTGGGCGGACAGGATCACCGCCCATCGGTCGCCCTGGAGCTGCTCGACGATGGTGAGGTGCCACAGCGGGTGATCGCGGTCCAGCCGACGTTCCAGCGTCGCGCCCACCAGCTCCCACAAGGCCGCTTCGTCCCGCGGTCGGGGCAGCGCCGCCCACACGAGGTGGTGCCCCAAATCGAAATCGTCATCGATCACCCAGGTCGGCGCGGTGACATCCCAGGGGCCGCGCCGCACCTTCTGCCGCATCCGGGTCTTCGACTCGATGCGGTCCGCGAGCCGGCGCACCAATTCCGCGCGATCGCCCGGTTCGCCCGCGAGGATCGCCACCGCGCCGATGCCGGCGCTCACGTGCTGGTCGGTGTCCTCGAGTTCCAGGAACCCCGCGTCGAGGCGGCCGAGTTCGCTCATCGCAGGCCCTTCTCCAGTAGCCGGACCAGGAAGAGACCGGAAACCGCGGCCATCGCGGCCGCCATGAGCAATCCGCCGACCAAGCCGATCAGCGCAATCAGCGTGGCCGACTGCCCCGGCTGCCAGAGTGGACTGGTGAACGCGGTGAAGACGGTCAACCCGGCCAGCCAGGCGGCGGCGGTCGCCGCGATCCAGCGCGCCGCGCCCCGCACGTGCGCGCGCAGGACAACCCACTGCGCGACGCCGATGGACAGCAGAATCACCGAACCCCCTGCCACGAACGTGGCCACCTGCGCCGGTCGTGGCCATCCCGACAGCCCTTCGGTGACGACGAACAACGCGCCCACCGACCATGCGACGACCGCGCCGAGGGCCGTCGCGGCGATCCAGTGACGGCTCGGCAGTCCCGGCAGCACCGGTCGCATCGCGCACGCCTGGAACCACCCCAGCGTCGCGCCCTCCACCGCGCCCGCCACGAGCAGCGCGCCCGCCGCGGGTACTCCGGCGCGATCGGCGACGAGCGCGCCCACCACGGCGGGCACCGAGAAGCCGAGTAGTTCGCCGACGGTCACCAAGCCGAACCACCTGCGCCACTGCCAGTCCCTCGACACACCCGGCACGAGGTCGCCCGCCGCCGTGTCTCCAGGCGAGGGGTGATGGTCCTGGCGGGCCGTTCGATCCCCAGCATCGGTGCTGTGCGTCATGTCTTCGATCATCCGCCCACGCGCGGTCGGGTGTACAGGTCCCAAAGCCCCCGTCCCGACGGTCCTTCGACCGGACCCGAGCGGTCGCGGCCGGGTTCCCTCACCGACCTCACGCGCCTGGGACTTTGCGCGCGCCGTGGACCCGGCGCACTCTGGAGGCACCGGCCCGGTGACCGACAAGGAGTGCGTGAATGCGTGTGCGGATCGTCTACGAATCGATGTTCGGCAACACCGCGCGGGTGGCGGCGGCCATTGCCCAGGGGTTCGGCGACCGGGCCGAGCTCGAGGTGCTGAACGTGGCGGCCGCGGCCGAACTGCCCGGCTCCCCGGTCGATGTCCTGGTCGTCGGCGGGCCCACCCACGCGTTCGGGCTCAGTCGTCCGCGCACCCGCCTCGACGCGGCCCGACAGGCCGATGAACCGGTCGAGACCGAGCGCGGCATCCGTGAGTGGCTCGAGGCCGCTTCGGCAGTTCCCGGCAGGGCCCGGGCCGCGGCATTCGGGACCAAGGTGGGCACTCCGCCGTGGCTGCCCGGCTCCGCGGCGCGCGGAATCGGCAAACGACTGCGCGCGTTGGGTTACCAGCTGATCGATGACCCCACGGACTTTCTCGTCCACGGAACTCCCGGGCCCCTGCTGGAAGGCGAGGTGGGCCGGGCTCGAACCTGGGGTGAACGTCTCGCCGAGGCCGCGACGGCGCGCTCCACGCAGCCCTGAGACCGCTACGGCCGTTCCGCGTCACCGGTAGCTCCGTATGGGAACGACCAGCCGCGTTCGAAGGATTCGCGAAGGCTGAGTTCGACCCGCACCGCCGCGCGACTGGTCGAGTGCCCTCGTCGCCGCAGACCCGCCGGGACCGGAGCGGCCCGGAATCAGCCGGGCGGCTCGGGCTCACGGTACGCCGACACCGCCGAGCAGAGTGCGGACCGCGCGATCGGCGATGACGTGCGTCGACTCGCCGCCGGCTTGCGCGGCTTCGGCGGCCACGTAGATGTGCGCGTTGAACACTCCCTCGATCCACGCGGCGGGTAGCGCCGGGTCCAGGTCGCCTTCGGCTTGGGCCGCGGCGATGAGTGTGCGTAAGGATCGGTCGCCGACCGGTCGCCAGTGCGGATTCCCGGTGAACCGATCCGGGTCGGCGTACAGGAAGATCAGGCGGTCGCCGACCTCGACGAAGGAGCGCAGCATCAGGAGCAGCTGGTCGAAAGCTCTCGGCGCGCTGCTCGCCGCCTTGGCGACGACGGCGTCGAGGACTTCGAGCGACTCGACGAGGACCGCGTCGAGCAGGTCTCGGCGTTCCGGGAAGTAGCGGTGGAGGGTGCTGCGGCTGACCTCGGCGCGCTCGGCGATATCGGCCAGCGGCGCGGAGAACTCGCGGGCCCATACCGTCAGCGCCGCCTCCAGGATCGCGGCCCGGGTCCTGGCGCGGACACCGCTCGAGCTTGCCTTGATGTCGAGCGCACGATCCTGCCTTGCCATGTCCGGACGGTAACACTCGCGCACAAAAAATTACGGCACCCCGAAATGGGACAGTGATGTATCATTTTCGATACAACATGTTCCATAGGGAGGGGAGAGCATGAGCGAAACAGCATCCAGTGGCCGATCGCGCCGCGGCCTTCGCACCTCGATGCCCACAGCCGGTCCGGCGGCCGCCGGAACCGCCACGGCGGGACAACGGGGCAGACGGCGTCGCGTTGCGGCGGTTGTGCTCGTCGCGCTCCTGGTAGCCGCGGGCACCGTCTGGCTCGCGCTGCGGAACACCTCCCCGGTCGGTCACTTCACCTCCGGTCGCGGATACGACGAGTACTTCGCCGCGTATCAGCGCGCGCTCGCCGAACTTCCGCCGCCCAGCGCGACTTCGGACGTGCGCACCGACTACGGCGTGGTCCGGGTATACCGTTTCGACGGAGCGAACCCGCACGCCGCGCCACTGCTTCTGCTGCCGGGCCGCTCCGCCGCGGCGCCGATGTGGGCGGACAATCTGCCTTCGCTGCTGCGATTGCGGACGGTGTACCTGGTGGATCTGCTGGGTGAGCCAGGAGCGAGCGTGCAGAGCAAGCCGATCGCCTGCCACGCCGACCAAGCCCGATGGCTGCACCAGACGATCGATCGGCTGCCCGAGCCGCGTGTGGTCGTGGTCGGAGCGTCGATCGGCGGCTGGACAGCGACCAACCTCGCCATCCGGGAACCGAGGAAGATCGCCGGAGTGATCGCGCTCGATCCGGTAATGACCTTCACCTCGATGTCGATGCGGGCGGTGCTCCGCTCGATCCCCGCCTCGGTGCGCTGGTTCCCGAAGCGCTGGCGCGACGACTTCAACAGTTGGACCGCTGGCGGCGCACCGGTCGAACAAGTGCCGGTAGCCGACATGATCGAGGCCGGAATGCGGCACTACGCTTCGGCCTCACCTGCCCCCGCCCTCTTCGGCGAAACCGAATTGCGAAGTACCGCAGTGCCTTTCCTGGTGATCATGGCGGGACGGTCGGTCATGCACGACAGCGCGCGGGCCGCCGAGCGCGCCAGGCGGATGCTTCGCGACGGCACCGTGCTGGTCTACGAGGACGCGTCCCACGCGGTGAACGGCGAGTTTCCCGAACGCATCGCGGCCGATGCCGCCACATTCCTGGCTCGTGTCGGCTGAGCGGCCGCACGACGCCGTGCTCCCGAGCTGTCCTTGGTTGTTCTGATCGAATACGGAAGGATTTTCGCGAATGCAGAATATGTTGCGCCGTGCGAGCCGCGGCGGTGTGCGAGTAGTCGTCGTGGGCGGTGTCGTTCTGACCGCGACGCTGGGCCAGCAGGCCACTGCCTCGGCCGGGACCACCACGGTTTTCCAGGTTCCCGCCCGGGTACTGACCCAATCCTGGGGCGTGCCGAGCACCGTGAGCGTCGCGGTGACCGCGACGGTCGGCGACGCGCCGGGCACAACGGTGTTCTCGGTGGCCCAGCCGGTGGAATTCGGCGGAAGCGACAGTCTCGCGTCGCGTACGCGAGTGCAGTGGTTCAACCTGGCGACGGGTGCTTCCGGCAGTGTGGAGGTCCCGGATCGGTATACCGCACGGCAGCCGTGTGATTGCGCGCCCGCACCCGTGCCGGCGGTGACGGGGCCAGGCCAGGTTGTCGCGGTCGTGACCGCAGGTGGACCGCTGGCGCCGGTCACCGTGTCCCCGGGATTCGGCGTGTTCTCGGTGCCATAGCCGAATGCGATGGGCGGGCCGAAAGCGGTATAGGCCGTGTCGGGGTATCGGGTGGCGGTGATCCCGGGCTGCGAGCGCGGGGGGCGCCGCCACCTGTCTACGGTAGCCCGGCAATCGGCGAATATGTTCACGGGCGCATCGATGCCAACGCCCTACTCGGGTGTGTGACCCGGCCTGCACCTTCCATCTCAGGTCGACAACCACTTGCAGCCTAAGATGGCCGCTTTCGGCGAGCAGGCGACCCACCGCAGACCCGAGTGCGCTGAGCGCGAGGGTCTTTCGGAAGGTGCAACCAGCGGTGCGGTGAGCGATTCGGAAACCGAGTTGTCGACAACACCTAGGGAGTCATCGGGCCGGATCGGAGGCGACCGAGGGACGGCGGCGGAGTGCTCATCCCGCGGTCCGCACGGCGATTCGCGCACCGACGAGCAGCGCGGTTACGGCGACGACGCCGACGACGGTGATCAGGCGATTGACGTCGATCGCCGGTCGCCAGCTCACACGGCCGTCCCGCAGCACGTAGACGCCCACCGGCTTGGCGCCGACGCCGAAGCCGACGCCCGATCCTTCCTGTCCGCCCTCGTCGGTGCCCCCACCGCCGCCTCCGCCGCCCGAAACGGCGGCGGCCGCGATCAGCACGGCACCATCTCGTTCGACCGGTTCGGCGTACACACGGTGCACCGTCATGGCATCCTTCGCCGACGCGAGAACCTCATCGATCTTCATTGTGCTTCCTCCTGGGACGGTCCGGGTGATTGTCGTAGTCCGAGCCGCTCCAGTGTCCGGCGTAGGCCGAATCGCACAGGAGAGTCGATCGGCCCTCGGCGGGGGGAGTAATGGCAACAAGTTCGACGGGCGAAAGGGGCTGCCTGGCCGCGCCGACGCCGCGGAGGTCCATCGTGGCATGCCCGGTGACGAATTGCTGCCCGCACCCGATATCGTGGCGACCCGCGCGATCACCATTGCCGCCGCGCGCGAACAGATCTGGCCGTGGCTGATGCAGATCGGCCCCGGCCGGGGCGGCGCGCCGCAGGCGGCTGACGCCCGGTCGACCATCGGGCGACGGCTTGGAGGGCCGAAACTCGACCCCGCTCCCGGGAGAAACCGAGAAGCGGGGTCCTTGGACCCTGGTACCGCGTCGCGACGGTCGCGCATGCTGAGCCGGTGACCGACGTAGCCACCATCCCAGCCCACCGAGACGCCGCCGATCACCGGTGGATCGAGGTGACCGTCGACCGGCTCTGCCTCGAGTTCGGCCACCAGGTCTCCCGGCCATGGGTCGGTAGGGTGGTGCGGCGATGTGTGCGCGACCTGGCCGGAAGCCCGGTGGGCGGCTTGCCGGAGTTGAGCGAGCGGTTGGCGCGTCAGCGGCTGCTCGATGACGGTCGGGAAGAAGGACGGCAGGTATGAGCACGGCGCGTCCGGGCGGCGACAGACCCTGAGCATAAACCCGCGGGGCCAGTGCACAGGTGACGATCGGCCCTCGAGATGCGACACAATGCCCATCCTCGGCAGGTGATCGGCGGCATGACACTGGAATCATGACCGACAGCAACGCGAATTCCGCGCCGACCGCGCCGGATCAGTCCACTGTGGTGGCGGCGATCGAATCGGCCTGCCGCGCCCCTTCGGTGCACAACAGCCAGCCATGGCGCTGGGAGTTCGACGGCGCCGAGCTTCGCCTGTACCGCGACGACGACCGGCTGCTGGTCTCCGCTGACCCGCAAGGCAGGCAACTGGTCATCAGCTGCGGAGCGGTGCTGCATCACCTGCGCACCGTGCTGGCCGCCCGCGGCTGGCACACCGACACCCAGCGGCTCCCCGGCTCGGCCGGACGCCCCGGGCTGCTGGCCGGCGTCAGGTTCCGGGCGTGGCCCGACCCCCCTCCAGGTGTGCTGACCCGTGCGGCGGCCATCGAACGCCGCCGCACCGATCGGCTCCCGATGAACCCGCCACACCGGTTCGGCGAGCTCGTGCACACCGTACGGATGTTGACCAGTCCGCACGATGTCGAGGTCGACGTCCTCGACGACAGCGCCCGCCCCCTACTCGCCGCTGCCTCCGAGCGGGCCGCCGCCGCTCGCCACTACGACATGGACTATCAAACCGAATTGCATTGGTGGACAGGACATTCCTTCACCACAGAAGGAGTGCCCCGCACCGCGCTGGTATCGGACGCCGAGGCGGCCCGGGTACCGATCGCCCGCAGCTTCCCTTCCGCCCCGCACTCGCAGCGGCGCGGCGAGCTCGAGGACCAGGCGCGGCTGCTGGTGCTCAGTTCCACCGGCAACACTGTCGCGGACTGGCTGCACACCGGTGAAGCGCTCTCGGCGCTACTGCTGGAATGCACCGCCGAAGGGTTGGCGACCTGCGCGCTGACCCACATCACCGAGCTGCCCACCGCCCGCAAGGCGATCGACAGCGTGCTCACCCGCGCCGGTGTGCCGCAGGTCATCATCCGGGTCGGTGTCGCACCGGCCGAGCCGGAGCCGAGCCCGCCGACGCCACGGCGCCCGGTCGGCGAAATCCTGACCATCCGCACCGATTCGTTCTCCTCTCGAGAGCACTGATCGGAAGCCCTCGACCGCGCCACAGCTCCCGCGTCGCTGTGGCTGGACCAGCCACTTGCCCCGCCTACGACGGGCCCGTCACCGCCGCGAGTACCGATCCGCTGAGTCCAGCGCAATCACCGTTGGTGCGGATCCGGGTGGATTCCGCGCGCGGGGATGACCTCAGGTCTCGACCGAGGCGAGCACTTCGGCGAGTGAGCGGCGGGGCGTCATCGGCGGCGGGTCCGCGCTGCTGGGGGGCTGACCGACCCTCAGGATGACCTGGGGGTGGGCGGTGTCGTCGAGGACGTCGTGTCGCACCCGGGCGCGCAGTTCGGTGTTCTCGAGCGGGCCGGACAGCGGACAGGTGGCCAGTCCGACATTGGTCGCGGTCAGCAGGACCGCGCTCATCGCCTCTCCCGCGCGAAGCCGCGCGAGCCGGTCATCGGTGATGGTGGCCAGGAGAAGGAGATCGGAGTGGTCGGGTTCCGTTGCCGCGTCGGCGAGGATCGCGGTGGCCATCGTGGCCTCGGGAATGTCGTCACCGATCCAGGCCGCCCTGATGTGGCATGCTGTCGCGTCCTCGATGCCGCTGTAGCGCCGGATGCCGGTTGCCGGATCGCCCGCGCGGACTGCGGACTGCGTCGCGACGGACAGCCGGTCATCGGCGAGTTCGCGAACCGGGCGAAGCAGCGCGCCCATGGCCGCGGCGCGCTCGCTGAGCAGCCCGAGGTAGCCGGGCGGGATGGTCCAGCTGCGATAGTTTCTGCGATCGCTGCGCCGCTGCGTGATCGCGGCGCTCATGGCGAGGTCCTGCTCGGTGGGGCGATGTGCGACTGTCGTCACCGCGGCCAGATGGTCCGGGTCATCCGGATCAGGCATCCGGCGTACGATCGTCGCCCACCCCAGTGCGGCGAAGGCCACCGACAGATGGTGCAACGCAGCCCCACAGCTGAGCAGCAGATCCCGCTGATGGACCTCGGTCACGGGCAGCGCTCGCGTCCGATCCAGATAGAGGTGCACACTGCCCCGGTCGATCTGCCAGCGCCACGGCTGAACGTTGTGTCTGGAGGGCGCGCGGAGGGCCAGAGCCAACGCGGTTTCGACGATGCTGTCGTCCGGCAGTGCGCGGTCCATGGATTTCGTTGCCCTTCGTGGTCGAGTGGTTCCCTCCACGATCCCTCGGCCGCCGGGTGGCTGGGCAGAGCATGAGGACCCCTGATGAGCGGACTTCCGACGCCGCCGTGGCGGGGACCTCGCGCGCGCCCGGGCGATCCGAGGACTCGGTTCGGCGAGGACTTTCGACCATCACCGACGACGCGGGCTCGCCCTGCCCCTCCGCACAGGAGGGAGCAGGGCGAGTATCGGTGGATGTCACCGCCGCCTGCTGGAGCCCGAACTCGGGCGCGGCGGTGGCAGGAGAGTTATCGGACTTGTTCCCAGCCGCGTCGCGGTGCCCGGGAACCGAGGCGGGGATCACGGCTGCGGTAGACGATGTAGGGCCGGGTGAGGTAGCCCAGCGGCATCGAGAAGACGTGGACGAGCCGACTGAAGGGCCAGAACGCGAACAGCGCCCACGCGGCGAGCGCGTGCAGTTGGAAGCCGAGTGGAGCGACGGCCATGAGTTCCGGTTCGGGTCGCAGCGCGAAGATCGAACGGAACCATGGGGAAACGGTGTCGCGGTAGTCGTGTGGGTGGTCGGTGAGGTTGCCCAGCACCGTGGTGCCCAGTCCGAGCAGGATGGTGCCGAGCAGCAGCACGTACATGATCTTGTCGTTACGGGTGGTCGCGGAGAAGACCGGTCCGACGGTGCGGCGCCGGTAGATCAGGATGGCCGCGCCGATGAGGGTGGCGGCGCCGGCGATAGCGCCGAGGCCGACCGCGACGAGGTGGTAGGCGTGCTGGCCGATCCCGACGGCCTCGGTCCAGGATTTCGGGATCAGCAGTCCGCCGACGTGGCCGAGGATGACCAGCAGGATGCCGTAATGGAACAGGGGGCTGCCCAAGCGGAGCAGCCGGTTCTCATAGAGCTGGCTGGAGCGGGTGGTCCAGCCGAATTTGTCGTAGCGGTAACGCCACACGTGGCCGACGACGAAGCAGGCGATCGAGGCGTAGGGAATCGCGGCCCACAGGAGGATATCGAGGGCGCCGGCGGGCTGGTCGGTCATCGTGCTGCTCCCTGCGGCATGTAGTCGGAGGGGGCGAAGGGCGCGAGGCCCACTTCTTCCTCCGGCGGGCCTTGCGCGGCCAACTGCGCGACCGCGTCACGTTCGTTCCGTCCGAGCGCCGGGAGCGTCGCCGACACCGAGTCCAGCACCGGCGCCCACGCCGATCCGGCTTCCCGCAGACCGAGGCGCAGCAGTTCCACTCCCGCGCGGTGCTCGATGAGCAGTCGCGCGCCTGCCTCGGCGTCGGCGGTCGCCGCGAATTCCAGGACCACCGCCAGATGGTCGGGCAGTTCGTCGTCGCGCATGACCAGTCCGGCGGCACGGTAAATGTGTTTGAACCGCAGCAGCGCCACGCCGCGTTTGCGTGTGTCGCCGTGGCTGAAGTAGGTCAGATACGGGCTGAACCTTTTGTGGTGGTCGAAAGTGGCGACGTAGTCGGCGGCCAGGTCGACCGGATCGGTGGTTTCGGCGTGGTCGAGGAAGGCTCGGATCGGAGTGCCGAGCGCACTCGGCAAGGTGGCGCTGACTTCGCGCAGCAGCGGCAGCCGACCGGTGAGCTGCTGGTCGGGATAACTCATCAGCAGTGACTGGGCCTGCCAGGCGAGGACTCGGTGGGTATCGGTGATCGTCATGGTTTCGACTCCGGTTCCTGGCCACGAGGGGTGCGCTCCGGTGTGGTCGGTGGCCCGAAAAGACCGGGCGGATGGCCTTTTCCGTCCCAGTTGAGCAGGTTCACGCGGTTGCCCTTGTCGACTGGTGCGGCGATGGTGTCGGTGGTCTGCCGGTCGCGCAGCATACGGAAGTTCTCCACCGCGACGGGGGAGGGGCCACCGGAGCTCTCCCCGAACGGGCCGGAACCGCCCATGCCGGGACCGCCCTCGTAGTCGAGGCTGCATTCGGTGGCCAACTCCTCGAGCCCGTGGGCTTGTTCGGCGTGGGCGGGTGGGATCACGTAGCGCTCGTCGTATTTCGCCAGCGCCAGCAGCCGGTACATGTCATAGATCTGTTCTCCGGTCATCCCGGCCTTCGCCGCGATCGCTTCCCGGGGTTCGCGGCCGAGGTTGATATCGCGCATGTAGCTGCGCATCGCGGCCAGCCGCCGCAGCACCGCCTCGACCGGCCGGGGATCTCCCGCGGTGAACAGGCGGGCGCCACCACGAACGCCGTTGCGGTTGACCGCCTCGATCCAATCGTTGTCGGCCACACCGATTTTCGCCGCGTCCCGGTCCGACATCCAGATCGTCGGACCACCGCGGGACAAGCTGAGCATGAAGAGGTTGTCCTGGTATTCCGAATGGATCGACCACTTGCTGTGCGGCGTCAGATAGCGCACGGTGATGCCGAGTTCACCGCGGTCCCCGATATGCGGCTCATCGAAAAGGGCGGTCATGTTCAGCGGCGGCCGGAAGACCGGCAACTGCTCGCCGAGTTCGATCATCCAGTCGTGGTCGAGGAAGAAGTGCTGGCGGCCGGTGAGGGTATGCCAGGGTTTCAGGCGCTCGACGTTGATCGTGAACGGGGAGTATCGGCGGCCGCCGGTCTCGCTGCCGGACCACTCCGGGGACGTGATGACCGGCACCGGCGCGGCCTGGGTGTCGGCGAAGGTGATCTGCTTGCCTTCGTGTTCGGCGGCCAAGTCCGCCAGTGCCGTGCCCGTGCGCTGCTCGAGGGTGCGGAACCCCTGGGTGGCCAGATGCCCGTTGGTGGTGCCGGACAACGCGAGAATCGCCTCGCAGGCATGCAGATCCTTGGCCAGCGAGGGGCGACCGTCTGCGGGACCACCGCGTACGGCGCCGTTTTTGTGGCGCAGATACTCCACTTCGCGGTCGAGGCGATAGGTGATGCCTTTCGTGGTGGCGCCCAACTTCTCGGCCAGAGGACCCAACGCCGCCAGTTTCGCCGCGATCGCGGTGTAGTCGCGCTCCACCACGGTCAGCCGGGGCATGGTGGCACCCGGGACCGGTTCGCACTCACCGGCCTTCCAATCCCGCACCCGCCCATGCGGGGTCGCCAGTTCGTCCGGAGTGTCGTGCAGCAGCGGTGTGGCGACCACGTCCTGGCGCACGCCGAGATGGTCCGCGGCCAGCGCGCTGAACGCTTCGGCGATGGTCTGGAAGGCGGCCCAGTCGGTGCGGGTCTGCCAGGGTGGGGCGATCGCCGGGTTGAAGGAGTGGATGAACGGGTGCATGTCGGTGGTGCTGAGATCGTGCTTCTCGTACCACGTCGCGGCAGGCAGCACGACATCGGAGAACATCGTCGTGCTGGTCATCCGGAAGTCCAGTGACAGCAGCAGATCCAGCTTCCCGACCGGCGCCTGCTCGTGCCACACGACATCCTCGGGCCGAGCATGCGGCGGCGCCTCCTCGGCGCGCAACGAGGAATCGGTGCCGAGCAGATGTTTCAGGAAGTACTCGTTGCCCTTGGCCGAGGAGCCGAGCAGGTTGGCCCGCCACACACTGAGCACCCTGGGAAAGTTGTCCGGAGAATCCGGGTCCTCGCACGCGAAGCGCAGTCGCCCGGCTTTCAGCTCGGCCACGACATGCTCGGCGACCGGGGTGCCCGCGGCGGCGGCTTCGTCGGTGAGGTCGAGGGGGTTGCGATCGAACGTGGGGTAGGACGGCATCCAGCCCAGGCGTGCGGCCAGGGCGATGAGATCGGCGGTGGTCTTGCCCCCAACCGGCC
>NZ_BAFS01000214.1 GCF_000308415.1 Nocardia asiatica NBRC 100129 | reverse complement strand
GGGCCAGGTCTCGGTGTTCTGGGAGGACGCGCCGGACGGGCGCGGCATCAACTACCGCGACCTGTACCCGGAGGCCCCGCCGCCCGGCATGGTCCCGTCTTGCGCCGAGGGCGGCGTGCTGGGCGTGCTGTGCGCGTCGATCGGATCGGTGATGGTGACCGAGGCGATCAAGCTGATCACCGGCATCGGCGAGCCGCTGCTGGGCCGGCTGATGGTGTACGACGCACTGGACATGAACTACCGGACCATCAAGCTGCGCCGCGATCCGGAGCGTCAGCCGATCACCGAGCTGATCGACTACGAGGCGTTCTGCGGCGTGGTGTCCGACGAAGGTCAGGCGGCCGCGGCCGGGTCGACCATCACCGCGCGCGAGCTCGAGGAGCTGCTGAGTTCGGGCAAGGAAATCGAGTTGATCGATGTGCGCGAGCCGGTCGAGTGGGACATCGTGCACATCGCGGGCGCCAAGTTGATTCCGAAGGACCGCATCCTGTCCGGCGAGGCGCTGGCCGAGCTGCCGCAGAACCGCCCGATCGTGCTGCACTGCAAGACCGGCGTGCGTTCGGCCGAGGCCCTGGCCGCGCTCAAACGCGCCGGTTTCTCCGACGCCACCCACCTGCAAGGCGGCGTGATCGCCTGGGCCAACCAGGTGGACAAGTCACTGCCGGTGTACTGAGCCCGTGAAGGCCGCCGACGCCGCGCCGGGCGTCGGCGGTGCGATAGCGCCGTGAAGTCGCACGTCGCGGTTTCGGCAGACGGCTGAGCCCGGCGGATCGAGGGTTTGTCCGTCGGATCCTCGATCGGTGCTTATGCCCGGTATGGATGTAATCGAACGCAGCTGACTCCCCCGATCGTGCTGGGTGGCGTGATCGATGACGGTGGTCCGCAGGCAAGCGTGGGGTGCTGACGCGGACTGCCGAGCTTCGGACGTGTCCACACACGCCCAACCACGTCTTTCGAGCGAAGCGAGACCGAGCATGCGCCCTTCGCGGCCCGGCTCGCGTCCGAGCGGCCGCCGCGTCCGCGACGAAGCCGCCGGGGCGGTCGTTGGGAGGCGAGTCCTGAGAGGCTGTGATCCGCAACCCGGAGGCGCTGTCAGATGGTGCGGCGGCGGTACGGCGTGCACCCGAGTAGCAAGTTCCGCACCTACGTGCCCAGCGCACCGCAACCACGTCTTTCGAGCGAAGCGAGACAGTGCATTGCCCGTTCGCGGCCCGGCTCGCGTCCGAGCGGCCGCCGCGTCCGCGACGAAGTCGCCAGCGGCGGCCGCTCGGACGCGAGCCACAAGGGGGCCGTGAACACGCCGCGACGCAGTCGCGGCCAATCCAACACCGCCGCGAACACGGCGCGCCGCAGGTGCGCCAAAATGCGCGCAGCGTACGGTACGGCCGTGACTTCTGTAGAACCTCCCGAGCACGTGCGTGCCACGTTCGGTCTGCGCGAAGTGACTCCGGTTTCGCTCGGCGACTGGGAAGGTGGCTGGCGCTTCGGTGACGTGGTGCTCAGCCCGGTCTCCGATCACGCGCGCGCCGCGTGGTCGGCGAAGACCCGGGAGGCGTTGCAGGTGGACGGTCTGCGGCTGGCCCGGCCGGTGCGGGCGACCGACGGCCGCTACGTGGTGTCCGGCTGGCGTGCCGACACCTACTTGGAGGGCGCTCCCGAACCGCGGCACGACGAGGTGGTCTCGGTTTCGCTGCGCCTGCATCAGGCGACGGCGAATCTGGAGCGGCCGCGTTTTCTCGCGCAGCCGCCGGTGGTGCCGTGGGTGGACGTCGATGTGTTCGTCGCCGCCGATCGCGCCGCCTGGGAGCCGGTGCCGCTGCGCAGTCTGCGCGCGGGCGGCGCGGCTCTGTCGACCTCTCCGGACGGGCGGCGCAGCTTGGAACTGATCGGTCAGCTGGCCACCCTCCGCAAACCCGTGCAGACACCGCCGCAGCTGGTGCACGGCGACCTGTTCGGCACCGTCTTGTTCGCGGGCGGGCAGATCCCCGGTCTCACCGACATCACCCCGTACTGGCGGCCCGCGCCATGGGCGGCGGGCGTGATCGTGGTGGACGCGCTGGCCTGGGGCGGCGCGGACGACGGGTTGCTCGAACGCTGGGCCGACCTGCCCGAGTGGCCGCAGATGTTGTTGCGCGCGGTCATGTTCCGGCTCGCCGTGCACGCGCTGCACCCGAGGTCCACCCCTCAGGCGTTCCCCGGCCTGGCGCGCACGGCGGACATGGTGCGCCTGACCCTTTGAGTCTGCGCGCGAGTTGCCAATGTCGGGAATGCCCGATACTCGCGGTAGTGCATGTGTGCCGCATGCGCCAGTGGACTCTCGCCGAGAGAGGTTACGGATGTTGTTCGTTGTCCCGCGGATGTCGGCCGTGTGGACCGCGCCGGGTGGAGGGCAGGCATGACAACCCGCGCGGATCTAGATCTCGAAGACCTTCCGCATCCGAAATATGCCAGCGCCGGTCTCAATGCGGTCGTGGACGCCGCCAACGCGTACATGCAGAATGCGGTGCTGCTGTTCGCGTCCGGTTGGGACGGCGGACAGCCGGACATGATCGCTTGGCTGGGAGGACAGAAACTGCTGAGCGCGGACGGCCGTGAGCTCACCAAAGACGGTGCCCAGACACTCGCGCCGGGATCGTCGGTGCTGACCGGAAAATACGACGACAAGCGCGGTGCGATCCTGGACAAGGCGTCGCAACTGCGATCGCAGAACAAGGGTGTGAACGAACGCGCCATCGCGAGCTTCGACACCTCGAACAAGGCGTTCCAGGATGTCAAAGGGATCGCGGCCGGGCTCGCAACCGAGCTGAGTCGCGAACCCGGGGAACATCAGCTGACCCGGCTGCCCGACGGCAACCTGCACTTGACCCCCGCCGAAGAGAACCGGTTGTTGCAGCTGATCCTGGAAGGCGTGGACCGTGTGCACAGCACGATCGAGGACGCGGACAGCGGCATGCGAAGGAACGCGGGCAATATCTACGAGATGATGCCGGATCTGCCGCGCAACCCCTATGGCAATGCGCCCGATGCCGGCTCTCTGGCTCCGTGGACGCCGACCGCGAGCAACGCCAGTTGGACCCGCGGTACCGGAACCCGGGCGGACATCCTCACGAAGGCGGAGGAACAACTGGCGCTCGGCGTCACCGAAAAGGGCGGCAACAATGTCCCGATGTTCCTTGGCCCGGACGACAAGTGGTACAAGGCTCCCTACAACATCAACGACGCGTGGTGCGCGGCTTTCACCACTTGGACGTGGGAGCAGGCCGGTTACAACGTCGACTGGACCAACCCGAACTACGTGCCCTCCATCTGGAACGACGCCAAGCACATGGGGCTGGCTGGGAATATCGCGAGTGCCAAGGCAGGGGACATGATCATTTTCGACTGGGAGGGTGACGGAACTCCCGACCATGTGGGAATCGTGAAGTCCGTGGACCCCAACACCGGCAAGATCACCACCATCGAAGGCAATTCCAGCGATCGGTTGCAATCCAACACGTATGACGGAAACGCGAGATCGCTGGTCGGTGTGGTCAGGCCGCCGTCCAACGACACCGCGAGGGTCTGACGGTTCTCCCGCGGCATCGGGCCATCCGGACCGGAGGCATCAGTGCGACCGTAGTCGAGCTATGGCGGTGTGGTTGGCGTGTGGATCCAGCGTTATCGCCGCCGCCCACACATGCGCTGCGACGGCACGCTGGTCGAAGAGGGTGATCCAGGCGTCGACGGATCGTCGGGTGTCCTTCACCCAAGTGGGCGTCGCCCCGAGTTCGGGCAGGTGGAGGTACGTCAGCGCGGTGTAGCCGCGTGCTCGGGCGTCGAAGATCGTTGCCGCGCACATGGTGTCGGCGGTGGCGCGTTCGCTCAT
This sequence comes from Nocardia asiatica NBRC 100129, assembly GCF_000308415.1. Taxonomy (GTDB): domain Bacteria; phylum Actinomycetota; class Actinomycetes; order Mycobacteriales; family Mycobacteriaceae; genus Nocardia; species Nocardia asiatica. Next base: position 49,407 of record NZ_BAFS01000214.1, on the reverse strand, counting down.
GCGGCCCGCCGCCGCGGCCTGTATCGCGTCCGGGGGGACGCCCTCGGCGCCGGTGAACATCTCGCCCACCGTCAGGTAGGCCAGCCCGAACCCCCACATGCGGCCCGCGAACCTCCGGATCAGCCATTCGGCCGAATCCAGGACGGGGGAGCGTTCAGCGTGGGGATCGAGAACGATCGAGGTGTGGGCCGCGTCCTGCGCGGAGAAGTTCTCGGTGCGGGCGAATCCCCAGAAGTGGATGGTGTCGGCATCGGCGGCATCTGCGCGGCGTTCGGTCATCATTGCCGTGAGTAGCGCGTCGATGGTCGCGCGCCGCGGGTATCGAATGGTGGAGTTGGTCTGCTGCCGCGACTCGTGTCGCGGTCGATTGCGTCGCTTCGACATTTCCCTCTTCGGTCGTGGGTCCTGTTGATGCCGTGAATGCGGTCGAGTGAATTCATATGTGCGGTGATCGAGGCGGGGTGGTGCGTGCCCCGCTCGCGGGCAGTAACACCTCCCAGAACTGGGTGCGCACCGCATCCCACAGCCGGAAGTGGCGTGGGTACCATTCGCGAACCTGCGCCAGATCCGGAAACGCGCGCTCGTCGAAAGCGACGAACCCGTTCTGCCCCAGAGGAATCGGCACGGTGTCGCCGTTGTTGCGCAGCCGGTAGGCAGGCGTGGGGTCGGCGGCGTCGCGCATGTAGACGATCTCGATCCGATTTCCCACTACCCACCAGCCGGTCTGTACGGCTCCGAGCGTGGTTCGATGCAACCGCTTCACCCTCGCGGCGGTTCCGTCGACCGCGCCGACGCCCGACCACGCCCGCGCGCATGTCTTTGCGTCACTGCGGAGTTGGTCCTGATTTCTGTTCCGTCTTCTTCGGCCATGCGCATATGCTGCGCAGCGTGCCCACGACGGGAGGCTCGAAACGGCCGGGGCGGAGCAACCGGCGCGTCCGCGCCGAACGCTTCCCGAGTTGGGCGCACGTCGATTCTCGCCGTGGGAAAAAAGCAGGTCACACCGTGGGAAAGCAGGGGAGGACACAGCGGAATGGTGGGTACCAGGTCGGACATCAGCCGGACGACGCTGCCGCGTCGCCAGCTGGGCCGCGCACTGCGCGACGCGCGCCAGGCCAGCGGCTACACGCTCGAGCAGGTAGCCGAAGTACTGGAGATCAGCCGGTCCACACTGGGGCGGCTGGAACTCGGGCAGAACGAGAAGGTCAAGGTTCGGGATGTCGAGTTCATCTGCGAGTACTACGGGCTACCGAAAGAACGGACCGAGTATCTGAAATCCCTCGCCGAGCAGACGCGCGTGAAACCTTGGTGGGAGGACTTTCGGGACCTGGTACGACCTGGGTTCAACACGTATCTGCAACTGGAGGCCGTTGCTACTGGCCTCCACGTCTACCAGTCACTGGTAGTACCAGGGCTGCTGCAAACTGCGGACTACGCGGGAGTGGTCACGGCGGCACCCCCGCCGAACACGCCTGAAGAAGTGGAGCAGCGTGTCGCACTGCGAATGAGAAGACAGACGATCTTGACGCGCCGACACAAGCCGTTGCCCGCCGAATTTCTACTGCACGAGACGGTGTTGCGCACTGTTGTCGGATCTGACCGCGACATGTCCTGCCAGCTCCGCCATCTGGCCGACATAGGGACGCGCGACAACGTGTCGATTCGAATCGTCCCGTTCAGCGCGGGATTTCCCGCCGGTTTGGCGATACCGCCCTATATCATCCTCGACTTCCCGCGTGACGAGCCAGCTGTTGTTTATACCGAAGGAGCGATAGGAACGATGATTTTCGAGGAACCCGCTGATGTGCAGCGGTATCAAGACTTCTACGAAGACCTGCGGCGCGGCGCACTCGGAGAACAAGCATCACGAGATCTGCTGAGGAACCTAGCGTGGAGGTACCAGCAGTGACCGTAGAGAAGTTCGGCGTTCACTGGTTCAAGTCGCGGTACAGCAGCGACGGCGAATCATGTGTGGAAGTCGCATGGCTCGATGCGGACCAGGTCGGCGTCCGTGATTCGAAGAACCCGACCGGCCCGGCGTTGATATTCACACCGGGTGAGTGGGATGCCTTCACGGCGTGTGTCATAGATGGCGCGTTCACACGGTCGTCTGATCTGTGAGACCGCGAAAGTAGAGCGACGACGGCCCGGACTCCGGCATTGAAGCCGAGGCCGGACCGCCGTCGTCTCGACACTGACAGGCGTCATGCTCGATCGCCCTGTTCCGGGCGCGGCCGGTTCACCGGCGGCTGAGCCAGACCGATGCCAGCGGGTACGGTGCGATGATCGGGGTCCCTGCGATATTCACCGTTCCGGTCCAGATTCCCTGTCGAGGGTCGATGTCACGCAGGTCAAGCCCGAAGGGTATGTAGTCGAACGTCACGTATGTTTCGTCCGGGCCGACCGGTCTCTGATGCCCGCCCCGGCTCGAGGTGCCGCAGACCAGCGTCACCGACCGGCCATCCGGAAAGACCTGCAGGTCGCAGTTCTCGATCGGCGACCCGACGATATTGGAGGGACCACGGCCGATGTGATAGGTCCCGGCTGGGATCACGCCGTTGCGTGGAAACTCCGGGTCCTCGGCAGAGGCGACGGCGGGAGCAACAGAGATGGCGGCGGCGGCGAGCGCCGCACCGGCCGCGATCTTGCCGAACTTCATGGTTACAGCTCCTTCGATCATCCGACGAACTCAGTCGTATGTCCTGGCTCTCGTTCAGTTCGTTACCGCACTGCCACCCTAGACACGACCCCAAACCCGTGACAGCGCAACGCAAGAGCCGTCCTACGGTCAGACCGCGGCCCGCCCGTCGCCAGAGGGATACCGCCAGCTCTTCTGCTACGGTTGGCGCACCTGAGTCGTCGTCACAGGGTCGAGAGGGTGGGGATGAGTCGTCGAATCATGCTGACACTGCTCGTCGGCGCGTTGGCGACCGGAGTCGTCGGGTGCGGGGACACCACGAACGGATCGCCTACGACGAGTACCGGCACGACCGCCGCACAAGCTTTGTTCAACCCGTGCACGGGGATTCCGGATGATGTGTTGCGGGCGTCTGGAGTGGACCCGGCCAGCGGAGAGGCGGGTATCGCGGGGGTGCACCAATCCGGCTGGGAAATTTGCGCTTGGGATGGGCCCCGGTACTTCATCACGGTGTACTCGACCGGTCGAACTGTGGCGGAGTTCGAGCGCAAGCCCGGAAACGTCGAGTTCAAGGACGTTACGGTCGCAAGTCGTCAAGGTCGGCAATTCAAGGTCGAGGGTGCGTCGAAGAATCTCGGATGTGACGTCCTTTTCCCCGCGTCACAGGGTGTCCTGCAATTGAGCATCCTGAACCGGGCTGGCATGGAAGGTCTCGAAGACCCGTGCACGGTCCTCTATCGAGTCGGCGAGCGAATTGTGCCTGTACTACCGCGTTGATCAGGGAGGGATCGTATGGCCGAGGGCAATGCTGCGCTGTGGAGTCGGCTTGCTGACCAAGCGCGAGGGGGAGAACTGTACCTCGATGACGAGAACGCTGCTTACTACTGCGCTAAAGCGTGTGACCAGCGCATCAGTGATCTGCAGGAATTCGTGCGCCTGGCGCGTGCTACTCAAAATGTGTCGGGCTTCGGAGACTTCGATATGGCTGATGACCTGACGAAGAAGTTTCTGAAGCAATCAACGGGGGAGCCTCATTCGATCGACCAGGTAATCAACGAACACATCGAGACTGTGAAGAACATGCGCGAGGTCATGGCGATCTCCTTCAAGCGCATCACCGGTCAGGACATCGAGAACGCCACGCAGATCGCGAGCACCACCGAGCAGGTGCGCTGATGGGTAACCCGTTCGACAGTCTGAGAGCCTTCGAGCTCGACTACGGGCAGTTGGGTTCCACTGTGCTGCGCAATGTCACCAACTGGGTGTCGGGTGAGGAGTTGCAGCCCGATGTCGATCCCGCCGCAGTGCAGGACAAGTACAACCAGCAGCGCGATGGCGTGCGCAACCGGGCAGCCGGTGTCGGTTTCCAGGGCGAGTTCCGGCCGAGGGAAGTTCTCGACGCGGATGAGTTCGAGAGGCACGATGTCGCCACGTTGCGTCAAAAGGTCGATCAAATCGACTTGAAGGCGGTCGGCGACCTTGTGACCGCGTGGAACACCATCGCCGACCGGCATCAAACCTCGTTGGATACCTTCACGCAGGCGATGGCGCGAGCGACCGACGAGGGTGTATGGCGAGGCGAGGCGCGCAATGCCGCGGCGAGTGCGGTCGGTGATTACGCCGCACAAGGTGCGCAGGTCTCGAACGCCGCCCGGCTGACCAGCAGCAAGTTGGCCGAATTGTTGACGGGGCTGGAGCCCACCAAGCAGTTGGTCCCGCATGCGCCGGAACATCGCAGTGGTGTCGGCAATGCCCTGGCCTGGGTGGCTGGGCGCGGATGGCGCAACGACGACGTCGCCGAGTACAACGCGAAGGCGGAGGCGTTGCGGGTGCTGCGCACCGTCTACGCCCCGGTGGTGATGGAGTCCGATACCAACGTGCCCGTGATCCCGCGTCCGTCGCCCGCCGCGAATCCGGGGGGCGCCGACGACGGCAGCATTCCGAAGAGCACGGACTACGGCAGCGGGAACCCGTCGGGAACCTCGTCACCCAGTTCGAACCCTTCCAGTACGAACACCACTGACGATCCGACAACCCCATCGAGCACTCAGTCCTCGGATACCACCTCGGAAGCACCGGAGTCGACCAGTACTGAACCGTCGTCCACGACGCAGGAATCGACTACGCCCGCTTCGACCACACCGGCTTCGACCACGCCCGCCCCCACGACGCCCGGTCCGAGCGGAGTGCCGACTACTCCGGGCACTCCCGGAAGTCCGCATCTCGGCACGCCGGGCACTCCCGGAAGTCCTGCCAATCCCGGTGCGCCGGGCGTCTCGGTGCCTCCGCGAGCTACATCGAACAACCCCAGCGTGGCCCCGGCCGCCGCGGCGCGAACGGGTGCTTCTCCCGCTCGCGCCGGCATGGGCGGCATGGGCGGAATGGCTCCTGGTGCGCGCGGCGGCAAGTCCGAGGAAGAATCCACCAAGGGCATTCCCGACTACCTGATCACGCAGGAGCACGGCGACGAACTCACCGGGCTCGACGACCTGCCCAGGTCGGTGCCGCCGGTGATCGGTGACAACCCGCGATAAGGACGTCACCCATGCCCGAGGTACAGAACTGGCGGCTCACCGCGCTCGAATTCCGGACACTGTGGGAGTCCACCGGCCGGGACGTGCTGCCGTATCCCTTGCAGCACCAGCACACGACGGAATTCCGGTCGGAGAGTCTGCGGCTGCGGCAGACGGCGGCTCGGTCGCTGCGCCCGCGCATCGATGACGATTTGTTGCGCGCGGTGGAAGTGCTGCTGGCGCCGGAAGCCCGAGTCGAAGTGGCCGGTTTCGCCGGACCGAGCCGGAACCGCAGGTTGCGGGCGCATGCGGGAGTGCACGACCAGCACGGTGCGGTGGCGGTGCAGGAACCGGGGCCGGACCCGGAACGCGGCGGTGACGTGGTGCTGACCTTGCTGTCCGCCGGTGAGGTGGCCCGGGCTGTGGTCGACGTGTTCCCCGTCTGCGCCCCCGGGCAGGGGAAGCAATTGCAGGCGTCTGCGGAGGAGTTGCGGCGGCCGCGCCCCCCGGTCCGCGACGCTTGGCGGCCGACTCCGCGTGAAGAGTTCGAACGATTCTTCACCCGTGCGATGACTTTGATCGGTCACGTCGGCGTCTACGCGATGGGCAGCGTCGACAATCGGCATACGCACGGGCGCAAAGATTTCCAGCTCAACGACGTCGAAGACGATGGTCGCTACGTCACGTTCGGCGCCGATGTGCTGACGATCAAACCGACCACCGCCGAGCGGATCGTCACCACTCTGCAACAGATGATCGCCAGGACGGTCAAGGAAGTGCGAGACGGGGTCCACCTACCGTACTGATCAGAGTGACGGCACCGACCAGAGTGTCGGCGTGATAGGCGTTCCGCTTCTTCGAGATGACGCAACCGCATTCGCTCAGGCGTTCCGCAAGTCCAGCGCGATATAGGAGCCCTTTTCCGTGGCCCGCGATGCTCGCAGACACTCCAGCCGTGCCAGATGCCCAGCGGACGCTCACGCTCCCCGGCTCTACACGACCGAACGCCCGCCCGTCGTCCCGGTGCAGGCCGGGACCCGTTGCCGGACCCGGGGTTTCGACCCGGGCGACAGGCGGACGTTCGATAGCGGTGGGCCGCTGCACCGGAGGGGGACGGCGCAGCCGGCGCCCGTGTCCCGCGGGGTCCGGACCGCGGGACACGCTGTGGCGGTCAGACGTTCGCGTACGCCAGCGAGGGAACGCGCTGGATGGCGAACGAGGACCGCAGATAGAACCACCAGGTGACGGCGGCCATCACCAGGAAGGTCGCGGCGTAGGCCCAGAACGCGGGAGCCATGCTGTGCAGGTGCGTGTTCGACAACCGCAGCGCTTGCTGCAACAGCCAGCCGCCGGAGGCGCCCACCGCGCCGATGACGCCGATCGCCGCGCCCGCCTGGCGCTTGGCCGAGGCGGCGGCTTCCGCCGGGTCGAGACCGTGCTCGGAAGCGTACTTCTTGGACTCCGCGCTGAAGATGGTCGGGATCATCCGGTAGGTGGAGCCGTTGCCGATGCCGGTCAGCACGAACAGCAGCAGGAATGCGACCAGGTACAGCGGGAAGCTCTTCAGTTCCAGCCCGGCCATGATCAGCGCGACCGCGATCGCCATGCCGCCGAACACGTACAGGGTGATCTTCGCTCCGCCGACCTTGTCCGACACCCATCCGCCGAACGGCCTGCTGAACGACCCGACCAGGGCGCCGAGGAACGCGAGGTTACCGAGCGTGGTGATCCAGCCGATCTTGGCCAGGTCGGGGAAGTTGGCCTTGATCAGCGTCGGGAAGGCGAAGGAGAAACCGATGAACGAGCCGAAGGTGCCGATGTAGAGGACCGCCATCACCCAGGTGTGCCGGTTGGTCAGCGCGCGCCGGTAGGACTTTCCGTCGGACTTGGCGGTGCTGATGCTGTCCATGTACCGCAGCGCGCCGAACGCGGCGACCAGGATGAACGGCACCCAGACCAGCACCGACAGCGTGATGCCGAAGCGGTAGCCGCCCGGGTCCTTCGCCATGAGGTGCGTGCCGAAGGTGATCAGCAGCGGCAGGATCAGCTGGGTCTGGGCGACGCCGAGGTTGCCGCCGGCCGCGTTGATGCCCAGCGCGGCGCCCTTCTTGCCCTCGGGGAAGAAGAAGTTGATGTTGGCCATCGAGGAGGAGAAGTTGCCGCCGCCGACGCCCGCGAGTGCGGCCAGCACCAGGAACACCCACATCGGCGTGCCCGGCTGGTTGACGAAATAGGCCAGGCCGAGCGTCGGAATCAGCAGCATCGCCGCGCTGAACACGGTGAAGGCCCGGCCGCCGAACCGTGGGATGGCGAAGGTGTACGGAATGCGCAGGGCGGCGCCGACCAGGGTGGGGGTGGAGGTCAGCAGCAGCGCGTTGCTCACCGCGGTGGGGTTGCCCTTGCCCAGGCCTTCGAGGAAGCCGAAGCCCGCCGCGCCCATGCTGGTCACCACGGTGCCCCAGATGACCCAGACGCTGAAGCCGAGATTCTCGGCGAACACGGAGAAGATCAGATTCTTGCGCGCGGTTCGCGCGCCGCCGGACGCCCAGAACTTCGGGTTGTCCGGATCCCAGTGGTCGAGCCAGCGTCCACGTTTCTGGTATTCGAAAGTCGTTGTCTGCGACTGCTGGCCGGTGGCTGCTACGGCGGTCATCGGCTTCCTCTCGATTCGGCTCGACCGGCCCTCATCGCGGCGCAGTGCCGCCGGCGGCTGTCGAGTGCCTAGCTACGGTCGAGACAAAGGTATGAGCCGCTTGTTGCGTCCCGGTGGCCCTCGATGACGTTCCCGGCAATTCCGACTCACATCGCGCGGGTTCGTATGGTGACCGCTTGGTTACCTGTCGCGATTCATCGCGCGTCCGGATATTCCGCGATGAGCGAGTTGAGGAAGCAGCGCGTGGCCGAGGCGGCCCGTTCGGGATCGCCGTCGATCACCGCGTTCACCAAGGCCGCGTGTTCCTCGGGGTAGGAGTCTTCGGATTTCGCCGTCCGCGCGCGAATGACCTGTTCGATGATGGGCAGCAGTGAGTCGTAGAACTCGAGGTAGACCGCGTTGTGGCTCGCGACGACGATCGCGCGGTGCAACTGGACGTCCACTTCGATCGAGGCGACCGGGTCCTCGTCCCATTTCTCGTCGCGTTCGGCCAGCAGGCGCAGCAGATCGGCGATGTCGGTGTCGTCGCGGCGGCGCGCGGCCAAGGCGGCGGCGGTGACGTCCAGCGCGAGGCGCAATTCCAGGACGTCGCGCTCCTCGGCGTCGGCGAAATATTTGCCCAGGGTGCCGCCGAGGTCGGAGGCCGCGATGACATAGGTTCCGGAACCTTGGCGGCGTTCCAGCATGCCCGCGTGCACGAGCGCCTGGACGGCCTCGCGCACCGTGTTGCGGCCGGTGCCGGTGAGCTCGGTGAGCTCCGGCTCGGTCGGGATGCGGGAGCCGATCGGCCAACGGCCGGAACGGATTTCGGCACGCAGCTGTTCGGTGACCTGGGCGATGAGGCTGGTGCGCCGGACGGGTTGCACCTCGACAGAGTACCGCCCATCACAAATCGTTGCCGCGCATCATCCGGTCATCCTATGATTCCTCGGTGACTGCCACCCTCCCGGAAACCGCGGCTGCCCAGGAATCCGTCCTGGTCGAGCGCCGTCGACGTGCGCTGACCGAGGGCAGCCTGCTGGTTCTCACCGCCATCGTGATGTCGGCGCTCACCCTGCGGGTCGCGGTCACCGCGTTCAGCCCCCTGGCCGAGCGGATCGGCGCCGAAATCGGTTACGGCGCTGCCGTCGTGGGTGTCTTCGGGATGATCCCCACCGCCATGTTCGCGCTGTCGGGGCTGCTCACGCCGGTTCTGGCGGCGCGGCTCGGGCTGGAGCGCACCGCGCTGACCGCCATGCTGATGGCGGGCAGCGGCATGCTCCTCCGGGTGCTGATGTCGGGCACCGCCGAACTGCTGGTCTTCTCCGCGCTCGCGCTCGCGGGCATGGGTATCGGCAACGTGGTGATTCCGCCGCTGGTGAAGCGCTACTTCCCGGATCGCCTCGCCGTGATCAGCTCGCTGTACATCGTGATGGTGCAACTGGGCACCGTCGTGCCCGCCTTCGCCGCGGTCCCGGTGGCGGAGGCGTACGGCTGGCGCGTGTCGCTCGGCGTTTGGGGCCTGCTGGGCTTCGCCGCGGCGGTGCCCTGGCTGGCGGTGCTGCGCGGCCGGCGCGGAAATGACGGCGCGGACCGGACGGCGGTGCCGGAGCGGCCGGATACCGGGCGCGTGTGGCGCTCGCCGATCGCGTGGGGCATGGCGGGCATGTTCGGCATGACCTCGCTCACCACCTACGCGATGTTCACCTGGTTGCCGAAGATCTTCGCCGAGGCGGGCGCCGGCGCCGCGTTCGGCGGAGCGATGGTCGGGCTGTTCGCCGTGGTCGGCCTGGTCGCCGCGCTCACCGCGCCGACCGTGGTCGCCCGGTTCCGCAACCCCTTCCCGGTCGTGGTGGCCTGCGCGGTGCTGTTCTTCACAGCGTTCGCGGGTCTGCTCGTCGCGCCGATGGCCGCGCCGATCCTGTGGGTCGTCGTGCTCGGTCTCGGCCCGAGCACCTTCCCGATGGCGCTGACGCTGATCAACTTGCGCACGCGCACGCCCGCCGGGTCGGCCGCGCTGTCCGGATTCACCCAGGGCGTCGGCTACGCGGTGGCGTGTGTGGGCCCGCTGCTGTTCGGTGTGCTGCACACGGCGACGGATGGCTGGCTCGTTCCGTTCGCGATGCTCGGGGTGGCGGTGCTGGTGCTGCTGGCCGGCGCCTGGCAGGCGTGCAAGCCGCGCGTGCTCGAAGACACCTGGAACTGAGCCGCGCCCGGCTGGAATCTCACAGTTCCGGTTGCGCGGCTGTGCGAACCGAGTCAGGATGTGCGCATCCGATTCGAGAAAACGTAGCGCGCATCACATCTCACCGGCCGTCGATTTCCGGATCGGCCTTTTCGTGACGCGCGGAAACGCTTGTGTCACACGCCTGAAACATTCACGCGGAACTCACCCCGATACACCGGTAATCGTGAGCAACCGTTGATTTGACGGTCATTTCGCGCAGCATTTCGGCAATACCCATTTCCTACCGTGGGGCCAACCGACTTTGGGAGGCCCCGTTGAGCACGCTGACGCGTAACCGTTTGGGAGCGCTGGGACAGACGAAGATCCGCAGGCCGCACATCGAGCACTGGGATGCGGAGGATGTCGCCGCTTGGGAAGCGGGCGGCAAGGACATCGCCCGCCGCAACCTGATCTGGTCGGTCTTCGCCGAGCACGTCGGCTTCTCCGTCTGGTCGATCTGGTCGGTGATGGTGCTGTTCATGCCGACCGACAAGTTCGGCATCGACCCGGCGGGCAAGTTCTTCCTGGTCGCCATGCCGACCCTGATCGGCGCGTTCCTGCGCATCCCGTACACCGTCGCAACCGCGCGGTTCGGCGGGCGCAACTGGACGGTGTTCAGCGCGGTGATGCTGCTGATCCCGACGCTGCTCACGCTGTACTTCATCAACCAGCCCGGCACCTCGTACACCACGTTCCTGGTGGTCGCGGCGTTCGCCGGATTCGGCGGCGGCAATTTCGCCTCCTCGATGACCAACATCAACGCGTTCTACCCGCAGCGGCTCAAGGGCTGGGCGCTGGGCCTGAACGCGGGCGGCGGCAACATCGGCGTTCCGGTGATCCAGCTGCTGGGCCTGCTGGTCATCGCGACCCTCGGCAACGGGTACGCCTCGCTGATCTGCGCGGTCTACCTGGTGCTGATCGCGGTCGCCGGCGTGGGCGCCGCGCTGTACATGGACAACCTGCCCGGTCAGAAGGCCGATCTGGCCTACATGATCACGGCGCTGAAGGTGCCGCAGTCCTGGGCGATCGCGTTCCTCTACATCGGCACGTTCGGCTCGTTCATCGGCTACAGCTTCGCGTTCGGCCAGATCCTGCAGATCAGCTTCCGGGCCGGCGGCGACAGCGTCGCGCAGGCCGCGCTGCACGCCGCGCAGATCGCGTTCATCGGCCCGCTGCTGGGCTCGCTGGCCCGCCCGTACGGCGGCAAGTGGGCCGACCGCATCGGCGGCAGCCGGGTCACCCTCTACGTCTTCGGCGCGATGATGGCGGCGGCCGTGCTGGTCACCGTGGCCAGCACGATCGCCGACCGTAACAACGGCGTGGCCGGCGGTGCGGTGATGACCGCCCTCGTCGTCGGCTTCATCGCCTTGTTCGTGCTCTCCGGCATCGGCAACGGTTCGGTCACCAAGATCATCCCGTCGGTGTTCGAGGCCAAGTCCAGGAGCATGGACGCGACCCCGGCGCAGCGGTCGGCGTGGTCGCAGAACACCTCCGGCGCGCTGATCGGTTTCGTCGGCGCCATCGGCGCGCTCGGCGGCGTGGGCATCAACCTGGTGCTGCGCTCCTCCTACGCCTCGACCAACTCGGCGACCACGGCGTTCTGGGTGTTCATGGGCTTCTACGTGCTCTGCGCCCTGGTGGTCTGGGCGGTCTTCCTGCGCCGTCCCAGCGCGCGGGTCGTCGCCGATTCCGATGTCGTGACCGAAGCCGAGACGTTCGTGCTCGAAGCCGAAGCAGGCCGCTCCCCGGACGGGAGCGCTTCGTCCCAGTCCGCCGGCTCCTCGGCCCGCGCCTGAATCCCGATCCAGTCCAGGAGGACCAACAGATGAACCCCACAGTCGCTCGCAAGACCGCGGTGGTCGTCGGCCATGGCATGGTCGGGCACCGGTTCGTCGAGGCGCTGCGCTCGCGCGACACCGAAGGCCGCTGGCAGGTCATCGTGCTCAGCGAGGAGCAGCTGCCCGCCTACGACCGCGTCGGCCTCTCGGCCTACGTCGGCAGCTGGGATGCGAGCGCGCTCGCGCTGCCCGGCAACGAGTACGCCGGTGACGAGCTGGTCGAGCTGCGGCTGGGTCAGCGCGCCGAATCGATCGACAAGGCCGCGCGCAAGGTGACGACCTCGGCGGGCGACATCCTCGCCTACGACGCGCTCGTGCTGGCCACCGGTTCCTACCCGTTCGTGCCTCCGGTGCCCGGCCACGATCACCCCGAGTGCTTCGTCTACCGCACCCTCGACGACCTCGACGGTATCCGCGCGGCCGCCGAAGCCGCCGGTCCCGGCGCGGCGGGCGTGGTGGTCGGCGGCGGCCTGCTCGGCTTGGAGGCCGCCAACGCGCTGCGTCTGCTCGGGCTCACCCCGCACGTGGTCGAGTACAACACCCGGCTGATGCCCGCCCAGGTCGACGAGGGCGGCGGCGCCATCCTGGAGCGGCTGGTCACCGACCTCGGCCTGCAGGTGCACACCGGGGTGGGCACCTCCGCGATCGAGCAGATCGGCACGGGGCTGAAGGTCACGCTGTCCGACGAGACGGTGATCGAAGCCGGGCTCGTGGTGTTCTCCGCCGGTGTGCGCCCCCGCGACCAGATCGCCCGCGACGCCGGACTGGAGGTCGGCCCGCGCGGCGGCATCATCACCGACCTCGGCTTGCAGACCTCCGACCCGAACATCTGGGCCATCGGCGAGTGCGCCGCCGTCGAGGGCGTGTGCTACGGCTTGGTCGCGCCGGGCTACAGCACCGCCGAGATCGTCGCGGACCGCCTCCTGGGCGGCGCGGGCGAGTTCCCGGGCGCGGACATGTCGACCAAACTCAAGCTGCTGGGTGTCGACGTGGCCAGCTTCGGCGACGCGCACGGCGTCACCGAGGGCGCGCTGTCGGTCGTGCTGCACGACGCGGCCAAGGGCACCTACGCCAAGCTCGTCGTCTCCGACGACGCCAAGATCCTGCTCGGCGGCATCCTGGTCGGCGACGCCACCGCCTACTCGGCGCTGCGTCCGCTGGTCGGCCGTCCGCTGCCCGCCGAACCGGCCGCGCTGATCTCGCCCGCGGGCGCCGAGCTGGGCGCCGACTCGCTGCCCGACGACGCGCAGATCTGCTCGTGCAACAACGTGTCCAAGGGCGCGATCTGCGGGGCGATCGCCGAGGGCGCCTGCGACGTCCCGGCCATCAAGAGCTGCACCAGCGCCGGAACCTCCTGCGGCGGTTGCGTTCCCATGCTGAAGAAGCTGCTCGAGCAGTCCGGCGTGGAGATGTCCAAGGCGCTGTGCGAGCACTTCGAGCAGTCGCGCGCCGAGCTGTTCCAGATCGTGCAGGTCACCGGCATCCGCACCTTCTCCGGCCTGATCGCCAAGTACGGCAAGGGCGCTGGTTGCGACATCTGCAAGCCGACGGTGGCGTCCATCCTGGCCTCCACCTCCAGCGATCACATCCTCGACGGCGAACAGGCCGCGCTGCAGGACACCAACGACCACTTCCTGGCCAACCTGCAGAAGAACGGCACCTACTCGGTGGTGCCGCGGATGCCAGGCGGCGAGGTCACCGCCGAGCAGTTGATCACCATCGGTGAGGTGGCCAAGGAATTCGGCCTGTACGTGAAGGTCACCGGCGGCCAGCGCATCGACCTGTTCGGCGCGCGCGTGGAGCAGTTGCCGCTGATCTGGAAGCGGCTGGTCGACGCGGGCATGGAATCCGGCCACGCCTACGGCAAGTCGCTGCGCACCGTGAAGAGCTGCGTCGGATCGACGTGGTGCCGCTACGGTCAGCAGGACTCGGTCGGCATGGCGGTGCTGCTGGAGAAGCGCTACCGCGGCCTGCGCTCGCCGCACAAGCTGAAGCTGGCGGTCTCCGGCTGCGCCCGCGAATGCGCCGAGGCGCGCGGTAAGGACGTCGGCGTGATCGCCACCGAGAACGGCTGGAACCTCTACGTCGGCGGCAACGGCGGCCTCACCCCGAAGCACGCGGTGCTGCTGGCCGGCGAACTCGACGACGAGACGCTGATCAAGTACATCGACCGGTACCTGATGTTCTACATCCGCACCGCTGACCGTTTGCAGCGCACCGCCCCGTGGCAGGAGGCGCTGGAAGGCGGCATGGACTATCTCAAGCAGGTGATCTGCGAGGACAGCCTCGGCATCGCCGATGATCTGGAAGCGGCGATGGCTCAGCATGTCGCCGGTTACCGCGACGAGTGGGCCGCGGTGCTGGATGACGAAGAGAAACTGTCTCGCTTCGTGTCGTTCGTCAACGCCCCGGAGGAAGCCGATCCGACGATTTCCTTCGACGATTCCGGGGAGCGGAAGGTTCCCGTACTGCTGGGACTGCCGGAAGTTCCGGTCGCCACGCAGGGGAAATGACCGCTTAACCGCTAGGAAACAGAACGTCGGTACCAATGAGTAAGGCGTTTGGAGGATGACACCGATGACCGTGATCGATACCCCCGGCATTGCCACAGCTACCACCACCGGGTGGACGCAGGCATGCCGTCTCGACTACCTGATTCCCGGCCGCGGCGTTGCGGTGTTGCTGAAAGGTGGCCGACAGGCCGCCCTGTTCCTGCTCGACGGCGGCATGCTGTATGCCGTAGGCAATATCGATCCGTTCGGCCGGGCAGCGGTCATGTCGCGCGGGATCGTCGGCGATCGCGGTGGGGTGCCCGTCGTGGCCTCGCCGCTGCTGAAGCAGGCGTTCTCTCTGGTCGACGGGCGTTGCCTGGACGACGAATCGGCGATGCTGCCGGTGTACGCGGTGCGCGTGGACGACGGCATCGTTTCGATTTCCAACGAGCCGGTCGCCACCGGGCTCGCGTCCTCGGATGGATGAACGCCAATGACAACTGTTGACGCGGGCGAAAGCCTGGCCGGATTCACGGTGGGCATCACGGCGGCCCGGCGGGCGGTGGAGTTCGCCACTCTGCTGGAACGACGGGGCGCGACCATCGTCTCGGCGCCGGCGATCCGGATCATTCCACTGGCCGACGACAACGAGCTCGAGCGCGTGACCCGGCAGCTGGTCGCCGATCCGCCGCAGATCACCGTGGCCACCACGGGAATCGGCTTCCGCGGATGGATGGAAGCGGCCGAGGGCTGGGGCCTCGCCGAGGACCTGCGCGAGACTTTGGGCACCACCCGGATGCTCGCGCGCGGCCCGAAGGCCAAGGGCGCCATCCGCGCGGCGGAATTGCGCGAGGAATGGTCGCCCGCCTCCGAGTCGTCCGCCGAAGTGCTCGATCACCTGCTCGCCGAGGGCGTGGAGGGCGTGCGGATCGCCGTGCAGTTGCACGGGGCCACCACGGAGTGGGAGCCGGTGCCCGACTTCTGCGAGGTGCTGCGCTGCGCGGGCGCGGACGTCGTGCCGGTGCCGGTGTACCGCTGGGTGCCGCCGGACGACCAGGGGCCGATGGATCACCTCATCGAGGCGATCGTCACCTCCGGCATGGATTGCGTGACGTTCACCAGCGCTCCCGCCGTGGCGTCGATGTTGATGCGCGCCAAGGAAACCGGGCTGCTGGAAGGACTGCTGTACGCGCTGCGCGGCCGGGTGCTGCCCGCCTGCGTCGGTCCGATCACGGCGGCGCCGCTGGAGGAACTCGGGGTGCCCACCTCGATGCCGGGCCGGGCCAGGCTCGGCGCGCTGGCCCGCCACGTCGCCGAGGAACTGCCGCGGCGTGCCAACCGGATCCACGCCGCCGGGCACATCATCAGCGTGCGCGGCGCGTGCGTGGTGGTCGACGGTCAGGTGCGTCAGCTGGCGCCCGCGCCGATGGCGCTGATGCGCTCGCTGGCCCGCCAGCCCGGCCGGGTCGTCTCCCGCGAGGACCTGCTGGCCGCCCTGCCCGGCGGCGGGGAGGACACGCACGCGGTGGAAACCGCCATCGCCCGGCTGCGCGCCGGGCTCGGCACGCCGAAGGCGATCCAGACCGTGGTCAAACGCGGGTACCGGCTCGCGCTGGACCCGGCGGAATGTACCGACAACAACCCACGGCCCACCGCGACAGGAGGCCCCCAGGTGCCCGGCGTCGGAATTCCGACCCGGGCACCTCGGCACATCCAGACTGCGGGGAGCTGGTGACCGCCCCGGCCTTGGTGCTGGTGGCCCACGGCACCCGCAGTACCAAGGGCGTGCAGATGATCGCCGCGCTCGCCGAGGCCGTGACGAAGGAACTCGGCGCCGGGATCTCGGGGCACGGCACCGGGGAAACTCCCTGGGTGCGGACCGCTTTCGTCGACGTGCTCGGCCCTTCGCCCTCCGAGGTGCTGCGCGGTCTGGTGACGCCGACCGGCGAATCCGTTCCCGCCGTGCTGGTCCCGGCCTTCCTGGCCTCGGGGTATCACGTCTATCAGGACGTGCCGCGGGAGGTGGCCGAGAGCGCCCATCCGGCCGTGGCGGTCACTTCGGCCATGGGTCCTGATCCGGCGCTGGCGCGCATCATGGCGATGCGTCTGCGCGCGGCGGGCTGGACTCCGGGTGACGCGGTGGTCTTCGCCGCCGCGGGTTCCTCCGACGCCCGTGCCCGGCAAGATGTCCGGCGCGCGGCCGCGCTGCTGGCCGAACGCCTCGGTGCGCCGGTCCGCATCGGATATGTCGCGACCGGTGCGCCGCGCGTGCCGGACGTGGTCGCCGAACTGCGCGAGGCGGGCGCGGGTCGCGTTTTCGTCGCGTCGTATCTCCTGGCGCACGGTCTGTTCCAGCAGCGACTGCACGAGGCGGGCGCCGACGGCGTCGCCGAGCCCATCGGCGTGCACCCTGCGGTGGTCCGGTTGATCGCCCAGCGTTACCGCGTCGCCGCGGGCGAGATGGTGCGGGCGCGGGCTCGCTGAACCTCGGGTGGTTCCCGCCCGGTGCCTCGGAGCTGTGCCTCACGCCGAGCGGTACATGTCCCGCTGTCCCCTGGCTGCGGTGGTGTAGGGGCACCTACAGCCGGGGGGATCGAGCGGGACCCACCCGGTGCCGCTCCTCGTCATCGTCGTCGTGTGATAGGTACCGCCACCGGCGTCGCCGATCGGTCCACTGCGCCCGTGCTCAGAGAGGCGGAGCCGAGGATCATCATGGTCGACTCCGGGACGCCGCTGTTCCTTCCCGCTGCGGCCGTTCCGGCGCGCGGGTGAACGACGCGCGGTAACTGCTCGGTGGCACCCCGACATGCCGGACCATGTGCTGGCGCAAAGACTCCGCGGAGCCGATGCCGCTGTGCCTGGCCACCTGGTCCATCGGCAGTGTGGTGGACTCCAGCAGCTCCCGCGCGCGTTGCAGGCGCTGGTGCAGCAGCCATTTCCGCGGGCTGAGACCGGTTTCCTCGTGGAAGCGGCGGGTCAGCGTGCGGACGCTGGTGCGCGCGTGGGCGGCCAGGTCGTCCAGCGACAGCGGTAGGTCCAGTCGGCGCAGTGCCCAGGCGCGGGTATCGGCGAGCGTCACGCCGTTCTCGGCGGGCAGGGGCGCGTCCACGAACTGGGCCTGCCCGCCGGGCCGTACCGGGGTGACCACGGCGGTGCGCGCGGCGGCGTTCGCCACCGTGGCGCCGTAGTCGGCGCGGATCAGGTGCAGGCACAGGTCGATTCCGGCCGCCGCGCCCGCGGCGGTGGTGAGCGGGCCGTCTTCGATGAACAGCGCGTCGCTGCGGACCGTCACGTCGGGGTGGTTCGCCGCCAGTTCGTCGGCCAGAGCCCAGTGTGTGGTGGCGGTGCGGCCGGACAGCAGGCCCGCCTGCGCCAGGACGAACGCGCCGCTACAGATCGAGGTGACGCGCTTGCCCGCGGCCACCGCGCGACGCAGGGCGCTCAGCGTGGCGGTGTCGGCGTCGGCGCGGCTGCCGGTGCTCGGCACGATCACGATGTCCGCTTCCTCGATCGTCTCCAGCCCCCGGGAGACCACCACGTCGAACCCGCCCAGACCGGCGGGCAGCACACCGGGCGCGGCGGTGCACACCAGGACGCGGTAGCCGGGTTCGCCGTCCACGACCGCAGCGCCGAGCACTGTTTCCGGCATGGACAGGTCGAAAGCCTTCACCGGGGGGACCGCGACGACGGCGACAGTCAGCATGGCTCGATCCTTGGGATAGTTGGCAATCCGGCCAGTAGCCTACTCGCTTTCCCGACGGCAGGCTGATCAGCACGCGACGGCGAACGGCACTCGAGGCGAATGCCGATCGCGCGAACAAGACTGTCCCAGAGAGGAATTCACATGCCTTCGCATGTCATCGTCGGCCGGGGCGCCACCGCTTCGGCCACCGCGGCGCTACTGGCCGAGTCCGGCGACCGGGTGCGCGTGGTCAGCCGAAGCGGCGCGGGTCCCGAGCACCCGAACATCGAGCGCGTCGCGCTGGACGCGGTCGACGCCGCCGCGCTGGCCGTGCTCGCCGAAGGCGCCGACACCGTGTTCAACATGGCCATGCCCGCGTATCACACCTGGCCGCAGACCATTCCGCCGCTGTTCGGCTCCATCCGGGCCGCCGCGGAACAGGCGGGCGCGACCTATGTGATGCTGGGCAACCTGTACGGCTACGGCCCCGCCGACGGGCCGCTCACCGAGCAGTCGCCACTGGCGGCCACGGGACCGAAAGGACGCGTACGCGCCCGGATGTGGCAGGAGGCCGAACAGGCCCACCGAGCGGGCCGGGTGCGTGCCGTCGAGGTGCGGGCGGGGCAATTCATCGGCCCCGGCGCGATCTCGCTGTTCTCGCTGATCGTCCAGCCCGCTGTCCGCGACGGACGGTTGGCGCTGCTGCCGCAGGCGCTCGACCTGCCGCACGCCTACACCGCGGTCGGTGACGCCGCCGCGGCGGCGGTCGCGGTCGCGCGTGACGAACGCGCTTGGGGCCGGGCCTGGCATGCGCCCACCATCACCGCGACCGTGCGCGAGCTGGCCGGACGGTTCGCCGCGGCGGCCGGGGCGCCCGAGCCGCGACTGGCGGTGATGAGTGATCGGGAGCTGGCGCTGCTGGCGATCACCGATCCGTTCTGGCCGGAATTGTTCGAGACCTACCACATGTCGCACGCGCCCTTCACGGTCGACGACTCGGCCGTTCGCGACATGTTCGGCCTGACGGCGTCCGATCCGGACGAAGTGTTCGCGGAACCGGTGCGCGCTGCCTGAGCACCGGCCCGCTACGGGTTCCAGGGGTCGAGTCCGCCATCAGGGTCCAGGTGATCGAGGTTGGCTACTCGCCTGGCCGATCGCATCAGGGCTTCGCGGTTGATATCGGTCGGGTTCTCGTAGTACGTCCGGGCCGCGTCCTGGTGCATGGTCGCCACCCGGTGGCCGATCGCCCAGCGGGTGTCGCGGCCCGCGTTGTCCCACTCGTCCGGTGCGATCGCCGCGCGCAGCGCGCGGTCGGAATGCCAATTCTGCTCGACCCGCCGCACGAACGCCTGGTCGATGGTGGCGCCGGGGGCGGGCGCGTTGCTGTGCCGGACGAAGCTGTCGGCCGAAATGACGGCTTGAGCGGCGAAGGCTTCGTGCGCTTCGTGGCCGACATGGTTGTCGACCGCCCACGCCGCCGCGATCGCCTTCTGCAACGGCGCGAAGCTGTAGGGATTCTGCGACGCCGTCGATTCTTGGACGGAGTACGCCGTCAGCGCGTTGGTGACCATCTCGTGGGACGCGCCGGAGGAGAGCAGGACGGCATGGATGCGCGAATCGGGAACCTTGTTGTCGCGCAGCACTTTGAAGGCACGCGAGACGCCGAGCTGCGTGTTGATGCCGCCCACTGCCGTCGCCGCGTTGACCGCGACACCCCGCCAGTTCGTGCGGGCCAGCTGATGCTCGATGTATCCCTCTTCGCGGCTGGTCAGGATTCTGTTGGTGGAGCGCTCGATCCTGCGTCGCGTGCTGGCCAGCGGGTTCAACGGATTGACCCGTCCGCCGGCCAGCCATGCCGTCACCGGCGACGCGTTGATGGCGTTGAGCGTGGTGAGCGTGCTCACCAACCCCATCCCGGGTGCGCTCTTGGCGCTGCCGCCGACGCCGCCCATGCCGAGGGCGGTGCCGCTGCCGTCGGCCGACTTGCTGGAACTGCCCTGGATCGCGAGACCGAATCGGTTGGCGATCCAGTCGTTGCCTCGGCTCAGGCCGCTGCTGAGGCGTTTGAGCTGGAATACGGCGACGATCTCGACGGTGCCCGCGATGATGATCACCGCCATCACCTGGCCGCGAGCCTGCGCGAACAGGTTGCCCATGAACAGTATGTAGACCCCGAGGAATATGGTGTACGCCGTCATACGCGCCGCCGCGACGAAGCCGTCCACCACATTGCGAACCAGGAACGTCTGCGTGGGGCCGTACACGAATCCGCCCGCGGCGAAGCCGAAGATCGACATGAAGCCGTGATAGATCGTGTCCAGTGCCGCCTTGATGACCTTGAGTCCGAGATACATCGCGAAGATCAACAGGATGCCGCCGCAGGTCAGCAGCATGA
Source organism: Nocardia asiatica NBRC 100129 (assembly GCF_000308415.1). Taxonomy (GTDB): domain Bacteria; phylum Actinomycetota; class Actinomycetes; order Mycobacteriales; family Mycobacteriaceae; genus Nocardia; species Nocardia asiatica. The sequence goes on along the minus strand of NZ_BAFS01000214.1, from coordinate 28,990 downwards.
GCCCGGTGGCGACCTGCCCCATGGACGGATTCTCGGCCTTCGCGTGCGCCGCGCTGTCGCCACAGGCCTTCAAGCCGCTGATCACCCGGGCGTCGTCACCGGCCGCCACCCCGGCCGACCACGCCGATCGGCAGGACGGCCGCTGGTCGACGGTATGCCCGAAGTTCCAGACCTGGAGCGGCTGCCGGGCGAAATTGTCGGCCAGGTCGCTCTGCATGGTCACCACCAATTGGGTCGGATTCGGATCCGAGTTCCCGTTCAAGCCGGCGGCCACCGAGATGCCGAGATTGCGACCCTGAGCCAGCAGCCCGTGCGAGGACAGCACTTCCGCCAAGGGCTCGGCCAGGAATATCGGCCCCAGCAGCGCCACCCCCACCATCGTCACCACCTGCATGGTGGCCTTGGCGTGGTAGCCGCGAGCGATGAAGTACGCGACGAAGAACGCGCCGATGGTCGCCGCGGTGAGCAGCATGATCGGGGTCGCGATCTGGGCGGTCAGAGCGTCGGCCACGCCGTGCAGCGCCGCGCTGAACATGTCCAGCCACCGGAAGCTCAACGCGTAGCCGATCAACCAGATCGCCGTGGTCACAATGGCGATGTAGCCGATGAATTCCAAGCCCAGCACCGCCCACAGGATGGTGGCGCGCGGCTTGAACAGGCTCTCGTCGCCGGTCGTGAAGCGATAGTCCGACAGCGGGATGCCGGAGGAATCGCGGATGTTCATCCAGCTGAGTCCGTCGATCTGGGAAGTCCCCGGTGTGGCTCCCGCCGCGTCCTGGGCGACGGCCAGCGCACCGACGAAGCCGGGAAAGACGACGAGGGCGAAGAGGGTCAGCGCGATCCAGGCCACCCGCCTGCGCCAAGCGCTCGCTCCGAAGCGCGACCACCAGTGCGACAGGCCGCCGGGAAGGAGGAATCCGGGGACTCGAATCGGATGCCGCCTGGGCGAACGATGGCGGACGGTGCGTGATCGCACCGCTGGGGGGCAGATGTGCACGGAAGAGTCCTCAGTCCCGTCTCGGGGGCGCAGCCGGCTGCGACCTCTGAAACTGGTTGCGCGCGAGAGGCATCGGCGATGCGTACCCCCGTCTCATGCCTCGTATTACAGACAGGCACGGAAACATCCGCTTGAACGTCCAATGACATCCAGGCGGCTCGAGAGTGTACGTACGTAGCTTCTGCGTAACATTCGTAGGATGTCAATCCTGCTGTGGTGCAGTATTTTTCAGTAAGGTGCGGTCACTCGATCAGTGGCCGCCGACGCCCCGGAACTGCGCAGATATCGGCCACCTCGCGCGCGGGGAGGACACGGGGCCGGTCGGGTAGCGGAAACGCGAATCCGTCGTACCCCAGGTGGAGAATGCCGCTATGGCATACGACGAGGAGTTGGCCGAGCGGATCCGCGAACTGATCCCGCCCGGCCCCGAGCTCACCGAGCAGAAGATGTTCGGCGGCCTGGCCTTCCTGATCGGCGGCAATATGGCAGTCGCCGCGAGCGGGCAGGGCGGCCTGCTGGTGCGGGTCGACCGCGACGAGAGCGAACGGCTGCTCGGTGACACGGCGCAGCCCATGGTCATGGGCGGGCGCGAGATGGTCGGCTGGCTGCGGGTCACCGGCGTCGACGACGACGAAGCGCTGCGGGAATGGGTCGAGCGCGGCGTCGCCTACGCCCGGACCCTCCCGCCCAAGAAGAAGAAGTAGCCCGGCTCAGGGCCGGACTTGCCGCCGGAACAGCAGGCGGTCGAATTCGCGGCCGTACTCGTCGACCGCGACCACGTCCATCTCGCTGGCGAAGACGCCCGGCCGGACGTCGACGCGCAGGAACGAGTAGTTCCGGAAGCGAACCCGTGACCATGGCGCGGCTTCGTCCTGCTTCCCGCCGTCCGGCGTCCAGACGTAGCTGTTCGGCACCGTGGCGTCGGGTAGCTCGTTGCCTCGGAAAGTCTCGCGCGATCCGGGCTGGAAATCGTAGCGCGGGCGTCCGCCACCGCCCACGGTGTAGTAGACGGTCCCGTCGGTCTCCGGGTAGACGATCGAGTTGTCGCCGGCGACCTTGGTCGCCTGTCCGCCGCGGATCGGGTCGGTGCGCTCGTAGACGTGGTTGTGGCCTTGCAGCACCAGATCCACCTGGTAGCGGTCGAACAGCCCCACCCATGCGTCCCGCACGCCGCCGTCGCTGGCGTGCGCTTCGGTGGTCGAGTACGCGCAGTGATGGAAGAAGCAGACGATGAAGTCGATGTCGGGGTCGGCGCGGTAGGCGGCCAAGGTGCGCTCCACCCACGTGGTCTGCGCCCCACTGGAATAGCCCGTGTTCGCGCGGATCTCGTAGGAGACGTCGTTGGCGTCCAGGGAGAGCACCGCGAGGTTGCCGTAGGTGAACGAGTACGCCGCCGGGCAGCCTGCCGGGCCGTTGCCGGGCAAGTCCAGCCGCGCCAGATGTCCGCCGTAGCCGTGGTCGCCGTAGGTCGCCTCCATATCGTGGTTGCCGGTGGCGAACATCCACGGCGTCTGCGCGGCGCTCGGCTCGATGGCGTTGAAGTAGACGTCCCAGACGTAGGGGTTGTACTTGTCGAACCCGCTCGCGAGCCGCGCTCCGTGCGCGACGAACTGGCCCGGCTTCCCCGCGCCGGACGGGTCGGCATAGGCGATGTCACCGGCGAGGATGTGGAAATCGGGACGGGCCGCGGCGATCTGGCGCAGCACGTTGCTCGCGTGCGGCGCGGCCGGATCGTTGTCGGCCTTGTAGTACTTGTCGTCGTAGTCGCCGGGAGCCACGCCGTCCGGCAGCGCCGGGGTCTCGTCGGTGCCCTGGTCGCCCATCATGGTGAAGCGGAAAGGAAGGACCGCGGGTCGAGCGGAGGACATCGCGGGCGCGGCGGCGCGGATGTCGCCGGCGAATCCGTCGGAGGTGCGCCAGCGGTAGAAGTGCGGCACCCGGCCGGGCAGGCCGTCCACCGGGGCGTGCACGTAATACTGCTCCGCCGCGAGCACGCCGCCGTCGGCCGTGGGCACTTGGGTGAGCAGGTTGCGCACTTCGGCTTCGACCGTGGCGCCCAGCGCGGGCGTCGGTCCGTGGTCGAGGTACACCGTGGCGCCCGCCGGGCGCCGGGACAGTTGCGCCGCGAAACGCAGCTGGCCTGCCGCGTCCGGACCGAAGGCGACGCGCCGTCCACCCACCGCCAGCTGCGCCTCTTCGGCATAGGCGCGCCTGCCGAACGGCGATGTGCCGATCGCCGCCACGGCCGCGGCCGCCGCCGCGCCCCGCAGGACGTTGCGCCGCGACACCGGATGCCGGCGCAGGTAGGCGCGATGCCATTCGTGCTGCTCGGCAACGGTCATGTGGGCAGCGAGACGGCCGGGTATTCCGGTGTCGGGAACGTCGCCTGCTGGATTCAGCGGTGTGGACGGCATACCGCCGATGCTGTACCGGTCTGGTGCGCCGGAGCAACTCGATGCCGCACCGCGGGCGGGAATACCCGGTGCACAGCCGGACTCGTCATCGCGCGCCACTCGGCGGTATGGGCGGTTTGTCCGAAATAGGTTTGTTCTGGGCATGTTTCGCGTGCGCGTGCGTCGGATCCGGCGTTCGCACTGAGGTTCTCGGATCTTTTTATCTCTGCGGCGGCTGACTCGTGGCGCTCGACGGGGGCGGCTGTTCGGGGTCCGTAGGTGGGCCGGGGGAGAACGGCGAGACCAGCGAAGCGCTCCACGGAAAGCTCGTCACGCCCGGCCGCGCTCGCCCTGCGACAGCTGCCAGCGGTTCGTTGTTCCCGGTCAACCTGTGCACGGTTCGCTCCATGGCGGGCAGGATCTCGGCGATGTCGAGATCGTCGTTCACAAAGCGGCCGATCAGCGCGTAGATCATGTTGGTCAGCACGAGCGCCAGGTCCGCGGCGTAATCGGGATCGATGTCGGTGAACAAGGCTCCGGCGGCGGGCAGCACGGCATCGAAGCCTTGGGCGTCGAGTCGCCGGCCCCCAGGGGTGGATCGCGCGCGAAAGTAGGCGTCGAGCATGCGAGGATTTCGTTCCCACGGCTCGAATACATAGCGCAGCAATCGGATCAGGCCATGGGCCAGCGACTCGCCTTCCACCGACGGGGCGGCGGTGGCATAGGTGTTCGTCGCCATCCAGCGCTCGACCGCAGCGAGCATCAGCTCGTCGCGGGTGGGGTACCGCTTGTAGACCGTCGCCAGGGAGACATGCGCCTTCCGGGCCACCGCTCGCAGTTGGACCGCGTCGTAGCCGTCCGACTCGAGCATCGACACCACGGCATCGATGATCTTCGCCGCCGAATCCTCTTCGTCTGTCCGGACCACCTACGTACGGTATCCCCTGCGCTGATCGTGGATACTCACCATGACGGGAGCGTTGCCGGGCGGCATGTCGCTCCAGCGAGGCGGCCGCGGTCGCCGAACGCGGAGATCGCCCTGGCGGCGAAGATCCGTTCCGGTGCGCCACCGCCGTGGCTAGGCTGCGGGGATGACGCTCTTTCTCCGCGTCGCCGCGGTGCCGGTCGTCCTGGCCGGCGCGCTGGTGAGTGCGGCGCACGCCGACGCGACGCCCGGTAGCGACATCACCGCCGTCACCCTCGGTCAGGCCCGGATTCCCGCCGGACTGCTTCCGTTCGTGGCGGGCACCGATCTGGTCGTGCGCGAGATCACGATCGGCCCCGGCGGCTCCACCGGCTGGCATTACCACCTCGGCCCGGTCTTCGGTTTCGTCCGCTCGGGCACGCTCACCCATCCCGGCCCCGACTGCGACGCTCCGGTCTATCGCACCGGCGAGTTCATCTACGAGCCCGCGGGCGAATGGAACGTCCACGTCGGTCTGAACCTCGGCGCCGAACCGCTCGTGCTCGATGTCGTCTACGCCCCACCCGCCGGTCAGCCATTGTTCGTCGACGCACCCGCCCCGCCTTGCGCGTAGGACGGGCTCCTCGCCAGCGCCGGTCCGGTCGGATTCTTCGCCTGCACGCCGACCTGACCGCCGCCGCCGTCTGCTCGAGGGTCTCGTACTCGCCGTGTCGCCGGGGCAGACGAGCGACCGGGCACCCCACGGTCCGCTCGGCTTCGCCGCTGGCAGCCGGTGCCCGCCCCCCACCTGCGGCGTAGCACCGACTCAGCGTCCGGCTTCGGAGCGCGATCTCAGCTGTCCGGCTCCAGAGCGCGATCCGGCACTGCCGCGCGCTCGCGACGTGCGCCGCGCCAGCTCCGATATCCGCGGTGTGCCGCCAAGGCTCCGATGACGGCGGTGGCGCACCACACCGCGATCGCGGTGTAGGCCAGCGGGCCGGACAGGTCGCCGATCGAGGCGCCCAGCGCGGTGTAGACGAACGCGCGCGGCGCCGAGCCGATGAACGCGCCGACGGCCATCTGCCACAGCGGAACCCCGAATGCCCCGAACACGTAGGAAGCGAGCGCATCCGAGATGCCCGGGACGAAGCGCTGCCCGACCACAGCCCACAAGCCGCGCCGCTGGAGCTGCGCGTCGATACGCTCGGCGCGTCGTGCGCCGAGCAGCCCGCGCGCGCTCTCGCGGCCCGCCCGCCGCCCGAGGGAGCTGGTGATGATCGCCGTGCCCACCGCCGAGCCCAGCGTCACGAACGTCCCCACCAGCGGCCCGAACAGCAGACCGCTCCCAGCGGCCAGCAGCGGGCCCGGGACGAAAACGGCCCCGAGCGCAGCCGACGCCACCACATACACCAACGGCGCCACCGGCCCCGTCGCCGCGACCACGCCGCGCACACCCTCGACGTCGATCACCCGTGCGACGGCGACGAGATAGAACATCCCGGCCAGGAACGCCGCGAACAGCACGAGCCGTGCGATGTGCAGCCGTCTGGTACCCGGTGATAGATCGTCGTTGCCGGTCATGATGACCCCAATCCTGCCGCATCTGGACCATGCCTCGGGATTCGACTCGGATCCACGCGATCGGCCGACAGACGCTCGGCATCTAATCCGGGGGACCAAGAACTCGAGCCCTCGTCGACCCCGATATCAACGGCACTTCTCGGAGGGCCTTCGGCCCGGTAGTTCGTCGGTGATCAGCGCGTTCGCGGTCGGCTCGTTGCGGACAACTGCGCTGAAGTCCGGCAGAATACCCGGCGGGCTGCGGGGAGTCTGCCTTCGGCCGTGGGCGCAGAGCCCCGAATGAGTCGCAGCAAGAGGGGGATCAGTGAGCAGAGGTGGCCCGGCGCGGGGCGTGATGGTTCGATTTCGAGCCTTTCGCGAGTACGAGGAGCGCAAGGCCGAGGCCAACAACGCGATGATGGCGCTACTCGCGGGCGCTCAGTTGTCAGCTCATCTGCTGCGGCTGACCGAGGGGTCGGATCGGCTACTCCCCGAGGTGTTTCCCGCGGTCGATCACATTCAGCGGTTCAACCTGAAGTCCGATGACGCCCGCCTGATCCTTCTCGGCGCGGATGCGCATCTGGGCAAGATGGCCGTCCCATATGTTCTGTCGCTGCATGAGGACTACATGCGGACATGCATCGAGATGCTGGCGCAGAACAATCTGTGCTCGAAGGTGCTCGCGAAGGGCAATCTGGTCAGCCTACATCCGGATTTCGAGCGCACGACCGGACATACGTTCGACACCGACATGATGTCGTACATGACGGTGCTGCGGTTGATGCGCAACGCCGTGATTCACAACGGCAGCACAGTGACGCAAGTTCTGCACGATGAGCTCGCCAAGTGGACGGCTTCGCAGGAGCAGGGCTGGTTCGACCTCGCCAAACGCAATCCGCGAGCGCTCCGGATCGGTGACCGGATCGATTTCGGGCACGGCGAGATGATCGCCGCTCTGGCGATCACCAAGCGTCTCGACAGAGAGGCCAATCTCGGTTTGCGAGCGGCCCTTCCCAGAACATGCTGGGCTGCGCTGGTGGTCGATGAGATCGTTGCCGACCAGCCCAAAGTGCTGCATGACATCAAGGTCGCACTGCGAAAAGCGCGGGGAGTGGCGCGGCATCATTACGGTGTCATCGGACTGACGGATGCAGAGTTGAGTTCCGAAATAGCGATGAGATAGCGAGATGGGCAGCCGCACAGGCTGCCCAGCAAGATTACAAAGCGGGGCTCTACTGTTTGAGCTATCGGCTACAGCCGACCGGGGCGTGAATCCCGAATCTCCTCGCTTCTGCGGAAACCCCGGTTGCGAACCGGCAGGGCCTGAACCCAGCTTCCTACGCCTCTTCAGCGCGCCTCCAACTGTACCAGACCAGCTGATTCCGAGATCAGCGGAACACGGTGGAGAGTCTTCGGGCGGATTCAGGCGGCGGATGCCGCAGCGAGGGTGCCGTTGATCGCGACGATCATTCGGAGGGCGGGTCGCGGGGGAGGAGGGTGCCGAGGGGGCCGAGGTCGATGTTGAGGTCTTCGGGGGTGAGGCCGAAGTGGTCGCGTAGTTCTTCCATGCGTTGTTCGAGGAGCATCAGGGTGGTGCCGATGCGTTCGATCTGGGTGTCGGTGAGGTCGCCCGCTTCGACTCGGCGGAGCGCTTGACGCTCCATGAGTTGCCGCAGGAGTTCCACCAGGGTGAGGACGAGGCTGACCAAGCCGCGCTCGACGGATTCGGGTTCGGTGTCGATACGCGGCGGGATGCCGCCGAATTCAGTCATCGCCGGGCGCTTCCGGCGCGCGGAGTGGCCCGGACAGCGTGCTGATGGAGGAGATGAGCGCCCGCAACGAGATCTGCACCAGGTCGACGTCCGCGATGGCGAGTTTGATGTCCCCGGAGATGATCACACCGCCGGCGAGCACCCGGTCCAGCAGGTCGACCAGCGCGACGCGGCGCTCGCCGTCGACGTTCTGGGTGACCCGGCTCATGCCGGTTCTCGTTCCACGCCCGCGAACGAATACGGCGGCCAGGGGCCGGTGAGTTCGAGCCGGATGCCGGGAAATTCGGCGCCGAGCGCGGTGACGGTCGCGGCGAAGTCGTCGGCGCGATCGTCGTCCACGAGATAGGTCCCGTTGAGCACCAACCAGTCCCGGCGGCCACTCAGTGCCGGATCGGTCAGCGCCTGACGTCGTCCCGCCGCGGCGTGGTGCACCAGGCGAGTGTGGATCGCCTCGGCGCGCTCCGCCGCGTCGCGTTCCACGGTCTCCTGCGCGGACAATTGCGCGCGCCTTCTGGCCAGGTACGCCGCGCCCGTGCCTTTCGCGCTGCCTTCCGCGGCGCGGGCCTCGGCCACGGCTGCGGTGAGTGCGGCGCGATCGCCGTACGCTTTCACCCCCCACTCGGTGCGGCCGCTCACCAGCGCCAGCGCCTCGGCGAAGTCCGCCCGTCGCTGCTCGAGCAGGTCGCGCACCCGGTCGTCGCCGAGGAAGACGGTGGCCAGCCGGAGCGGGACGGTCGGACCGTGGCGCACCAGGGCCGACACGACGGCGTCGTGCGCGCGGGCCGTGCCCTCCAGCCAGTCGAGATCCTCCAGATGCCGCCGCAGCGGCTGTTCCCCGAACACTTCCAGCGGCACCGAGCCGACGACCGCGGTCAGATCGTCCGAGACCACCGAGCGCACCGGCTCGCCGGCCACTCCGGTCAGCTCGCCCAGTTCCGCCGACCCGCCTCGACCGGACGTCACCGCGTACAGCCAGACCCCGAGCCCATCGGTCACCGTCGATCTTCCCTCGGCTCGCGGCGGCGTTCGATGGGTTCGCGGCGTTCGCCGCCTGCCTCCAGTTCGGCGATCCGGTCGCGCAGTTGCCGATTCTCGAGTTCGAGATCGCGGTCCTGCCGCTCCAGCGTGTGGGCCTTGCTGTTGAGCCAGGGGTCGGTCTCCCACCAGTCGATCCCCACCGCTTTGGCCGTCTCCAACGACGCGATCACCAACCGCAGCTTGATCGTGAGCAGTTCGATGTCGAGCAGGTTCACCTGGATGTCGCCCGCGATCACCAAGCCCTTGTCGAGGACCCGCTCGAGGATGTCGGCGAGGTTCGTCGAATGATGCTCGCCGCCGAACGGCTGCGGTGCGGACGATCCGCCGCCGACCACCGTCATCGCTGCGCCCTTCCGAGGTCGGTGCTGCCGCGGGCATAGCGTCTGGTCCGGCGGTAGGCCAGCAGATCACCGTCCACATCGATCTCGACCTCGTAGAGCGCGAGGATGTCCGCCGACGACGGGATCCTGCGATCCTCGAGCACCTCGATCTCCACCAGCCAGCCGTCCTCCGTCGGTTCCATCGACGTCACGCCCTCGACCTGCTTGGACGTCAACTCCACCAGGTGGGCGACCGCTGTCGCGGCGGCCCGGGTCGGTGTGCTGGAAGACGATTCGCCCGATGCCGACCGCACATCCTCCGAGTCGTCGGAAGTGGTCTTGCGTGCCACCGCGCGTCACTCCTTCCGGTCGATCGCGCTCATGTCCGCGGGCCGGTCATTCGATCCAGGACCGCCTGCTGGGCTTGTTTGCGCTCCTCTTCCGACAGCTGACCCGCTGCCGCGGCCGCATCGATCTCTTCGAGTTCCCGCCGCATGTTGGCGGGATCGTGCATTTGCTGCTCCACCTGGTCCTGGATCACCTCGCCCAGCCAGATGACGCCGCGAACCGGCGCGATGGGCAACGTCAAGATCGTCGAGAGCAAGCCCATGCCCTACTCCTCGGGTGTGCGTTTGGTGACGAAGTCGTAGGCGGCCATGGGGCCGAGCAGGTTCAGCTCCACGCGCCCGTCCCACTCCTCGCCGAGCCGACGCAGCGCTTCCTCCAACTCTTCTTGCCGGGCCAGCTCCACCAGCACGGCGACGTGGACCGCTTCCTCCTCGTGCGTGGGTTCGCGCTGGTTGATCAGTGGCTCGAACTGCTCGATCTCGGCGACCACCCGGCGGGTGTCCTCGGCTCGCTTGGCCTCGATCGCCTGATTGATCAGCTCGCCGAGCGCGATCCTGGCATTGCGAGTGGCGTCCTCGGGTTTATCGCGGATCTCGTCGCGCAGCTGGGCGGCCTGGGCGTTCTCATCGAGCAGTTCCCGCAGGATGGTGTCCTCGACGTAGCGCCCTCTGATCACGAACTGCGCACGGCCTTCGAGCTGCTCCAGCGCGGAGCGGAACTCGTCCTCGTTCGCGCCGAGCAGTTCGTTCTCCACCGCCTCCGCGTCGGTCATGACCGCGCCGAACCGCAGAGGCAGCACCGGAGCGACGGCGGCCGAGCCGTCCAGCAGCTCGGCGTGCGCGGTGAGGTCGTCGGGCGTGCCCAGCGGCCGATCCGATTCGAGCGTGCTGATCAGCGCGGCGATCTCGCCGTGCCGCACCACCCCGACCTCGCCCGGCGGGTCGCCGACACCCGTGGCGTGCGGCTCGGGCTCCACGTCGGCGGGCACGATGCCGTAGACGTACACGGCGGCTTGATCGGTAGTCATCAACCCTCCCTGCGTTTCGGACGATTCGCGGTCTGGCGCTTGTCCTGCACGTCACCGAGGAAGTCCATGACCTTCTCGCCCGCGGCCTCGAGCGCGCCCTGCGTCTTGTGCTTGGCCGCGCCTTGGGTGACGTCGCCGACGATGTCGGTCAGCCCCTTCGGCTCGCTGGTGGAGATCTCCAGCCGGTTGACGGCCTCGGCGAAACGCAGATAGGTGTCGACGCTGGCCACCACGACGCGGGCGTCGATGGTCACCAGTTCGATGCCGACCAGCGACACGCGGGCGAACGCGTCGATGACCAGGCCTTTGTCGAGAATCGTGTCGATCACGTCGGCCAGGCTGGAGGAATTCGGGCGGGCCATCGTGCCTGCTCCGCCACCGCCTGCGCCTCCTGCGGGTTCGATGGTCATGCGTTTGCTCCTCGCTTTTCGCGCGACCGGCGGGTCACCGTGGTGCGGCGGCGAGCGGCCGGTCGACGGCGCGGCCGCTGATCTTCCTCCGGCTCGTCCTCGTCTCGCTCGTCCGCGTCCTGCTCGTCGGTCTCGTCTTCTTCTTCCTCGTCCGGCTCCTCTTCGTCCGGCTCGCGGTCGGCTTCCTCGTTCTCGTCGGTCTCCTCTTCCTCGCGTCGTGCGGTCTCGTCGTCCTTCACGACTTCGCTGTCGCGGATCTCGCCGTGCCAGCCCACCACGTCGTCCGGGTGCAGCACGGCCTCGGTCATCACGTGCCGCTGGAAGTGCTTGAGTTCCAGACGGCATCGGCGGCCCGCCGCGCGCCACATGTTGGCGGTCTTCTCGAAGAAGCCCTTGGGGTGGTACTCCAGCACCACGAGGATGCGGGTGAGACCCGGCGCGATCTCGTGGAAGCTGACCGCGCCGTCGATGTAGCCCTTGTGGCCCTTGGAACGCCAGACGATCCGCTCGAACGGCACCTGCTCGAGAATGGTCGATTCCCAGGTGCGCCTGGACCAGAACACTTTGCCGGTCCAGCTGAGCTTCTCGTCGGACACCTGCTCCACCTGCTCGAGCTTCTTGGTGAACTTCGGGAAGTCCGCGAACTGGGTCCACTGGTCGTAGGCCAGGTCGACCGGAACGCCCACGTCGATGTGCTCGACGATATTGGTCAGCTTGATCTTCTTGCCGCCGCCCTTGCCCTTGCCGCCGGTCAGCGACTCCTTCACATTCTCGAACTGCTCGCGCAGCGAGTGGCCCAGCTTGCTCTTGCCCGCGCTCATGGCCGCCTGGAGCGGCGAGGCGCCGCCGGCGAGCTTCTCCACCCCCGTCACCGCCGCCAGCAGATTCCCCCCGCCGCCTTCGGCGTAGTCGGTCAACCGTCCCGCGGTCTTCGACACCTGATTCGTCAGTCCCGCGACCGCGCGTTCGGTCAAAGTTCCGGCGAGGTTCTGCATCGACTGTTGCAGCAGCCCGGTGGGTGTGGGCGGCGGGGCCTTCTTCTTGGCGGCCGATCCGGCCCCGGTCGCGGCTTTGGTGGCCCGGCTCGCCGTGTCGGTGGCGATCTTGCCGACTCCGGCTGTCGCATCGCGCAATGTCTTGGCCATGGGGCTCAACTCCTCGTTCGGCGCACAGGCGCTTCGTCGGCACCGGCGCGGCTGCGGCGAGTACGGGAGCCGGACGGCTTGCGGTCCGCGGAGCCGGACGAACGGTCCGCGCTCCGGGAACTCGCCGTACGCCGAGTGGCGGTATCCGGCCGGCGCGGGCGCCGACGCGCGGCGGGCCGCTCGTCCTCGTCCTCGTCCTGGTCGGACCGGTCCTCCTCGTCCTCGTCCTCGAGTTCGTCGTCTTCGGCGGCCTGCTCGTCGTCTTCGGACGCTTGCTCGTCGTGCTCGGGAGCTTCGTCCTCGGGAGCTTCGTCCTCGTACTCGTCCTCGTCGGAATCCGTCTCCGCCGAACCGCGCCGATCCTTGTCCGCCAGCAGCGTCGAACCCTGCTGCAATCGGTCGTTCAGCGCGTCGAGGCGGTTGCTGGCCGCGGTCACCGCGGCGGACCGCGCCGCCGTGAACAACTCGTCGCGCACGGTGTCGGTGATCCGAGACAACTCCGGCGACTGTTTGAGCAGCGACGTTCCGCGCTCGAGCAGATCCCCCGGCGTTCCCGCGGACCGCCGGGCCATCGCGGCGCCCGCCAGCGACAACGCGAAGCGCATCTTGCGCGTGCGGCCCAGCAGGTACCCGATACCCACCCCTAATGCAATTCTTCCTCCACCCTTCATCGCTCACTCCTTGCTCGCCTCGACTGCCACCGCACCGGCGAAGCCGGGCGCCGAGACTTGACGTCCCCAGAAGCGGGGTAGACCACATTGCGGCGGCCAAACCTCAGCGTATGCCTGGTTACCTCAAGCGTCGATGGGTTCTGCCTGCGAAAAGCTCGGAGTATCCGCACGTCGAGACGCTTTCAGCGACCATCTAGCCGGGGGCGGGGGACGCTGCCGGGAAAATCTTCCGGAAAATTTCGCGAAGTATGTCGAAGACGAACCGGCGGTTCCGACCGGTAGGTGACAGCAGGACACCACACACATAGGAGCGCCACATGTCCGTCAACACGTTCTTCTGGTTCGACAATGCCGCCGAGCAAGCCGCCGCCTTCTACGCCTCGGCGATCCCGAACTCGCGGGTGGTCGACATCTCCCGCAACTCCGATGGTTCGGCGTTCGTCGTCTCGCTGGAACTCGACGGCCACGCGGTCACGCTGATGAACGGCGGACCGGACCACCCGCTCACCGACGCCGCGTCGCTGCAGGTGGTCGTGGACACCCAGGAGGAGGTCGACCGACTGTGGGACGTGCTCACCGCGGACGGCGGCGAGCCGGGGCCGTGCGGCTGGCTGAAAGACCGCTTCGGCCTGTCCTGGCAGGTGGTGCCCGCCGCGCTGCCGAAACTGATGGGCGGCGACGATCCCGCCAAGACCATCGCCGTCGGCACCGCCCTGCGATCGATGTCCAAACTCGACGTGCGCGTTCTGCAGGACGCCTACGACAACGCCTGACCCACCGGCGTCGAAGACCCCGCCGGGACGCCGTTGTCCGGGCGGGGTCCCGCGCTCGACGACGCCGTCAGCGCCAGCGTTCGGGGGTCACGGGAGCGTCCCACGCACGGGCGTAACGGCGCTTGTCGGGAGCGTCGTATTCCTTGCTGCGGTAGACCACGTACGGCCGGACCAAGTAGCCGACCGGCGCACTGAACATGTGCACCAACCGGGTGTAGGGCCACAGTCCGATCAGCGCGAGCACGACCAACCCGTGCAGCTGGAAGGTCCACGGCGTGTCCACCATCAGCTCGGGCCGGGGGGTGAGGGTGAACAGGCTGCGGAACCAGGGCGACACCGTCTCGCGGTAGTTGTAGGTGCCCCACAGCAGGTTGCTGCCCCAGGTGTTGAGCAGCCCGGTGACCAGCGCGGCGGCCAGCAGCCCGTACATCATCTTGTCGTTGCCGGTCGTCGCCTTGCGGACGGCCGGAACGGTGAAACGCCGGTAGAGCAGGATGGCCACCCCGGCCAGCACGGCGAGCCCGGCCACCGACCCCGCGCCCACCGCGATCAGGTGATACAGGTGCTCGGAGATCCCGACGGCGGCGGTCCACGACTCCGGGATCAGCACGCCGAGCACGTGACCGCCGAACACCCCGAGCATGCCGAAGTGGAACAGCGGGCTGCCCAGCCGCAGCAGGCGGCTCTCGTACATCTGTGAGGACCGGGTGGTCCAGCCGAACTGGTCGTTGCGGTAGCGCCACAGGTGCCCGAGTACGAACGAGGTGAACGCGACGTACGGCAGGATCAGCCACAGCGCGGTCGGCAGGTTCGGCGTTGCGTTCATCGTCGGCCTTCCGATCCGTCGAACAGGGAGGGGTCCATCGCGAAGGGCTCCAACCCGACCTCCTCCTCGGGCGGGCCCTGGGCGGCGAGTTCGGCGATGCGCCGCCGGTCCGCGGTGGTTGGCGGGGGCAGCGTCGCACCGATCGCCGCGAGCACGCCGGCGTAGGGAGAGCCGTTGTCGGACAACGACAGGCGCAGCAGCTCCAGCACCGGAACGTGCTCGCCGAGCAGCCGTTCGCCGCCGATGGGATCGACGGTGGCGGCGAACTCCAGCAGCACCGGCAGGTGATCGGGCAGTTCCTCGTCGCCGAGTTCGACGCCCGCGTGCCGGTAGGCGTGCTTGAACCGCAGCAGCGCCATCCCCCGCTTGCGGGTGTCCCCGTAGGCGTAGAAGGTCAGGTGCAGGCTGGCGCGGCGGCGCATGTCGAAGGTCGCGACATAGTCCGCGGCGAGGTCCAGGGGCGGGGTCGTGCGCAGGTAGTCGAGGCATTCGCTCAGGTGTGCGCGCACCTCCTGCGGCAGACCGGCCGCGGCGGCGGCCAATTGGTCGACCATCGCCAGCGTCTGCTCGCTCGGGTAGTCCAGCAGCAGCGCGGCGATCCGCCAGACCAGTTGCCGGTCCCGCTGGGCGAGTTCGACCGCCGGTTCCGGGCGGCGGCGAAGTTTCAGCAGGCTCATCGGCCTGCTCCGGTCGAGGCCGGGTCGCCCGCGACGGTCGCGTTGCCCGTGCCGTGCCCATTGCCGGTGCCGTTCGCGTATTCACCGTTGGCGTGTCCGTTGGCGCGCCCGTTGCCCGTGTCGTTCGCCTGCCCGTTCGTCGGGACCAAGCCCTTGGTGCTCTTGCCGTCCCAGTTCAGCAGATTGATCCGGGACGACTTCTCCTGCGGCGCGGCGTCGTTGCTGTCGGTGAGGTGGAACTTCTCCACCATCTGGTCGAACGCCGTCATACCGGGGCCGCCGTCGGTGTCCAGGCTGCATCCGGTGGCGAGCGAATCCAATTCGTGCGCACGGGCCCCCGCGCCGGTCGGGATGACGTAGCGGTGCTCGTACTTGGCGATGGCCAGCAGCCGGTACATCGCCTCGATCTCTTCGGGCTCCAGCCGCACCGACGGCGCGATCGAGGGATCGGGCTCCTCCCCGAGGTTCACCGACCGCATGAACGAGCGCATCGCCGCGAGACGCTGCAACGACGCGCGCACCGGTCCCACGTCGCCCGCGGTGAACAGCTCGGCCAAGTACTCCACCGGAATGCGCAGCGCGTCGATGGCGCCGAACAGGTTCGACGCGTTCTCGCCGTCGTGGCCGGTCTCGGTGAGCACGTCCACCACCGGCGACAGCGGCGGCACGTACCAGACCATCGGCATGGTGCGGTACTCCGGATGCAGCGGCAGCGCGATCTGGTAATCGACGATCAGCTTGTACACCGGCGAATCCTGGGCTGCCTGAATCCATTCCGGCGAGATCCCGGCCCGCTCCGCTTCGGCGATCACCCGCGGATCATGGGGGTTGAGGAACACGCCGAGCTGGGACGGGTAGAGGTCCTTGTCCTCGGTGACGGACGCGGCTTCGAGCACAGCGTCGGCGTCGTAGAGCATGACGCCGATGTAGCGCAGCCGCCCCACACAGGTCTCCGAGCACACGGTGGGGATGCCGACCTCCACGCGCGGGTAGCAGAAAGTGCACTTCTCCGCTTTGCCCGTCTTGTGGTTGAAGTAGATCTTCTTGTACGGGCAGCCCGACACGCACTGCCGCCAGCCCCGGCACTTGTCCTGGTCCACCAGCACAATGCCGTCTTCGGCGCGCTTGTAGATCGCGCCGGAAGGGCACGAGGCCGCGCACGACGGATTCAGGCAGTGCTCGCAGATCCGCGGCAGGTAGAACATGAAGGTCTCTTCGAACTCCAGTTTCACCTGATCGGAGAGCTTGGCCAGCAACGGGTCCCGGCCGACCTGCTCGGGGCCGGAGCCGAGGTCGTCGTCCCAGTTGGCGCCCCAGGTGACGTTCGTGTCCTCACCGGTGATCAGCGACTTGGGCCGCGCGACCGGCGTGGTGTCGGTGGGCGGGGAGGACAGCAGGTTGTCGTAGTCGTAGCTCCACGGCTCGTAGTAGTCCTCGACCGTGGGCAGATCCGGGTTGGCGAAGATGTTCAGCAGCCGCTTGAGCCGGGACCCGGACTTCAGGGTCAGCTTGCCGCGCTTGTTCAGCGTCCAGCCGCCCTTCCACTTCTCCTGGTCCTGGTACTGCCTCGGATAGCCCTGCCCGGGACGGGTCTCCACGTTGTTGAACCAGACGTACTCGGTGCCGCCGCGGTTGGTCCACGCCTGCTTGCAGGTGACCGAGCAGGTGTGGCAGCCGATGCACTTGTCCAGGTTCATCACCATGGCCAGCTGTGCCATGACGCGCATGTCAGTACCGCCTTCTCGCGTCGGTAGGTGCGTGGGGTGCGCTCGTGCCCGCCTCGCTCATGTCAGTACTCCACTTTCTGCGAGCGTTTGCGGATCGTGGTGACCTCGTCGCGCTGATTCCCGGTGGGGCCGTGGTAGTTCAGCGCGAAGGACTGCTGCGCGTAGCCGCCGATGAGATGCGAGGGCTTGATCATGATGCGGGTGAGCGCGTTGTGGATGCCGCCGCGCTTGCCCCTGCCCTTGGTGTCCTCGCCGAGGCCCTCGATGCGCGGCACGTCCACCGCGCGGTCCTGGGCGTGGTACATGAACACGGTGCCCTCCGGCATCCGGTGACTGACGATGGCGCGCGCGACCACGATGCCGTTGCGGTTGATCGCCTCGATCCAGTCGTTGTCGGCCACGCCGATCTTCGCCGCGTCGCGATCGGACATCCAGATCGACTGCCCGCCGCGCGAGAGCGTCAGCATGTGCAGGTTGTCCTGGTAGGCGGAGTGGATCGACCACTTGGAGTGCGGGGTCAGGTAGCGCACCGTGACACCCTTGTCGCCGACCTCGCCGACCGACGGCTCGTGGAACAGCGCGGTCATGTCCAGCGGCGGACGGAAGATCGGCAGCTGCTCGCCGAGCTCGATCATCCAGTCGTGGTCGAGGTAGAAGTGCTGCCGCCCGGTCAGCGTGTGCCAGGGCTTGAGCCGCTCGGTGTTGATGGTGAACGGCGAGTACCGGCGTCCGCCCGTCTCGCTGCCCGACCACTCCGGCGAGGTGATCACCGGGACCGGACGAGCCTGGGTGTCGGCGAAGGTGACCCGTTTGCCCTCGTGCTCGGCGGCCAGGTCGGCCAGCTGGGTTCCGGTGCGGCGTTCCAGGGCGTGGAAGCCCTCCACCGCGAGACGGCCGTTGGTGGTGCCCGACAGCGCGAGGATCGCCTCGGCCGCGTGCGTGTCCTTGGCCAGCGACGGGCGGCCCTGCGCCACACCGGACACCACCGTGCCGTTCATCCCGGCGAGGTACTCGACCTCCTGGTCGGGGTAGGTGGTGACGCCCTTGGTGGTGACGCCGAGCGTGTCGACCAGCGGCCCGAGCGCGGCCATCTTCTCCGCGAGCTTCGGGTAGTCGCGTTCGACGACGACCAGTTTCGGCATGGTCTTGCCCGGGATCGGTTCGCACTCACCGGCTTTCCAGTCCAGCACGCGCCCGCCCGCCTGGGCCGTCGCGTCCGGCGAGTCGTGCTGCAACGGCACGGCGACGATGTCCTTGCGCTTGCCCAGGTGCTTCTCGGCCATCCAGGAGAAGCCGCGCGCGATCCGGTGGAAGGCGTCGAAGTCGGTCTTGGCCTCCCAGGGCGGCGAGATGGCCGGGGAGAAGGCGTGCACGAACGGGTGCATGTCGGTGGAGGACAGGTCGTGCTTCTCGTACCAGGTGGCGGCCGGCAGCACGATGTCGGAGAACAGCGTGGTGCTGGTCATCCGGAAATCCAGCGACAGCAGCAGGTCCAGCTTGCCGGTGGCCGCGGTCTCGCGCCAGTTCAGCTCTTGGGGCCGCACGCCGGTGGCGTCGGTGGTCTGCAGGTTGGAGTCGGCGCCGAGCAGGTGGCGGTGGAAGTACTCGTTGCCCTTGCCCGACGACCCGAGCAGGTTCGCCCGCCACACGGTCAGGCAGCGCGGGAAGTTCTCCGGCGCGTCCGGGTCCTCGCAGGCGAACCGCAGGTCGCCGGACTTCAGCCCGTCCACCACGTGTTCGGGCGCGGTCTTGCCCGCGGCTTCGGCCTCGTCCACCAGGTCGAGCGGGTTGCGGTCGAAGGTCGGGTAGCTCGGCATCCAGCCGAGCCGGGTGGCCAGCGCGATATTGTCGGCGGCGGTGCGTCCGGCGAACTTGCCCGTGCCCAGCGGCGAGGCGAACGATTCCGCGGTGAACGGGTCGTAGCGCCACTGATTGTTGGTCAGGTACCAGAACACCGTGCCTTGCATCTGCCGCGGCGGGCGCTGCCAGTCCAGGCCGAAGGCCAGGGTGGACCACCCGGTGACGGGGCGGCACTTCTCCTGGCCGACGTAATGCGCCCAGCCGCCGCCGTTCACGCCCTGGCAGCCGGTCAGCAGGGTGAGCGTGAAGAACGCGCGGTAGATCTGGTCGGAGTGGAACCAGTGGTTGGTGCCCGCGCCCATGAGGATCATCGAACGGCCGCCGGAGCGGTCGGCGTTGTCGGCGAATTCGCGCGCGATGCGCTCGGCCTGGACGGCCGGCACGCCGGTGATGGCCTCCTGCCAGGCCGGGGTGTACGGCTCCGAGGCGTCGTCGTAGCCGGTCGGCCACGTACCGGGCAGTCCGTCGCGGCCGACGCCGTACTGGGCCAGCAGCAGATCGAAGACCGTGGTGACGCGCTTGCCCGCGACCGTCGTGGTCGGCACGCCACGGGTGAGCACGCCGGGTGTGTCGCTGTCGAAGCGGGGAATCTGTACGGCCGCAGCGTCGTCGGTGCGGCCATACAGACTCAGGAGGGGATCGACGTCCCCGAGATCGAGGTTCCAGCGCCCGGCGCCTTCGTCGCCGAACCGATGCCCGAGCGACCCGTTCGGCACCACCGGTCGCGCCTGCTCGTCCAGCAGCACCGTCTGGAACTGCACGCCTTCACCGGTGTGTCCCAGGTCGGCGGCGGTGAGGAACTTCCCCGGCACGTACTCCCCGTCGCGCTCGTCCAGCGTGATCAGGTACGGCAGATCGGTGAAGCGCTTGATGTAGTCGAGGAAGCGCGGCGTCGACCGATCGATGAAGAACTCCTTCAGCACCACATGACCCATCGCCATGGCCAGCGCCGCGTCCGTGCCGGGACGCGCGGGCACCCACTCGTCGGCGAACTTGGTGTTGTCGGCGTAGTCGGGGGAGACCACCACCACCTTCTGGCCGCGGTAGCGCGCCTCGGTCATGTAGTGCGCGTCCGGTGTCCGGGTGACCGGCACGTTCGAGCCCCACATGATGAGGTATCCGGCGTCGAACCAGTCCGCGGATTCCGGCACGTCGGTCTGGTCGCCGAACACCTGCGGCGAGGCCACCGGCAGGTCGGCGTACCAGTCGTAGAACGACAGCATGGAGCCGCCGAGCAGCGAGATGAACCGGGCGCCGACGGCGTGGCTGACCATGGACATCGCCGGAATCGGCGAGAACCCCGCCACCCGGTCCGGGCCGTACTGCTTGATCGTGTAGACATGTGCGGCAGCGGCGATCTCGGCCGCTTCCCACCACTCGGCGCGCACGAATCCGCCCTTGCCGCGGGCGGCCTTGTAGCTGCGCGACTTCTCCGGATCCTCGACGAGTTCGCCCCAGGCCAGCACCGGGTCCTTGAGCCGGGACTTGGCTTCCCGGTACAGCTCCAGCAGGGTGCCGCGCACGTACGGGTAGCGCACCCGTGCGGGCGAGTAGGTGTACCAGGAGAACGACGCGCCGCGCGGGCAGCCGCGCGGCTCGTACTCCGGCTTGTCGGAGCCCACCGAGGGGTAGTCGGTCTGCTGCGACTCCCAGGTGATCACGCCGTCTTTCACGTAGATCTTCCACGAGCACGATCCCGTGCAGTTCACGCCGTGCGTGGAGCGCACCACCTTGTCGTGCGACCAGCGATCGCGGTAGAACTCGTCGGCGCTGCGCCCGCCGACCTTGTGCAGGGTGCGCTGATCGGCCGAGACCTCGCCCCGGTGGAAATATTTCCCCAGCCGCAGGAGCGCGTCCCCGGCGTCGGTGGCCGGAGCGGAGGGTACGCGACCCTGGGTACGCGAATTAACCACGACGTCCCCTTCGAGCTGTGCGATCGGGTGGATGTTCCGACTGTAAAGAGGCGCGCACGACTGGCCAAACATCTCTCTCACAGCCCATTCGCGGGCCTGGTGAGTTGTGAGATCGGCGCAACGTCACGGTCACGGCAGCCCGTCGCGTCCGGGCGTCGGTCCGGGTGCCGACCAGGGGAAATATGCTCTGAACTGTACGGAATCGGATTCGGAACCGCCGCCTGCCGTACCCTCGGTGATGCTTTGGAAACGACGGGTTCTCCAGTGGTTTACATTTGTTAACACATCCGATCGGTCGTCTCGGGCGTCTTGTTCACCGGCTCCGCGGCGTTTTCGCACCGACTTCCGCGCGACGTATTGTAAGGCTAATCACAATTCGCCGAAAATTGTCTGTTGCCGATGAATTCAGTGCCCGCCGGATCGAGGGGGCCGCCTCTGGAATTCACTCGATCGGGTCGCTGTCCACTGGCGCACCGCCTGCCACCCTCGACTGGACCGGGCTGCTCCTGGCATGAACGGGGTCGGTCTCGGTATCGGCAACGCGGTCGTGGAGCGGCTGGTGCTCGCGGACACGCGGTGGTGGCCGAGCGCGACGCCGATTCCGCTGTCCCGGGTGGGTCGCCGTGGCCGTGGGAGACGCGGCTGCGGAGGTCACCGAACGGGCTGCCGATCGCGGGTAGGAAGCGGGCACGTTCGCCGTTCGGTCACGATCCGGCAGCCTGTGTGCGTGCGGTGCCCGGGCGCGGTCGTCGCCTTGAAGCTCATCGCACCGGGCGATCCCGGTGTCGCGGGAACGACAGCGCTACTGCCGCAACGGCTTGCGCCCGTCGACCGGCTGTGCGCCACAACGACGGGCCGGTCGATCCGAAAGCGATGGCGGCACAGGCGTGTGCGGCGGGTCAGGCGATCGCGGCGGGATCGATATCGGCGAAGGTGTCGACCCAGCGGTGCGGCGGCCGTGGCGGATTGGGCTCGCCGGGCCGGGCCAGTCCGACGACCCGCCACCCCGCGGCGACGGCGGCGTCGAGTTCGTCCGGGTGGTCGGACAGGAACAGGATGCGTTCGGCGGGCGCGCCGACAGCTCCCGAGATCTTGTCGTAGGAGGCGGGTTCGCGCTTGCCGCCCGCGGTCGACAGATCGAAGTATCCGCTGATCAGCTCGCTCAGACTGCCGCCGCGGGCGAACGCGAACCAATCCTGTTGATTGCGTACCGATCCCGAGGAGTAGACGTACAGCGCGAGCCCGGCGGCGTGCCAGGCGGCGAGCGCCGTTGGCACGTCCGGGAAGAACTCGCCGTGCAGCGCGCCGCTGCGGAAACCTTCGGCGCAGATCAAGCCCTGGGCGGTCTTGAGCGGCTCGGCTTTCACATCGGAATCGAGCCATCCGCGCAGGATCGCGGCGGCCTCGGCCGGCCCCGCGTCCGGCTGCCCGGCCAGCTCCCTGGTCGCGGCCAGGACGGTGGCCGCCGCCGGGCTCTCCTCGGCCAGCCAGCCCGGAAGCCGCTGACGGGTATAGCCGTACAGGTCTTCGCGAACCGAAGCGGTGGGGCTGGTGGTGCCTTCGATGTCGATGACGACGGCGCCGATCACTGCGCGGTCAGCAGCTCGTCGAGGGTGGGAAAGCCCGCGCTGATCTTGTCGCCGGTGAAGTTGCCGACCCAGCCGTCGGCCTCCTCGAAGAAGCGGATGGCGATGAAATCCGGGCGCGCGCCCATGTCGAACCAGTGCAGCGTGCCCGCGGGCACCGACAGCAGATCGCCGCCTTCGCACACCACCGCCAGGACCTCGTCGCCCAGGTGCAGGTAGAAGCAGCCACGTCCGGCGGCGAAGAAGCGCACCTCGTCCTCGGCGTGCCGGTGCTCGTCGAGGAACTTCTTGCGCGCGCCCTCGGCGATCTCCGGCCACTGCGGGTCGGCGTCGTCGGGGTGGATGCGGGCGATGTCGATGTGCTTGTAGCGTCCGGACTCGTTCAGGTCGGTGACGTCCTCGGCGTAGTGCGCGAGCAGCTCGTCGGAGGACACCGACGCGGCGTTCGCCACCACCGGCCAGCGGCCGAAGGTGATGCCGTGCTTCGCCAATTCGGTGCCGATGCGCTCGTCGTCGGTGGTACGCACCCGCACGTCGGCCGCGTTGTCGGCTGCCATCACCTGTAGCAGGGTCATGTCGGTCCAATCTCGAGGAAGTCGTCGCGCGGGCCGATCGCCGCCGGACTACCGGTGCGCGACACCAGCTCACACAATGCTTCCAGGCATTCGGCGCGATCGCGCGCCTGGGCGAGGTTCGCACCCCACGCGGTGATCCCGTGCCCGGCGATGACCAGCACCGGCAGCGCGCCGGGATGGTCGAGGAGGTAGCGCTCGATGTCCGCGCCGATGCGCGGCACCTCGGGCCAGTTCGGGAACACCGGGATGTCCGCGACGGCCGGGTCGTCTCCGCCGAGCCCTTTGATCAGCTCGTAGTCGGTGATCCGCAGCATGCCGAGCGTGCCGGGCGCCGCCGAGCGGGTGGCCAGCGCCGTGGCGAACGGCGGATGGACGTGCACGACCGCCTGGGCCGGGCGGGTCCGGTACACGGCGGTGTGGATCGTGGTCTCCGCCGAGGGTCTGCGCCCGTGGTCGGACACCGGCGCCGAATCCGCCACGCGCACGGTCACCATGTCTCGCTCGGTGAGTTCGCCCTTGGACAACCCGCTGCCGGTGACGATCGCGGTAGCGCCGGTGCGCACCGAGATATTGCCCGCCGTACCCGGCATCCACCCGCGCCGGTACAGCTCGTGAGCGATGTCCGCGACGGCCGCGCCGGGCGAGCGATCGGATCGGTGCACCACGCCGTGCTCGGTGACCACGGCGGTCACCAGTTCGGCCGGGGTCACGTCGAAGGCCGGGTTGAAGACCTCGGTGTGCGCGGGAGCCGTCGCCACGCCGCCGAATCCGGTCACTTCGGCCGCCGCGCGTTCCTCCACGACGATCTCCCGACCGGTGGCCATCGCCAGGTCGCGAGTGGATTCCGGGGCGACCACGACGAACGGGATGCCGTGGTGGCGGGCGGCCAGCGCGAGACCGTAGGTGCCGATCTTGTTGGCGACGTCGCCGTTGGCGGTGACCCGGTCCGCGCCGACGAGCACGCAGTCGACCTGCCCGGTCGCCATCGCCCAGGCGGCGGCGGAATCTATGGTCAGCCGGTGCGGGATACCCGCTTCGGCGAGTTCCCAGGTGGTCAGCCGCGCGCCCTGCAACAGCGGGCGGGTCTCGTCCACCAGGACCTGCTCGATCGCGCCACGCTCGGCCAGCACCCGCAGCGTGCCGATGGCGGTACCGAACGCGCTGGTCGCCAGTCGCCCGGTGTTGCAGTGGGTGAGCACCCGCAGCGGCCGGTCCGGACACAGGCGCTGCACCAGGTCGGCGGCGTTGCCGGCGGCGGCCCGGTTGACCCGGCCGTCCTCGGCCAGCATGTCGAGCGTCTCGGCCAGGACCGCGTCGGCGCCTCGGCTCACCTTCGCCCGGACCCGCCGCACGGCCCACGCCAGGTTGACCGCCGTCGGCCGCGCCGCGGCGATCCGGTCCGCCTCGGCCCGCACCGCCGCCTCGTCGACGACGCCGTCCACGGTGTGCGCGGCGGTGGCCATGACGACGCCGAACGCGCCCGCGATGCCGATGGCGGGCGCGCCGCGGATGGCCAGCGCCTTGATCGCGTCGATGACCTGGTCCACCGTGCTCAGTCGCAGCTCACGTACCTCGTGCGGCAGTCCGCGCTGGTCGATGGTGACGAGCGCGCCGTCGTCCCAGACCAGAGAGCTGTCGTCCATCGGGCACATCCTTATCGCGTCGAGCCGTGTCGTGCCTGGTCAACGCTATCGGACGGCGGATAGCGGGCGGAAATCGCGTCAGGCCGGTTCGGCGCGCAGGTCGGCGGCGCGTTTGCGCGGGTCGTAGTCCGGGCCGACGCCCTCGATCAGCAGCAGATCGCCGTCTATGTGATCGGCGCGCAGCGGCAGGATCTCCTGGTAGGCGGGCGAGCGGTACCACTCCCGCGCTTCGGTCATGCCGGGGAACTCGATCAGGACCATGCTCCCGGGCCAGTCGCCTTCCACGACCTCGGCCGGTGGCCCGTGGATGACGAAGCGGCCGCCGAACGGGTCCAAGGTGGCCTGGATGCGCTCCAGGTATTCGAGGATGTCGGGATGGGGCCTGCGACTGCGGAGGTGGGCGAAGCCATAGGCGGACATGATGTTCGGCGTTCCTTCGTTCGATGACACCGGGAATGGCGTCGAACCGACGGTAGGTCCGCCTCGCGCGGGGTGACAATTACCCGCGGGGTAAGCACACCGGTCTTTGGACGACCGCAGCCGCCGGTCCCGGGAGGAGTTGGGGGCCGGCGGCGCGGGTGGCGCAGATCAGCTACTGGCGGCGGTCCTGCTCGCCGCGCCGGTCGGGCATCTCGGACCTGGTGCCCCGACGGCCTTCCATATCCGCGCCCTCGCGCATGTCCTGCTCCTGGCGCTGTTGCTGCTGCTGCCTCGGCATCTGCTTCGGCATTTTCTTAGGCGTTTTCTTCGACTTTTCAGCCATCTCCACACGGTCCTTTCCGGGGGATTGATATTCGCCTAACGAACAGCCTAACGAACTCACGATAGCGAGCGGGTATGGCTTTTGGAAGGGGAAATGGAAAATATGGCCTGGAGCGGCTGTATGTCTCATTACCGCAGGTAGAGGCGCTATTGAAGGCGAGTTTCAGTGGCGAATACGCCTGGGTGCCAGTGTGCGGCTATATTCCGGTGGCCGGTTGGCGGGCGGCTCGGAAGGTGGCAAACCGACATGCGCGCATATGTTCGATATCGGTGCGGATTCGTGTCTCCGCGGTTATTCCCGATGAATTGTATTCCGCTGCGTGAAAGCGCGCGTCGTGGCGAGTGGGTCGGGTCGTGCTCGTGAAAGTCGCTGTGCCGCAGAGGTTATTCGTGCCGTCCGGGACTCGGCGCCACACTCGCATCGTGGGGTCACGCCCTGCTGGTGCCGTCAACGAGTTGCACCCCAACAACTTTCGCGGCAAGCGACGAAGCGCGATCCCTCGGGACGAGTCGTGTCGCTCGACCTCAGCCGCGCAACGGCAGGAACTCGACCAGCGCGCCGTCGACGGCGCCGGGCGGAACCACGACCAACCCGTCGCGGTCGACCAGACCGCCGAGATGGGCGGTGCGGATGGCCGGGTCGCCGACCCAGCCGCCTGCCTCGACGGCGCGAGCGGGCACCACACGGGTCACCTGGGCCGCGATCTCGGCCGCGTTGTGCAGCGGCCCACGCAGCGGGCGGGCCGCGGACGCGCCGGTGCGGCCCTCGACGATCGCGGGCGCGAGCGCCATGAGCGTGGCGACGGCGGCGAACGGGTTTCCGGGCAGGCCGAGTACCGTCGTGCCGGCGGCGAGTTCGGCGACGACGGTGGAACCCCCGGGACGCAGCCGCAGGCGCGGCACCACGATCCGGGCTCCGGCGCGGGCCAGGGCGGCGCGAAGCTGGTCGGCGGCCCCGCCGCCGGTCGCGCCGACGATCACCAGCAGGTCGTGATCCGGCGCCACGGTGAGCACCTCGTCGAATCCGTGCGGAGTGTCGCGCAGGTGCGCTCGATCGGCGGTGCGAATGCCATACCGGGACAGCAGATCCGGCAGGACCGGGCCGATCGAATCGCGGGTCTGGCCCGCCTGTAGCGGCCCCTCGCTGCGGATCTCGTCACCGGTCATGACGATGCGCGCGCGTACCGGGCCGCGTACCGCCGCCGCGGTGACTTCGACGCTCGCCGCCGCGGAGATCAACGCGGCGGTGACCGGCGTGCTTTCCGGGGCGACGAGATCACCGGCCTGCCGGTCCTCACCACGGCGGCGGATGTCGTCGCGCAGCGGGGTGTCCGGCAGGCGGTACAGCGTCTCCGCGGCGACGTGCGCGAACTCGTCGCGCAGCACACCCGTGGTGCCGTCTGGGACGTGCGCGCCGGTGGCGATCCGCACCGCTTCGCCCGGCAGCAGCCCCACCGGCCGCCTGCCGCCCGCGAAGCCGATATCGCGGCGCAGACGCCACGGGCCGTCACCCGCCACCGCGTAGCCGTCCATCGCGGAGACGTCGAAGCGGGGCAGCGGTCCGGCGGCCGTCAGCGGTCCGGCGAGCGCGGCCCCGATCACCGACCGCAGGTCGGCTTCGTAAGCGGTGAGCCGGGTCAGATTGCCGCGCAGCAGCTCCCGCGCCTCGTCGAGATCCAGCGGCGGGTGCCGCCGCGGCGCGTCGACTGTGGCCCTGGCCTGCCGCACCTGCTCCTCGGTGTCGCAGTCGCCGACGCCGGGCAGCGGGATGATCGCGGCGGCGGCGGGCACCAGCGCCTTCATCGGCTGGTTGATCAGCGGGCCGAGCCCCTCCAGCGCGGCCGCCAGCGCCGAGCGCCGCCACACCCCGATCAGATACTGCGGGCGTCCGGACTCGTCGGCGGCGAACACCGCGTCCGCGCCGGATTCGTTGGCGTGCCGGATGAGTTCGGCGACCGCCCAAGGCGCCAGGAAAGGCAGGTCGGCGGCCAGCACCACGATCAGCGGCGCGGCGGAGCCGAGCGCGCGCAGTCCCGTGTCGATCGCCGCCACCGGACCCGACCCCGGCGGCACCTCACGCACCTGGAGCAATTGCGGCGGCAACTCGGGCCGGTGCGGTCCCACGACCACCGTGTGCCCGCACGAAGCGACGGCGGCGAGCGCGACGTCGAGCATGGAGCGGCCGCCGATGACGATGGCCGGTTTGTCCACCCCGCCCATCCGGCTGGCCCGGCCGCCCGCGAGCACGATGGCGTCGGCGGCGGTCATAGGCCACGGCTTCGCGCTGGGTACACCATGTCCGTCATGCTAATTCGTCACGGCCGGGAAGCCGCGGACCGGACCGCGTCGATCAGGCGTTCGACCAGAACCGGGCCGGTGGCAGCAGCCGGAACTCGTTGAGTTCGGGATCGGCGAGCACGAGGTCGGTGTCGCGGTCGGCCGCCGGGGCCCCGCGGTCGACCGTGGTGGCGCCCGCGGCGTGCAGCCTGGCCACCTCGGCGGCGCGGTCGTCGGCCGGGAACGAGGTGAGGTCCAGGCGCAGTCTGGTCCGGCCGGTCCCCGCGTCGGGCGTGCGGACGAACTCCAGCCAGGAGCCGAGTCCGGTCGGCGAACGCAGCCCGGCCAGCCGCTCGCCGCGGCGCGCGGACGGCCAGCCGGTGGCGACCGCCCAGAACTCGGCGAGACGCTCGGGGTCGCGCGTGTCCACCACCACCGCCGCGACGGCTCCGGTGTCCACGTACTCCTCCCTGGGTTCGAGCACGCAGAACTCGTTGCCCTCCGGATCGGCCAGCACGGCCCACGGCACCGCGCCCTGGCCGATGTTGACCGCTCGCGCGCCCAAGGCCAGCGCCCGGTCCACCTGGGTGCGCTGATGCTCCCGCGAACGGGTGGCCAGATCCAGGTGCAGGCGGTTCTTGCCGATCTTTGCGCGCATCGCGGGCAGGAAGGTCAGGGCGAGTTCGCCACCGTCGGCGTCGGGGGCCGCGACGTTCACCTCGTCGGGCCGGTCGAGCGTCACACTCCAGCCGAGCAGTTCGGCCCAGAAATCCGCGACCGAACGCGGCCGGTCGGCATCGAACACGACACATGCCAGGCGGGTGGGCATCTGTCCACGGTACTGGCCGCCGATCCAGCTCGGAGCCATTTCCGGAAGCGGCGCTCAGCCTGCCGGAGGATCGGGCAGCGGGAAGCGCGCGGCGCGCAGGTCGACGCGTCCGTCCCGGATCGGCACGCCTTCCTCGGCCAGCAGGCGCAATTGACGCCCGGCCAGGTGCGCGGCGGGCCTGCCGCTCGCGCCGAGCACGCGATGCCAGGGCAGATCGGCCGCGTCGGTGCGCATGATCCAGCCCACGGTGCGCGGCGTGGACAGCCCAGCGGCCGCGGCGATGTCGCCGTAGGTGACGACCCGGCCGGGCGGGACCGCCGCCACCAGGGCGCGCACCTGCTCGATCTGGGCGTCGCTGGTCGGCATCGGCTCAGAGCACCGAGCGCACGAGTTCGCCGGTCTCGGCCGGATACGCCTGAGCCACCATGTGATCGCAGTTCCATTCGAGCACGGTCAGGTTCGCGCCCATGTGCTCGGTGAGCGCCGCGCGGAACTCCGGGGTGACGAACGGCGGGTGCACCTTCATCGCCTGCACCAGCACGGTGGGCAGGTCGGTGGGCGGCAGCACCCAGTGCCGGGCCAGCTGGCCCCAGTAGGAGTTGACGGCGGGCAGGCTCATCCGCCAGCCGAAACGCCCGTCGGCGGTGGGCATCAGATGTTCGTCGAGTTCGGCCTGCAGCAGCCGCGGCTCGACATCGCCCCAGCCGGTGTCCAGCTTGTCCTGGCGCGCGTGGTCGACGCTGTCGTAGTCGGCCGACACCAGCGTGGACAGCGCGATCTCGTTGAGCCATTCCGGTTCCAGCGCGATGGCCGGATCGAGCAGCACGAGCTTGCGCACCAGGTCGGGATGCCGATGCGCCAGGTGCAGCGCGCACGCGCCGCCGAAGGAGTGCGCCACCACCACCACCGGCCCGTCCGCCTCGGTGGTGACCAGGTCGACCAGGTCGTCGACGATGG